>JBDSKZ010000100.1:0-8942 GCA_039916625.1 Pedococcus sp.
TCGAGCAGCCGACGGAAGCCTGCCTCGTCGAGGATGGGCCGTCCGAGCTCGCGGGCCTTCTCCTCCTTGGTCCCGGCGTTCTCGCCGACGACGACGTAGTCGGTCTTCTTCGACACCGAGCCCGAGGCCTTGCCACCGCGAGTCAGGATGGCCTCCTTGGCCTCGTCGCGGGAGAACCCCTCCAGCGAACCGGTGACGACGATCGTCAACCCGGCGAGGGTCTGCTCCACCGACTCGTCGCGCGCGTCCTGCATGCGCACACCGTCGCCGGCCCAGCGCTCCACGATCCGCACGTGCCAGTCGTTGCCGGGCGCGTCGAACCACTCGCGCACCGCCTCGGCGATCACCGCCCCGACGCCCTCGACCGCGGCGAGCTCCTCGAGGCTTGCAGAGCGGACGTTGTCCATGGCGGCGAAGTGCTGGGCGAGCGCGCGCGCCGCGGTCGGCCCGACATGGCGGATCGACAGGGCGACGAGCACCCGCCACAACGGCTGGTCCTTGACCTGCTGGAGGTTCTCGACGAGGCGCCGGCCGTTGGCGGACAGGACTCGGCCGTCGAGCACGTCATCCTCGGCGTCGGTCTTCTTGGCCGCGCGCGTGAACAGCGGGACCCTGGCGATCGCCTGCTCGTCCAGGGCGAACAGCCCCGACTCGTCCTCGAGCACCCCCGAAGCGAGGAGCGCGGCCGAGCCCTCCCAGCCCAGCGACTCGATGTCGAAGGCACCACGACCTGCCAGCCCCGCGAGTCGCTCGCGCAGCTGGTCCGGGCAGGTGCGGGAGTTGGGGCAGCGGATGTCCTTGTCGCCCTCCTTCTCGGGCGCCAGGATGGTGCCGCACGACGGGCAGTGCGTCGGCATGACGAACTCGCGCTCGGTGCCGTCGCGCAGCTCGACGACCGGCCCGAGGATCTCGGGGATCACGTCACCGGCCTTGCGCAGCACGATGGTGTCGCCGACGAGCACGCCCTTGCGACGGACCTCGTCACCGTTGTGGAGGGTGGCCCGCTCGACGGTGGACCCGGCGACCAGCACCGGCTCCATGACCCCGAAGGGCGTCACCCGGCCGGTGCGTCCGACACCGACCTGGATGTCCAGGAGCTTGGTGTTGACCTCCTCAGGCGGGTACTTGTAGGCGATCGCCCAGCGCGGTGCCCTCGAGGTCGACCCCAGCTGGCGCTGGACGCTGACCTCGTCGACCTTGACCACGATGCCGTCGAGCTCGTGCTCGACGCTGTGCCGCTGCTCGCCGAGGTGCGCGACGAACGCCTGGACGTCCTCGATCGTGTCGAGGACCCTGAAATGGCTCGAGATGGGCAGGCCCCACCCGCGCATCAGCTCGTAGGCCTGCGACTGCCGGGTCAGCTCCAGGCCCTCCCGGAACCCGATGCCGTGCACGAGCATGTGCAGGGGCCGGCTCGCGGTGACCCGGGGGTCCTTCTGGCGCAGCGACCCGGCAGCCGAGTTGCGCGGGTTGGCGAACGGCGGCTTCCCCGCCTCCACGAGCGAGGCGTTGAGGTCGGCAAAACCCTCGATCGGGAAGAAGATCTCCCCCCGCACCTCGACGCGGGTCGGGTGGTCGGTGCCGGCCAGTCGGTGGGGTATGCCGTCGATGGTCCGGACGTTGTTGGTCACGTCCTCGCCGGTGCGGCCGTCGCCGCGGGTCAGGGCACGCACGAGGCGGCCCTTCTCGTAGAGGAGGTTGACCGCGAGTCCGTCGATCTTGAGCTCGCACAGGTAGTGGAAGTCGGCCGTCCCTGAGTCGCGGGTCACCCGGGCCGCCCAGGCGGCCAGCTCCCCGGGTGAGAAGCAGTTGTCCAGTGACAGCATCCGCTCGAGGTGGTCCACCGCCTGGAAGTCGGTGCTGAAGACCGCTCCCCCGACCTGCTGGGTCGGGCTCTGTGGGGTCCGCAGCTCGGGGTGCTGGTCCTCCAGCTCGGTCAGCCGTCGGATCAGGCCGTCGTACTCGCCGTCGCTGATCGTCGGGGCGTCCTTGACGTGGTAGGCGAACTGCGCGGCGCCTGCCTGCTCGGCGAGCCCGGTCCACTCGTGACGGGTCTGGTCGGGGACGCTGCTGGAGGCCATCTGACTCACGCAGGTCATCCTGCCGCACCGCACCGACGGTGGGTGTGGGCGCCGCGGCACTCCCTCGCGCAGTTCGGCGTTGGCTGGGTAGTCGCCCGGGCGGCATACCGACGCTCGACCGCTCGCCGCGCTCGCGCCAACCCGTGCGTGGCCGAACTCGGTGCGTGGCCAAACCCGGCCCGAGCCGCAAGGATGACCAGACCACGTTCCCCGACGATGCGGAGCCCCCTATGACCAACCTCGCGACCAACCTGGTCACCACGGCACGCAAGACGCCCGACCAGGCAGCCATCAAGTTCAGGGGCAACGACCTGAGCTACGCCCACCTGCACGCCATGGCGGCCAAGGTGGCCGGATCGCTGCGCGCCGCGGGGGTCGAACCAGGTGACCGGGTGGCGATCATCCTGCCGAACGTCCCGGCCTTCCCCGTCGTGTTCTTCGGCTCCCTGCTCGCCGGCGCTGTCGTCGTGCCGATGAACCCGCTGCTCAAGTCCGGCGAGATCGACTTCTTCTTCAGCGACTCTGGTGCGAAGGTGGCGTTCGTCTGGCCGGACTTCGTGGCGGAGGCCACCGAGGGCGCCGCGAGCTCGGGCACCCGGATCGTCCAGTGCGGGCCGCTCGGGCCGGACGAGGGGTCCATCGAGGAGGGTGAGCCGATCGCCGAGCCGCACGAGCGCGCCGACGACGACACGGCGATCGTGCTCTACACCTCCGGCACCACGGGTCGTCCCAAGGGCGCCGAGCTCACCCACAGCAACGTCCACCTCAACGCCTATCGCAGCGCTGTCGACATCCAGGCAACGACGAACGACGACGTGGTCATGGGTTGTCTGCCGCTGTTCCACGTCTTCGGGCTCGTGGTGGGGCTCAACGCAGCGGTCATCGCGGGTGCGGCGCTCGCACTCATCCCGCGGTTCGACCCCGCCGAGGCCATCAAGGTGATCAACGACGAGAAGGTCACGATCATGCTGGGCGTGCCCACCATGTATGCCGCGATCCTCAACCACCCCGACTCGGACAGCATGGACGCGACGTCACTGCGCACCTGCTGCTCCGGCGGATCAGCGATGCCGCACGAGGTGATGAGAGCGTTCGAGGACAAGTTCGGCTGCATGATCCTCGAGGGCTACGGGCTGTCCGAGACCTCACCCGTCGCCTCGTTCAACATGCCCGACCAGGAGCGCAAGCCCGGCACCATCGGCGTGGCCATCCCGGGCTGCGAGATGAAGCTCGTGGACCTCGACGGCAACGACGTCCCGTCGGGGGACGGGGTCGGGGAGATCGCGATCCGCGGAGACAACGTCATGAAGGGCTACTGGGGCAACCCCGAGGCCACGGCCGAGGCGATCCCCGACGGCTGGTTCCGCACGGGCGACCTCGCGACCATGGACGACGAGGGCTACTTCACGATCGTCGACCGCAAGAAGGACATGATCCTGCGCGGAGGCATGAACGTGTACCCCCGCGAGGTCGAGGAGGTGCTCTATGCGCACCCCGACGTGCTCGAGGCAGCGGTCGTCGCGGTCGCGGACGACCTCCTCGGCGAGGAGGTCGGTGCCGCCGTCGCCCTGAGGCCGGGAGCCGAGGCGACGCTGGAGGACGTGCAGTCCTTCGTGAAGTCGAAGATCGCTGCCTACAAGTACCCACGCCACATCTGGGCGGTCGACGAGCTCCCCAAGGGCGCGACGGGCAAGATCCTGCGGCGTGAGGTGCACAAGCCCTCGGCCTGACCACTGCCCATCCGGCTCACGACGCCGGCCCGACCTCGTCCTTGCGTCGTCGGGCCGGCAGCCCGACCACCGCGGCGGACACCAGGACGATCGCCGCGCCGAGCAGCTGCGGCCAGGCGAGGTGCTCCCCCAGCACCAGGACGCCGAGGACGACCGAGACGACGGGGATCAGGTAGGTGACGGTCGTGCTCACGGTGGCGCCCGCACCGCGCACGACGTCGAACTGGAGCATGTAGGCCAGGCCGGTGCCCACGATGCCCAGCGCGAGCACGCACAGCAGGGGGACGAGCCAGCCACCCCCGGCAGGGTCGACGTGCCCGCTCCACGGTGCTGCATACGTGTCGCGGTGCCTGGCCCACCACACCAGGAGCACCGGAGCCATCAGCGCCGAACCCACCAGCAGCAATGCCGTCGGCATCGACAGGCCACCGAGGTCGGCACTCCCGAGGTGGCGGCGGTTGTAGGTCCACCCGAGGCCGTAGCAGGCACCCGCCACGAGGGTCATGCCGAAGCCGAGCAGGTCCGGGCGACCCGCGGACTCCCACGGCTGGATGATGACCACGACGCCCAGGAACCCGATGAGCACCGCCGCGAGCTTGCGCGGGGAGAGGCGGTCGCTCGGCAGCAGCAGGAGCGCGAAGAACAGGGCCGCGATCGGCGTGGTCGCGTTGCCGATACCGGCCAGCGCGGAGGAGACGCGCTCCTCCCCCAGAGCGAAGAGGCTGAACGGCAGGACGGTCAGGAAGATCCCGGAGACGGTCAGGTGCCCCCACGTGCGGCGTCCACGCGGCAACCGGCCGCCGGTGACGACGAGCAGGACCAAGAGTGTGAGGGTGCCGGCGTAGATGCGCAGCCCCGAGATCTGCAACGGTGCCATGGTCCGCAGCCCGACCTTCATGAGCAGGAAGCTCGAGCCCCAGATCAGGGACAGCATCAGGTACTTCGCCTGCCACGGCACCTTGGTCGTCCGCGCCCCGGCCACTGCGGCACCGGGGATCCTGGGGCCTGTCGTGGCGTCAGCGGCCGCAGGACCGTTGCTCGCAGGACCGTTGCTCGTGGGGGTGTCGCTCGTGGGGGTGTCGCTCGTGGGGGTGTTGGTCGCGCTGCTCATGGGTGGGTCAGCTCTCGGCTCGTTCGGTCCACTCGGCAGCCACCTCGACCGCCTTGCGTTGAACGCTCCAGGCTCCCTGCGGTGTGAGCCCGGCGAGACCGCAGGTCGGGGAGGCGACCAGGTCGGCGAGCCCACGTGGCGACAACCCGGCGTCGCTCCAGCCGCGCTCGACCATCCGGGCGGCGGCCTTGCTCGTACCCGAACCATCGGTCGCGAGGCAGCCCGCCCACAGGGCGACGCCCTGCTCGGTCGTCGCTGCGATCGACTCCCAGCGTTGCGGGGTGAGGTCGGTGACGTCCAGGGCCACCGCGCTGACTCCGGCGGCACGCAGCAGCGGCAGGGGTATGGCGCGGTCGCAGCAGTGCACGACCGTCGCCCGCGCCTCGCCGAGGGGCACCTCGTCGCCGTGGTCGGCACCCCCGCTGCGTTGGGCGCCCCCGCGTGGGTCCAACCGTGGGTCGCCGTCGCCGTCGCCGGGAACGGGTGCGAGTGGATGCGTCCCGGCGGCGGCAAGCACCTCGCTCAGGCCGTTCATCGCGCGCTGCGGGTCGACGGTGCGCAGGTAGCCGTACCCGGAGGCGGTCGGCAGGTGGCCGGCCAGGACGGCGGGCAGGGAGGGTTCGTCCACCTGCAGCACGAGCCGGGCACCGGGGACCAGTCGCTGCACCGTCTCGAGGTGGAGTCGGATGCCCTCGGCGAGCGAACCGGTGAGGTCGCGCACCGCACCGGGGTCGACGAGCACCTTCTCGCCGCGGGTGAGCTCGAGGTTGGCCGCGAGGGTCCATGGTCCGGTGCACGCGAGCTTGAGCTCGCCCTGCCAGCCGTCGAAGGCCTCGGCCAGCTCGTCGAGGTCCTGACGCCAGAGCGCGCCGGTGCGCGAGGCGTCGTGGCCGGGGCGTTCGACGAGCCGCCAGCCTGCGGGTTGCAGGTCGACGTGCAGGTCCACGAGCAGCCCCGCGGCTCGGCCGATCAGGTCCGCGCCGGGTCCACGAGCGGGCAGCTCCGGGAGGTACGGGAGGTGGTCGTCCACGGCCAGGATCTCGCGGACGCCACGCAGGGCCTCACGGATGTCGGTTCCGGGAAGGGAGCCGATCCCAGTTGCGCGAGCCACGGCCTCGACTCTAGTCGGCACCGAGGACACTCCTCGACCGCGCCTTGGGCACCCCGACGTCCCCACCACCTGATCGGGGCGGCCGGGTCAGGGGGACCAGGTCAGTCGCCGTCGAACTCCGCGACCAGCCGTTTCGGGGCGACCTGCCGCCACGCGTCCTCGACCACTGCCTCGACGCGGTCCCAGTCGACATCGTCGATGTCGAGGTAGACCCCGACCCAGCCGCGCGTCCCGACGTAGGGGGGCCGGTAGTACTGCAACGGCTCAGCCGCGACCAGCGCGCCCTGCTGGCCCTCCGGTGCGGCCGCCCAGAACCCCACCCGGTCGTCATGGTGCTGCTGGGCGGTCATGACGAACATCTTCTTGCCGCCGGCGAACCAGCAGGGCTCACCGTGCGACATCCGCTCTTGCGTGGCGGGGAACGCCAGACACCACGCACGGACGCGCGCCATGGGGGTCCCGTCCCGTATCTCCCTTGACGCCATACCGGTCAGCGCTCGAGCCAGCTCGAGGCGATCGTCGCCGAACCCACCACGCGGGTGCCCTCGTAGAGCACCACCGACTGGCCGGGGGCGACGCCCCGCATGCGGGTGGAGAGCCGCACCTCGACGTCCTCGCCGCTGGCCCACGCCTGGGCGGGCACCTCCTCGCCGTGTGCGCGCACCTGCGCACCGACCTCGACGACTCCCTCAGGCGGGGCGCCGCACCAGCGCGCGTGGTCGCCGCGAATCGCGTTGACCCCCAACAGGTCTGCCGTTCCGATGGTCACGGTGTTGGTGGACGCGTCGACCCCGACGACGAACCGGGGTTCACCGTCCTGGCTCGACCGCGGCAGGCCCAGGCCACGCCGTTGGCCCACGGTGTAGCCGTACGACCCGGCGTGCGACCCCACCACCTCGCCGGAGGTCGCGTCGACGATGTCGCCCTCCTGCTCACCGAGCCGAGCCGTGAGCCAGCCCCGGGTGTCGCCGTCGGCGATGAAGCAGATGTCGTGCGAGTCCGGTTTGGAGGCGACGTAGAAGCCGCGTTCCCTTGCCTCCGAACGAACTTCGGGCTTGGCGGTGTCGCCCAGCGGGAAGAACGCACGGGCCAGCTGCTCGGTGTCGAGCACGCCCAGGACGTAGGACTGGTCCTTGGCCATGTCCACGGCGCGGTGCAGCTCGCGACCGCCGGCCTCGCGCTCCACGATCTGCGCGTAGTGCCCGGTGGCCACGGCGTCGAACCCCAGCGCCACCGCCTTGTCGAGCAGCGCAGAGAACTTGATCTTCTCGTTGCACCGCAGGCACGGGTTGGGCGTGCGGCCGGCGGAGTACTCCGCGACGAAGTCCTCCATGACGTCGCGCTTGAACCGCGCAGCCATGTCCCAGACGTAGAAAGGGATTCCGAGCACATCGGCCACGCGTCGGGCATCACCGGCGTCCTCGATCGTGCAGCACCCGCGGGCCGACTCGCGCAGGGTCGCTGCGCTCTGCGAGAGCGCGAGGTGCACACCGACGACCTCATGACCGGCGTCGAGCATGCGCGCCGCGGCGACGGCCGAGTCGACTCCCCCCGACATGGCGGCGACGACCCGCATCAGCTCGCCACCCCGCTGGCCCGGCGGGCGCGCTCAACGGCTGCGGGCAGTGCCGCCAGCACCGCGTCGACGTCGGCGTCGGTGGAGGTGTGGCCGAGCGTGAGCCGCAGGGCCCCCCGAGCGGAGCTCTCGGGGATGCCCATGGCCAGCAGGACGTGGGACGGCTGCGGCACTCCCGCCTGGCACGCCGAACCCGTCGAGCACTCCACCCCAGCGGCATCGAGCAGGTAGAGCAGCGAGTCGCCCTCGCAGCCCGGCACGAGGAGGTGGGCGTTGCCGGGCAGCCGGCGTAGGGCGTCTCCCGGCTCCCACGCGCCGGTCACCGTGATCGCATACCCCATCTCCTGCGCCGAGGTGATGAGCCGGTCGCGCAGCGCGACGAGTCGCGCGGTCTCGGTCTCGAGGGCGGCGACGGACGCCTCGACGGCGACGGCGAACGCGCGGACGGCGGGCACGTCGAGCGTGCCGCTGCGGATCTGGCGCTCCTGGCCACCCCCGAACGTCTGCGGCACCACTTTGGCGTCCCGGCGGACCACCAGCGCACCGATACCGAGTGGGCCGCCGACCTTGTGCCCGGTCAGCGTCATGAGGTCGACGCCGGACGCAGCGAAGTCCAGCGGGACGTGCCCGGCCGCCTGCACGGCGTCGGTGTGGAACGGGATCCCGAACTCGTGGGCCAGGGCCGCCAGCTCGGCGACGGGCTGGACCGTCCCGACCTCGTTGTTGGCCCACATCACCGTGACCAGCGCAACGGAGTCGGGGTCCTCCTCGATCGCCGCGCGCACGGCCGCGACCGCGACCACGCCGAGCGGGTCGGGCTCGACCCAGCTCACCTTCGCGCCCTCGTGGCTCACGAGGTGGTCGACACAGTCGAGCACGGCGTGGTGCTCGATGGCACTGGCGACGATGCGGATCCGTGCCGGGTCGGCATCGCGTCGCGCCTCCCACGTGCCGGCCACGGCGAGGTTGTCGGACTCGGTGCCCCCCGAGGTGAAGACGACCTCGGACGGTCGGGCTCCCAGCGCCTTGGCGATCCGCTCCCGCGACTCCTCCACGACGCGACGAGCGAGCCGCCCGCTGGTGTGCAGCGACGAGGCGTTCCCGGCGATGGTCAGCTGCTCGGTCATCGCGGCGACGGCCGAGGGCAGCATCGGCGTCGTGGCGGCGTGGTCGAGGTAGGCGGGCACCCGCAAAGTTTACGCGTCCACGACCGGGGGGCTCGCGTCGTACGGTGGTGCGGTGACCACTGGACCGGGCGGGCAGCCAGGGGACGACGCCCCACCACCGGCGTCCCCGGTCCCTCTGGACGCCCTCAGGGCACAGCTGCGCCCGG
>JBDSKZ010000101.1:0-16194 GCA_039916625.1 Pedococcus sp.
GGCCGCGACCACCTGCGTGTCCTTGCGGACACCTGCGGCATCAGCACGGCACGCGTCGACGAGATGCTCGAGCTGGTCGGGATCCCGGCCGCCGCCCGCAAGCGCGCCGGCGGTTACTCGATGGGTATGCGGCAGCGGCTCGGTCTCGCCGCGGCCATGCTCGGCGACCCGCAGGTGCTCATCCTCGACGAGCCGGGCAACGGCCTGGACCCCGAGGGCATCCGTTGGCTGCGCGGCTTCCTGCGCCACCTGTCCAGCCAGGGCAAGACCGTCCTGATCTCCAGCCACATGCTCCAGGAGGTCGAGCAGACCGTCGACGACGTCGTCATCATCTCCAACGGCCGGCTGGTCAAGCAGGGCACCATGGCCGACCTGCACGGCAACGGCGGAGCCCTCGTGCGCACCTCCGACACGGGCGCCCTCGCCGGTGCCCTGCGCGTGGCCGACCTCACGAGCACCGAGCAGGACGGCATGCTGCACGTCGACACCTCCGACCTGCGCCTGGTCGGCGACGTCGCGCTGCGCGCAGGGCTGCCCATCCACGAGCTCCGCGTGGCCACCACGGACCTGGAGGACCTGTTCTTCCAGCTCACCGAAGGCACCAACCGCAACCTCGGGGACCGAACCCCCCAGGATCAGCATGCCGTCGCCGGACAGGAAGGGGTGAACCAGTGACCGCCGCCGTGCGCTCCGAGCTCCGCAAGTTCTTCACGACCCGCATGTGGTGGGGCATGGCCATCGCCATGTTCCTCGCCGGGGCCGGCCTCGCGGTCGCCTTCGGGTTCCTCTACACCAGCGACTCGTTCTCCGACGGTGCCGGCCAGGGAGCCCCCACCGGCACGGCCGAGCAGATCGCCAACAGCGTCTACACGAGCGGCCTCAGCATCGGCTACCTGCTGACGCTGACCATCGGCGTGATGCAGATCGGGTCGGAGTACCGCCACAAGACGATCACGAGCACCTTCCTCGGTGTCCCCCGTCGAGGACGCGTCATGGGGGCCAAGGTCATCGCCCTGCTCGGCATCGGCGCGGTCTACGGGATCATCTCCCTGGTCGGGTCGGTCATCGCCGGCGCCCTGATCCTGAGCGCAAAGGGGTTCGAGGCGTTCCCGACCTCAGGGGTCTTTCGCACCCTCGCCCTGAGCCTGTTGGTGCTCGGGCTGTGGGCCCTGATCGGCCTCGGTGCGGGCATCCTCATCCCCAACCAGGTGGCGGCGCTGCTCATCGCCGTCGGCGTCGCCTGGATCGTGGAGCCGCTGGCGGGCTTCGGGCTGAGCTTCTGGGACTTCGGACGCGACCACATCGTCCCCTACCTGCCGTCTGCTGCGACGAGCTCCATGGTCAACGGGGTCACGCAGGGCGGCCCCAACGCTGCCCAGCCCCTCGCGTGGTGGGGAGGCGCCCTCATCCTCGCCGCGTATGCAGCGGTGCTCGCCGGGTTCGGCTCGTTGCGGACCGTCCGCAGCGACATCAGCTAGTCCGCGGGGCTCAGAGAGGCCCTCGTGGGGCCGGTTTCCGTCGTGGAGCCGGCCCCACGGCATACCCGCAGGTCTGGGGGTGCGTCGGGTGGCTGGCGCCGTGTTCGAATCCGTCTCACCCGCCTGCCCCCGAGCACGCGGACGGGGATAGGCTGGGGGTCACCGCTGCCCGTCATTGTCGACGCTACGAAAGAGGCGTATCCGCCGTGCCCGACCAGTCCCCGACCAGCGACCCCATGGCGGCCTTCGGGCCGAACGAGTGGCTCGTGGACGAGCTCTATGAGCAGTACCAGCAGGACAAGAACTCCGTGGACAAGGCGTGGTGGTCGTTCTTCGAGGACTACACGCCCTCAGACGGTGAGGGCGGCAACGGGAGCTTGGAGAACGGCTCCAAGGCTGCGGCGTCCCCTGCCGGGTCCGCACCGCCCGCCGCGAAACCTGCCGCCAAACCTGCCGCGAAGGCCCCCGCTGCGACGAGCACCGACAAGCGCGAGGACAAGGAAGCGGCCGTCGCCAAGGAAGCGGCCGTCGCCAAGGAGGCCGCCGCAGCCAAGGAGCAGCCGAAGCCCCGCGACCCCGGGGTGCCCAAGTCGACCGGCCCGCTGAACCAGGACGAGGTCAAGCCGCTGCGGGGGGCGAGCGCCCGGACGGTGACCAACATGGAGTCGTCGCTGACGGTCCCCACGGCGACCAGCGTCCGCGCGGTCCCGGCCAAGCTGCTCATCGACAACCGCGTCGTCATCAACAACCACCTCGCCCGCTCCCGCGGCGGCAAGGTGTCCTTCACCCACCTCATCGGCTACGCCCTGGTCAAGGCCCTGGGCCACATGCCGGAGATGAACAACGGCTACACCACCGACGAGAAGGGCAAGCCCGCAGTCGTCGTGCCGGGCCACATCAACCTCGGCCTCGCCATCGACATGGCCAAGCCCGACGGCACCCGCCAGCTGCTCGTGCCCTCCATCAAGTCCACCGAGTCGATGGACTTCGCACACTTCTGGACCGCCTATGAGGACGTCGTCAAGAAGGCCCGAGCCAACAAGCTCACCGTCGAGGACTTCCAGGGCACCACGCTGACCCTGACCAACCCCGGCACCATCGGCACCGTCCACTCCGTGCCCCGCCTCATGGCCGGCCAGGGCGCCATCATCGGTGTGGGGGCCCTCGAGTACCCCGCCGAGTGGCAGGGCGCGAGCCAGGAGACGCTCAACCGCAACGCCGTCTCCAAGATCCTCACGCTGACCAGCACCTACGACCACCGCATCATCCAGGGGGCCCAGTCCGGTGACTTCCTGCGGATCGTGCACCAGCTGCTGCTCGGCGAGAACGGTTTCTACGACGAGATCTTCGAGAGCCTGCGCCTGCCCTACGAGCCGGTCCGCTGGGTCCGCGACATCTCGGTCCACCACGACGACGACGTCAACAAGACGGCCCGGGTCCAGGAGCTCATCCACGCCTACCGCGTGCGCGGACACCTCATGGCCGACACCGACCCGCTGGAGTACCGCCAGCGCCGCCACCCCGACCTCGACGTCACCAGCCACGGCCTGACCCTGTGGGACCTCGAACGTGACTTCGCCACCGGTGGCTTCGGTGGGGCACCGATGCTGCGCCTGCGCAAGGTCCTGGGCATCCTGCGTGACTCCTACTGCCGGACGATCGGCACCGAGTACATGCACATCCAGGACCCCGAGCAGCGTCGCTGGCTGCAGGCCAAGGTCGAGGTCGGCTACGCCAAGCCCGGCCCCGAGGAGCAGCTGCGCATCCTGCGGCGCCTCAACGCCGCCGAGGCGTTCGAGACGTTCCTGCAGACCAAGTTCGTCGGACAGAAGCGGTTCAGCCTCGAGGGCGGCGAGTCGGTCATCGCCCTGCTCGACCGCATCCTGTGCCGCGCCGCCGCCGACTCGATGGACGAGGTGTGCATCGGTATGCCGCACCGCGGCCGGCTCAACGTGCTCGCCAACATCGCGGGCAAGTCCTACGGCCAGATCTTCCGTGAGTTCGAGGGCAAGCAGGACCCCAAGTCCGTGCAGGGCTCCGGCGACGTGAAGTACCACCTGGGCACCGAGGGCGAGTTCGTCGCCGAGGACGGGAGCAAGACCAAGGTCTACCTCGCCGCGAACCCCTCGCACCTCGAAGCGGTCAACCCGGTCCTCGAGGGCATCACCCGCGCCAAGCAGGACCGCCTCGACCTCGCGGGCGAGGACTTCACCGTCCTGCCGCTGCTCATGCACGGTGATGCGGCGTTCGCCGGCCAGGGCGTGGTCGCCGAGACCCTCAACCTGTCCCAGCTGCGCGGCTACCGCACCGGCGGCACGATCCACGTGGTCATCAACAACCAGGTGGGCTTCACGACGAGCCCGAGCGCGTCCCGGTCGAGCACCTACTCCACCGATGTGGCCCGCATGATCCAGGCGCCGATCTTCCACGTGAACGGCGACGACCCCGAGGCCTGCGTCCGCGTTGCCGAGCTCGCGTACGAGTTCCGCCAGGAGTTCAACAAGGACGTCGTCATCGACATGGTGTGCTACCGCCGCCGCGGGCACAACGAGGGCGACGACCCTTCGATGACCCAGCCGCTGATGTACAACCTCATCGAGGCCAAGCGCTCGGTCCGCAAGCTCTACACCGAGGCCCTGATCGGCCGCGGCGACATCGGGCAGGACGAGGCCGAGGCGGCGCTGCGCGACTACCAGCAGCAGCTCGAGCGCGTCTTCGTCGAGACCAAGGCAGCGCTCAAGGAGGCCGCACCCGGCGACCAGAGCGGTCGCACGCTCGCCGGCACCGACGCCGAGGGCCACTCGGGCCTCGAGCCGCCGTCGGCCCAGGCCACGGACCACACGACTCGCTCCGCCGAGGAGACGGCCATCTCCACCGACCTCCTCCAGCACATCGGTGACGCGTTCGTGAACCCGCCCACCGGCTTCACGGTCCACCCGAAGCTGGCCCAGGCCATGCAGAAGCGCGCCAACTCGACCCGGGACGGTGGGATCGACTGGGCCACCGGTGAGCTGATGGCCTTCGGCTCCCTGCTCATGGAGGGCACGCCGGTCCGTCTTGCGGGTCAGGACAGCCGCCGCGGCACGTTCGTCCAGCGCCATGCCGTGCTCATCGACAAGCACACTGCCGAGGAGTGGACCCCGCTGCTCTACCTCGGCGAGGGCCAGGCCCGGTTCTGGGTCTACGACTCGCTGCTGTCGGAGTTCGCCGCCATGGGCTTCGAGTACGGCTACTCCGTCGAACGTCCGGACGCGCTGGTCCTGTGGGAGGCGCAGTTCGGGGACTTCCTCAACGGCGCCCAGACGATCATCGACGAGTTCATCAGCTCCTCGGAGCAGAAGTGGGGTCAGCGCTCGTCCGTGGTGCTGCTGCTCCCCCACGGCTACGAGGGCCAGGGCCCCGACCACTCCTCCGCCCGCATCGAGCGCTTCCTGCAGATGTGTGCCGAGGACAACATGACCGTGGCCTACCCGTCGACACCGGCGAGCTACTTCCACCTGCTGCGTCGACAGGCCTACGCCCGCCCGCGCCGCCCGCTCATCGTCTTCACCCCGAAGTCGATGCTGCGGCTCAAGGCGGCAAGCAGCATGCCGCAGGACTTCACCACCGGCACCTTCCGCCCGGTGCTTCCCGACCGGAAGCAGCTCGACGCAGCCGCGGTCACCCGGGTCCTGCTCGCCAGCGGCAAGGTCGTCTACGACCTCGAGGCTGCCCGCGACGAGGCCGACGACGACACCACCGCGATCGTCCGCGTCGAGCAGCTCGCCCCGCTGCCCGCCAAGGAGATCGCCGCCGAGCTCGCCAAGTACCCCAACGCCGACGTCGTCTGGGTCCAGGACGAGCCCCGCAACCAGGGCGCCTGGCCCTTCATGGCGCTCAACCTGCCGCAGTCGCTCGCCGACCTCGGCGAGCAGCGGGCCCTGAAGGTCGTCGCGCGCAAGGCCTCGGCCTCGCCCGCGACCGGGTCGAGCAAGCGGCATGCCGAGCAGCAGAACGAGCTGATCGCCGCGTCCCTGGGCCGCTGACCACCTCCCACCCCACCGACGAGAGCACCCCGTTAACCTTGCAGCGTGTACTTCACGGATCGCGGAATCGAGGAGCTCGCCTCAAGGCGGGGAGCCGAAGAGGTCTCGTTCGACTGGCTCGCTGAGCAGCTGCGGACCTTTGTCGACCTCAACCCCGAGTTCGAGACCCCCGTCGAGCGGCTGGCCACCTGGCTGGCCCGGCTCGACGACGATGACGACGAGTGACCTCGGTGGTCGCTGGTCACCGATGACGACGATGAGGACTGACGCGTGAGCGAGCCCACCTTCACCCCGAGCGCCGAGTTCCAGGTCGCCTCCGACGGACCCCGCGACGTCGGCCTGGTCTTCCTCGGCGCTTCGCTGGTCGCCGGAGTCGGCGACCCCAAGGGGCAGGGCTGGGTCTCGCGCGTGGTGGGACGCACCCACCACCCCGACCTCGAGCTCACCGCCTACAACCTCGGCGTGCGGGGAGACACCTCCGCCGACCTGCTGAACCGCTGGAAGGGCGAGTGCGCCCCCCGCTGGGCCGAGCGGGCCGAGAAGCGCCTCGTGATCTCGGTCGGCACCGCCGACGCCATGTCGGGTGTGACGTTGGCGCGGCACCGGCTCAACCTCGCCAACATCCTCGACGACGCTGCGAGCGCCGGCATCGGCACGTTCGTGGTCAGCCCTCCTCCGTCCGACGACGAAGAGCTCAACACCAAGCTGGACGTACTCGTCGAGGCCCAGGCCGATGTCTGCTCGCGGCGCGGCGTGCCGTTCGTCGACTGCTACCGCCCCCTGCTCGGTCACGAGCAGTGGCGCACCGACCTCGCCGCCAGCCGGGTGCAGAACCACCCCGGCCAGGCAGGGTACGGCCTGATCGCCTGGCTGGTCCTGCACAACGGCTGGTACGACTGGCTGCAGATCTCCCCCAGCTGACCCCTCCAGCGGCCAACGGCCTCGGTCAGCTGAGGGTGAACACGACCTTGCCGAACACGTCGCCGCCCGCCATCGTCGCGAACCCGTCGCGCGCCTGCTCCAGCGGCATCACCGAGTCGATGACCGGTTCGATGCCGCGCTGGGTGACGAACGCCGCGAGCCTTTCGAGCTCCGGCCGCGTGCCCATCGTCGAGCCAAGGACGCGCAGCTGCTTGAAGAAGATCTTGGTGAGCTCGGCCTTGGCGGGGGCGTCGCCCGAGGTGGCACCACTGATGACGATGGCACCGCCGGGGTGCAGTGAGTTGACCGAGTGCGACCAGGTGGCAGCGCCGACGGTCTCCATGACGGCATCGACCCGCTCGGGCAGCCGTTCGCCGCTGGCGAACGCGCGGTCGGCGCCGATCCCCAGGGCGCGCTGGCCCTTAGCCTCGTCGCGGCTGGTCACCCACATGCGGTATCCCGCGGCCTCACCGAGCTGGACCAGCGCCGTCGCCACGCCACCCCCGGCACCTTGGACCAGTACCGTCGCGCCGGGGGTCAGCCCGGCGTTCGTGAACAGCATGCGGTAGGCGGTGAGCCACGCGGTGGACAGGCAGGCGGCGTGCTCCCAGGACAGGCCCTCGGGCTTCGGCACGAGGTTCGGTGTCGGCACGGCGACCTGCTGGGCCAGCGTGCCGTCGTGCACCTCGGAGAGCAGGGTGCGTCGCGGGTCGAGTGTCTCGTCGCCACGCCAGCCGTCGCTCGGAACGACCGCGTGGATGATCACCTCGTTGCCGTCGGGGTCCAGCCCGGCGCCGTCGCACCCGAGGATCATCGGCAGCCGGTCGGCGGGCAGGCCGACGCCACGCAGGGACCAGACGTCGTGGTGGTTGAGGCCGGCGGCCTTGAGGGTGACCGTGGTCCAACCCTCACGGGACCGGGGTTCGGGACGTTCGCCGACCTCCAGACCGGACAGTGGGTCGTCGGCGGACTGGCGGGCTGCGTAGACGGCGAGCATGTCCTCGACCATAGCCGCGCCAGGTCAGGCCTGCTCGACCACGTCGGGCAGCGCCTGCGCGAGGCTCTCGCGCCAGTCGGGCAACGGCGCGATGCGCGCCATCCGCCACGCGTCGTGGCCGAGCACGCTGTAGGCCGGTCTGGGCGCAGGCAGCGGGAAGGCGTCACTCGTGGTCGGCCTCACCCGCTCGGGGTCGAGCCCGAGGCCGGTGAAGATCTCGCGGGTGAAGCCGTACTTGGTCGTCTCGCCCCGGCTCGTCGCGTGCCACACCCCGAACGGAGCCTCCTGCTCGACGAGCCGCAGGATCGCCCGGGCGACGTCCATCGTCCAGGTCGGCTGCCCCCGCTGGTCGTCGACCACGGACAGCGTGTCGTGCGACGCGGCCAAGCGGGCCATGGTCTTGACGAAGTTGGGGCCGCCACCGCCGTACAGCCAGGCCGTCCGCACGGTCCAGGCGCGGGGGCAGTGCGCCTGCACCGCCCACTCCCCCGCGGCCTTGGACCGGCCGTAGGCCGACAGCGGCGCCAGGGCTGCGTCTTCGGCGTACGGCTCGTCCGCGTCACCGGCGAAGACGAAGTCGGTGGAGAGGTGGACCAGGCGCGCGCCGGTCTCCCGGCAGGCCGCGGCGACGCTGGACGCGCCGATCGCGTTGACCGCGAACGCCTGGGCCTCGTGGGTCTCGGCCTCGTCGACGGCGGTGTAGGCCGCGCAGTTCACCACCACGTCGTGGCCACGGACCGCGTCACGGACGGCGTCGGGGTCGGTGACGTCGAGGTCCTTGCGCGCCAGGGCCGTGACGTCGTCCTCGGACACCCCGGCCAGCGTCAGCACGACCTGCAGGTCGAGGCCCAGCATCCCGCCGGCCCCGGTGATGAGCCAGCGCGTCATCAGCGGCCGAGCCGGTCGTAGCGGGCCTCCGCGACGACCTTGGCCGTCCGCCACCAGTCCTGGTTGTCCTCGTACCACGCGATCGTGTCGGCGAGGCCTGACCGGACGTCGGGGTGCGCGGGGTGCCAGTCGGTCTCGGTGCGGAGCTTGGTGGCGTCGATGGCGTAGCGCAGGTCGTGGCCGGGGCGGTCCGGGACGTGGTCGAACCAGTCGGCCGGCTTGCCCATGAGCTCGAGGATGAGTGCGATGACGTCGCGGTTGTTCATCTCGCCCTCGGCCCCGATGAGGTACGTCTCCCCCAGCCGGCCCTGCTCGACGATGCTGATGACAGCGTCGTTGTGGTCGTCGACGTGGATCCAGTCGCGGACGTTGGCGCCGGCGCCGTAGAGCTTGGGCTTCACACCGTCGATGATCCCCGTGACCTGACGGGGGATGAACTTCTCGACGTGCTGGCGCGGGCCGTAGTTGTTGGAGCAGTTGGACAGCGTCGCCTCGAGGCCGAACGAGCGGATCCACGCGCGGACCAGCAGGTCGGCACTGGCCTTGGACGCGGAGTACGGGCTTGAGGGGTTCAACGGCGTCGTCTCGGTGAACCTGGCCGGGTCGTCGAGCTCGAGGTCGCCGTAGACCTCGTCGGTCGACACGTGGTGCAGCCGCTTGTCGTGGCGACGCACCGCCTGGACCAGCTGGTAGGTGCCGATGATGTTGGTGTCGATGAAGGGCCACGGGTCGTCGAGGGAGTTGTCGTTGTGCGAGTCCGCGGCGAAGTGCACGACGAGGTCGTGGGCTGCGACGAGCTCGTCGACCAGGTCGGCGTCGGTGACCGATCCCTTGATGACGTCGATGTCCCCGATGACCGGGTCCAGGGAGGCGAGGTTGGCGGCATACGTCATCGAGTCCAGGACCGTGAGCTGCCAGTCCGGCCGCACCTGACGGGCCCGGATGACGAAGTTGGACCCGATGAACCCTGCAGCGCCGGTGACGAGGACCTTCATGCGGTGAGGGTATCGGAGCACGTCGTGCCCGCCGATCAGTAGTGTCTGCCCCATGAAGGGGATCATCCTGGCCGGCGGCTCCGGTACGCGCCTGCACCCGATCACGCTCGGGATCAGCAAGCAGCTCATGCCGATCTACGACAAGCCGATGATCTACTACCCACTCTCCACGCTGATGATGGCCGGGATCCGCGAGGTCCTCATCATCACCACCCCCGAGGACCAGTCGCAGTTCGTCCGGCTGCTCGGCGACGGCTCGAAGTGGGGCATCGAGCTCACGTATGCCGCCCAGCCCAGCCCCGACGGCCTCGCGCAGGCGTTCATCATCGGTGCGGGCTTCATCGGCGAGGACTCGGTGGGCCTCGTCCTCGGCGACAACATCTTCTACGGCACCGGTCTCGGCACCGCCTTGCGTTCCAACACGACGGTGACCGGTGGCCACATCTTCGCCTACCACGTGACCGAGCCCTCGGCGTACGGCGTCGTGGAGTTCGCCGAGGACGGCACCGTGCTGTCCATCGAGGAGAAGCCCGAGCACCCGAAGTCCTCCTACGCCGTGCCCGGCCTCTACTTCTACGACAACGACGTCGTCCAGATCGCGAGGGAGCTCCAGCCGAGTCCCCGGGGAGAGCTGGAGATCACCGGGGTCAACGACGCCTACCTCCAGCGCGGTGACCTCAGTGTCACGGTGCTGCCCCGCGGCACGGCGTGGTTCGACACCGGCACGTTCGAGGGTCTGATGGACTCAGCCCAGTTCGTCCACGTCGTCGAGCAGCGGCAGGGCCAGAAGATCGGGTGCGTCGAGGAGATCGCCTGGCGCAACGGCTGGATCGACGACGACACCTTCGAGGCCCTCGCGAAGGCCCTGACCAAGAGCGGGTACGGCGTGCACCTCGCGGGTCTGCTCGCCGAGAAGCGCGGAACCCTGTGATGCAGATCCGCGCCCTGTCCATCGCGGACGCCTTCGAGATCACGCCACGGCAGTTCCCCGACGACAGGGGCGTGTTCCTCGAGTCCTTCCGCGGCGACCTGCTCGCCGAGCACCTCGGCCACCGGCCGCAGGTCGTGCAGACCAACGTGTCGGTCTCCTCGCGAGGCACGGTCCGCGGCATCCACTTCGCCGACGTCCCCCCGTCGCAGGCGAAGTACATCACCGCCCTGTCCGGATCGCTGGTCGACTACGTCGTCGACATCCGCGTCGGCTCGCCGACCTTCGGGCAGTGGGAGGCGGTCCTGCTCGACGCGCTGGACCGGCGGGCGGTCTACCTCCCCGAAGGCATGGGGCACGCCTTCGCGGCACTGGAGGACGACACGACGGCGATGTACCTCGTCACCGCGCCGTACAACCCCGGCCGCGAGCACGGCGTCCACCCCCTCGACCCACAGATCGGGCTCGAGCTGCCCGAGGGGATGCAGACCCCGCTCCTGTCGGCGAAGGACGCGGCTGCGCCCACCCTCGCCGAGGCAGGTGAGCAGGGCCTGCTCCCCACGTATGCCGCCTGCCGGGAGTTCTACGCCTCGCTCGCCTAGGCGCTGGCAACCACCGCGGCGGCCACGGCGTCGGCGACCCCTGCTGCGAACACACTCGGCACGATCTCGTCCGCCGTGGGTTCGCGCACGAGGTCGGCGATCGCGTGGGCAGCGGCGAGCTTCATCGCCTCGGTGACCTGCGGAGCGCCCGAGTCGAGCGCACCCCGGAAGATCCCGGGGAAGGCCAGCACGTTGTTGATCTGGTTGGGGAAGTCCGAGCGACCGGTGGCGACCACGGCGGCATACCGGCCGGCCACGGTCGGGTGGACCTCAGGGTCGGGGTTGGCGAGCGCGAAGATGATGGCGTCCGGCGCCATACGGGCGAGGTCGTGCTCGGGCACGGTGCCTCCGGACACACCGACGAAGACGTCCGCTCCCACCAGTGCGTCCCCGAGGCTGCCCGCGAGCGCCCTCGGGTTCGTCGTCGCCGCGAGGCGGCGCTTGTGGTCGACGAGGTCCGTGCGCACCGGGGAGATGACGCCCCGGGAGTCGCAGACGACGATGTCGCCCACGCCTGCCCGGGCGAGCAGGCGTGTGACGGCGACCCCCGCAGCGCCTGCACCAGAGACGACCACGCGCAATGATGCCAACGTCCGCCCGACGACCTTCGCTGCGTTGAGCAGGCCTGCGAGCACGACGATCGCGGTGCCGTGCTGGTCGTCGTGGAAGACCGGGATGTCGAGCCGTTCCTGCAGGCGTCGCTCGATCTCGAAGCACCGCGGCGCCGAGATGTCCTCGAGGTTGATGCCGCCGTACGTCGGGGCGATGCGCGCGATGGCGTCCACGAGCTCGTCCACCGAGCCCGTCTCCATGCAGACGGGCACCGCGTCGATACCTCCGAAGTGCTTGAACAGCACGGCCTTGCCCTCCATCACGGGCAGGGCCGCCAACGGGCCGAGGTCACCGAGGCCGAGCACCGCGGTGCCGTCGGTCACGACCGCGACGGTGTTGCGTCGGGCGGTGTAGCGGGCGGCCAGGGTCGGGTCGCCCGCGATGGCACGAGAGACGGCCGCGACACCCGGCGTGTAGAGCAGCGCGAGGTCGGCTCGGTCGCGCAGGGGCTGCGTGGCGTGTACCCCGAGCTTGCCGCCCTCGTGCGCCCGGAAGACCGGGTCGGTCGGGTCGAAGAGGGGGTACGCCGAAGACACAGGGTTCGCAGACATCGAGAAAGACACCTCAAGAACGAAGGAGAAGAAGATGCGTGGGGCACAGCCGACGCAGCCTGACGATCAGTCGGGCCGGGGGTGTGGCCAATCAAACGCATGAGGGCGGGGGTTACCCGCCGGTTCATGGTGGCACACGCAGGGAGCGTGGTACACCCTCGTCACGCGACTGTGACCCGGATCGCGTCCGGCAATGGCAGGATGCGGATCAGTCCCCGTGGGGAACGACCCTGATCGTCTCCCGCGCACACCTGAGGAAGGAACCACCTCCGCATGTCACACCGCCTACGCCCCACCGCCGTCCTGTTCGCCGGCCTGGCCACCGCCAGCCTGGCCCTGACCGCGTGCGGCTCGGACTCCCTGTCCAACTCCACGAGCAGCTCCAGCAGCAGCTCCTCGGCCACGGCCTCGGTGGACCAGGCTCTGGTCGCGAAGCTGCCCGCCAAGATCAAGAGTGCGGGCAAGATCGTGATCGGCACTGACGCGACCTACCAGCCGAACGAGTACCTCGATAGCGACGGCAAGACGGTCATCGGCATGGACGTCGAGCTGTTCGACGCGGTCATGGGCAAGTTCGGCATCAAGACCGAATGGGTCCCGACCGGCTTCGACCAGATCATCCTCGGTGTGACCAGCTCCAAGTACGACGTCGGCGTCTCCTCCTTCACCGTCAATGCCGAGCGCGAGCAGCAGGCCACCATGGTCAGCTACTTCAAGGCGGGCACCCAGTGGGTGACGCAGAAGGGCAACCCGAAGAAGGTGGACGTCGACAACGCCTGCGGTCTCAACATCGCCGTCCAGAAGGCGACCGTCCAAGCCGACGTCGACCTGCCCAAGCGCATCAAGGCCTGCACCGACGCAGGCAAGCCCGCCATCAAGCCCATCGTCGACGCCGACCAGGCCAAGGTGACCTCCGCGGTGCTCACCGGCAAGGCCGACGCCATGCTGGTCGACCTTCCTCCGGCCATCAGCGCGGTCGCGACGACCTCCGACAAGCTCGAGCTGCTCGGTGACCAGTACGACTCCGCGCCCTACGGCTACGTCCTGCCCAAGGACCAGACGGAGTTCGGCCAGGCCATCGTCGAGGCGCTGAAGTCGATCGAGGCCGACGGCACCTACAAGTCCATCCTCACCAAGTGGAAGACCCAGGGTGGCGCCATCAGCGACTTCGCCGTGAACCCGCAGCCCTGATGCCCACCAGGACAGCTGAGGCGACCGACCGGCCGGGCACCATCCACGCCCGGCCGGTCCAGCACCCCTGGCGCTGGGTGGCAGTCGGCGTGATCCTGGTCATCGTCGCGATGATGGTCAGCTCCGTCGTCACCAACCCGAACTGGAACTGGTCCTTCGCCTTCCAGATCATGCAGCAGCGGCCGGTGATCAACGGTCTGTGGAAGGGCACCATCTTCGGCACCGTCGGAGCCATGGTCCTGGGCATCACCATCGGCATCACGCTGGCGGTGATGCGGCTCTCGGACAACCCGGTCCTGCGCGGGGTGGCGTTCGTCTACATCTGGTTCTTCCGAGCGATGCCGCGCTACGTACTGCTCGCCATTCTCGGCGGTGCGATCGCCGTGCTCTACAACCCGATCGACATCGGCCTCCCCTTCGGCCAACAGCTGTCCGAGGCCCTCGGCCTGTCCAACGACCTCACCTTCTTCAGCTTCAGCTGGAACGACATCTCCTCCTCGATCTGGATCGGGATCCTCGGTCTCGGGCTGTCCGAAGGCGCCTACATGGCCGAGATCGCCCGCGCCGGCATCCTGTCCGTCGACAAGGGCCAGGTCGAGGCCGCCCACGCGCTGGGCATGCCACCGGGCAAGACGATGCGTCGGATCGTGCTGCCGCAGGCCATGCGGGTGATCGTGCCCCCGACGGGCAACGAGACGATCGCGATGGTCAAGGACACCTCGCTGTTCATCGCTGCGTCCATCATCGCCGAGCTCTACTTCCAGGCCTATGGTTTCGGCCAGCGCAGCTTCCAGATCGTGCCCGGCTTCATGGCCGCGACGCTCTGGTACCTCATCGTCTGCTCGATCCTCATGGTCGGCCAGAGCTACCTCGAGCGCTACTACGGGCGAGGATTCGGAGAACCCTCCAAGGCAACCAGGCGCAAGATGACCGAGATCACGGCGGACCACTGATGCGGCCAACCGACCCGACCGAGCCCCTGGTCCATGCAGTCAACGTCACCAAGGCGTTTCACGGCAACGAGGTCCTCAAGGGCATCGACATGGACGTCGCACCCGGCGAGGTCGTCTGCCTGCTCGGGCCCTCCGGCTCGGGCAAGACGACCTTCCTGCGCTGCATCAACCAGCTCGAGACCATCGACGGTGGCCGGATCTGGGTCGACGGCGACCTGATGGGGTTCGACGACCGCGGGGGCACCTTGCACCACCTCACCGACAGGGCTGTCGCCGCCCAGCGCCGCGAGATCGGGATGGTCTTCCAGCGGTTCAACCTGTTCCCCCACATGACGGCGCTGGAGAACGTCATGGAGGCGCCCATCCAGGTCAAGGGCGAGCCCAAGAAGGACGTGAAGGCGCGTGCCCTCGCGTTGCTCGACCAGGTGGGCCTCGGGGACAAGCCGGCCGCCTACCCTGCCCAGCTCTCGGGCGGCCAGCAGCAGCGCGTGGCGATCGCGCGGGCCCTGGCCATGAGTCCCAAGCTCATGCTCTTCGACGAGCCCACCTCGGCCCTCGACCCCGAGCTCGTCGGTGAGGTCCTCAAGGTGATGCGCGACCTCGCCCAGGACGGCATGACGATGATCGTCGTCACCCACGAGATGAGCTTCGCCCGCGAGGTCGCCGACCGGGTGGTGTTCATGGACGGCGGAGTCGTCGTCGAGCAAGGCGTACCCAGCGAGGTCATCTCCAACCCCCAGCACCAGCGCACCCGGAGCTTCTTGAGCCGGATGCGCCAGGAGGACGACCACTGATGCTGATCGGCCTCGCTGTCGTCGTGGTGCGGGGCCGGTCCATGGAGCCGACGCTGCACACCGGCGACCGCATGGTCATCCTGAAGGGGGCCTCGCCGCGGGTGGGCCGGTTGGCCATCGTCCGCCTGCCTCCGGACGACGACGGTGTGCCCCGACCGCTCGCCATCAAGCGGGTGACGATGCGTGACCCCGCCGACCCCACCCGGTACTGGGTCGAGTCGGACAACCAGGGTCTGTTCGGCGTCGCCGACTCCTGGACCCACGGCATCGGATCGCTGGCCCGCGACCAGATCAGGGCCGTGGTGCTGTTCCGGATCCCGCAGCGTGTCCGGGTGCCGGGAAGCCGCAGGGGGCGCCGTGCGACCACCGGTGACGAGGGGTAGGTTGAACGAGCACGTGACCATCCGTCTCGCAGAAGGGATCCGCATGCTCTCCCGCATCTTCCGCACCACCGAGGTCAGCGCCCACTGCGACCTCCCCTGTGGCGTCTACGACCCCGCTCAGGCCCGCATCGAGGCCGAGTCGATCAAGGGGATCATCGCCAAGGTCGCCGACAACGACGACCCCGACTTCCGCACTCGCGCGATCCTGATCAAGGAGCAGCGCTCCGAGCTGGTCAAGCACCACCTGTGGGTGCTGTGGACCGACTACTTCAAGCCCCCGCACTTCGAGAAGTACCCCCAGCTGCACACCCTGTTCAACGAGGCGACCAAGCTGGCCGGGGCCACGGGCACCAAGGGCGGGCTCGACGCCGGCAAGGCTGACGAGCTGCTCGCGAAGATCGACGAGATCGCCGAGATCTTCTGGGAGACCAAGAAGGCCTGAGGTTGGCCGTTGGCCGTTGACCTGGGGTTTTACCCCTCTGGCGCCGCCTCGGTCCGCCGAGAGTCCGCACGGGCTCCGAGCGGACCGAGCGCGGAGTCGAGCACGCTACGGGTCCGGTCCTCATCACCAGGCCACAGGTGGGCGTAGGTCCGCGGGGTCACCACCGGGGATGCGTGCCCGAGGAACGCCTGTACTTGCTTCACCGAGGCACCACCTGAGATCAGCGCGGAAGCCGCGAAGTGCCGGAACGACTGCGACGTCACGCTAACCTCCGCAGCCTGGGCCGTGTCGCTGAGCAATCGCTTCCATCGCCGGTAGGTCAGCGGCTCGCCAAGTTCATCGCTCGCCGGATTCCCGACGGCGCCTGCGAGCCCGAGGACTAGGAAGGTGGGCACCTACTGGGCGGACTAGTGACTACAAACTCCGACCAACGA
>JBDSKZ010000102.1:0-14899 GCA_039916625.1 Pedococcus sp.
AGGATGTCGCGGAAGCCGTAGAGGCGCTGCGTACCCGAACCCGTGGCGCTGCGCACCGAGGGCTCGACCAGACCGGTGCGCGCCCAGTAGTCGAGCTGGCGGTAGGTGATCCCGGCCGCCTTGCAGGCCGTCGGGCCGCGGTAGCCGATGTCCTCGCTCAGCTCGGGAAGATCGTCCGTGAACAAAAGCCCCTGTGCCGCCCTGGGCACACTCGTGTGGCCGTGGCCAGCCTCACTGCTCGGGTTCACGACGCTCACCTCCTGGTGTAACTACATGGCTCGCATTTGCGGGTCTGGACTGACGGTACGGCGGCACAGAATGCAACGTCAACAACCACTCGACCTCGGGGGTTCGGCGTGTCGCGCCCCTACGGTCAACTCTCGACGTGTAGTCGAGGTCTAGGCTTTCAGCGTGACGACTCAGAGTTCAGGGCCGATATCGCCCGGTTTGGTCTCGAAGTCCTCGGCTGAGACATGGTCGAGGAACTCCCTGAACCGCTCGACCTCGTCGTCCTTGTCCGACTCGCCGGACATCGCGACCCCTGCCTCTTCGAGGAGGGACTCCCCCGCGACGATGGTCGTACCGGTCCTCAGGGCGAGGGCGATCGCGTCCGAGGACCGGGAGGAGATCTCGGTGGTGCCGTCCAGGACCAGGGAGGCATGGAAGACGCCGTCCTTGAGCTCGACGATGCGCACCTCGGTGAGCTTGTGGCCCAGCCCCTCGATGAGGTTCTTCATCAGGTCGTGGGTCAGGGGGCGCGGCGGCTCGATGCCCTGCTGCGCATAGGCGATGGCCGTCGCTTCGGCCGCGCCGATCCAGATCGGCAGGTAGCGGTCACCGTCTCGCTCCCGCAGCAGCACGATGGGGTGGTTGGTGGGCATCTCCACCCGGACGCCGAGGACCTCGAGCTCCTTCACCGCTCCACCGTACCCCGGTTCAGCCGCGGTGCAGCCCGTCCTTGACGAGGCCGGTGTGCAGGGCGACGCACAGCCGCAGGACCTCGGCGGTGGGGTCCGGGACCGTGCCGCTTCGCCCGCCCTTTCCGGAGGCCACGCGGTGGGGAGTCACGACCTGCTGGACCAGCCCGATCTCCCGGTCGGCGGCCGTGCGGAACGGCCGGAGGTGACGGGGCTCGACGCCGTATGAGGCCAGGGCGCCTGCCGTGTGCGCGATCCCCAGGGCCGCATCGCCGTAGTGCCCGGAGTCGTCCGGGCGGACCAGCCCGAAGGTCTCCAGGGCGTCGATGGTGGCGCTGTCGAGGCCGGCAGCAGCGGCGAGCTCGGCACGCGTCAGTCGCAGGCTCCCGGTGTCAGCGAGGGCGGCGGCGGTGGGGAGGTCGGGGTCGGTGGCGGGCGCGGGGACCGTGGGCCGCGGCATGCCGCCGGATGAAGCCCGTCCCGGGGTGAGGCCACGGTCGAGGGCGTCCAGGGCGTCGCGAATGACCTTGAGCGGCCAGAAGTGGTCACGCTGGGCGGTGAGGACGTAGCGGAGCCGGTCGACGTCGACGGTCGAGTAGGTGCGGTACCCGGATCCTGTCCGAGCCGGCGTGACCAGCCCCTCGGCCTCGAGGAAGCGGATCTTGGAGATGGTGATGTCGGGGAAGTCCTCACGCAGGGCAGCGAGGACTGCCCCGATCGCCATCGACTGCCGTGGTGTACGAGCGGTCACCAGGCTCCTTGGTCAGGCCCTGCCGGCGTAGAACACCAGACGGAACTTGCCGATCTGGACCTCGTCACCGGTGTGCAGGGTGACTTCGTCGATCCGCTCGCGGTTGACGTACGTGCCGTTGAGTGAGCCCACGTCGCGGACGACGAAGGTCTCGCCCTCACGTCGGAAGTTGGCGTGCTTGCGCGAGACCGTGACGTCGTCGAGGAAGATGTCGCTGTCCGGGTGACGACCGGAGTTGACCTCGTCGTCGTCGAGCAGGAACCGTGCACCGGTGTTGGGGCCGCGCAGAACGACGAGCAGGGCGGTGCCGGGACGCAGCGCGTCCACGGTCGCCTGGTCGGCCTTGCTGAGCGAGACCTCGCTCTCGGCCGAGGTGTCGACCTGCTCGAGACCCGAGATGCCGGGGAGATGCATGGTCGTCGGCTCGTGCGGGTGCGACGCCTGCTCATCCATCTCGTTGCCGTTCATGGGTGCCGCGCTCCTCTGTTGTCGTCAAGCCCCTCTAGCAAAGCACACACCCTAGGTGACGCCGCCGACACTGCCCAGCAGATTTCGACCCGGGTGCTTCAGGGTGGTCAGCCGAGCTGACCCTGGTATGCCGCAGGGTCGAGGAGTGCCGCGACCGCGGCGTCGTCCGCGGGGCGGATCTCGTACATCCAGCCCTCGCCATAGGGGTCGGTGTTGACCAGCTCTGGGTTGGCGTCGAGCGCCCCGTTCACCGCGGTGATCTCCCCGGCGAGCGGGGCATAGAGGTCGCTGACCGACTTGGTCGACTCGACCTCGCCGCACGCGTCGCCCGTCGCAACGGTGTCGCCGACGGTCGGCAGGCTCACGTAGACGACGTCACCGAGGGCGTCCTGGGCGAAGGAGGTGATCCCGATGCGTACGGTCCCGTCGGCGCCGGAGCGCACCCACTCGTGCTCGGCGGTGTAACGCAGGTCCTGGGGGTATTCCAGCTCGCTCATGCTGCTCCTCTGGCGCGTGACTGACGGTGTGGCTGAGTGCTGTTGGCCGACAGTGTGTCCGATGCTGGTCGGACGGCCGCTGGCGGGGTCGTGTCGCGGGGCTGTCCCGGGGGCTACGGGCGGGCTACTTCGACGGCGCCGGGACGGGCCGAGCGTAACGAGGGTCCTGAAGGGAGTGCAATGCCGTGATCTCGATGGAGTCTGCTCGGCGCACCACCGACGTCGCGCCGTCGCCGCGGACCGACTCGGTCACCCCTCCCGGGATGTCCATGGCGGAGGCCATGGTGGCAGGGTCCCCGATGGCCTTGATCGAGTACGGCGGGTCCACCCGCCGGCCGCTGACCTCGACGCCGCCGTCGGCATCGGCGAACCACGTGCTGGCCACCACACGGACATCCCCGATCTGGACCGCCTCGGCCCCGGCGTCACGCAGCTCCTGCAGCGCGTCGAGCAACCGGGCCGCACTGATCTTGCGGTCGGGGTCGTTGATGGTGATCACCACACCCGGCCCGCTGGCCGGGGCGGTGCCAGCGAGGATGCCAAGGGTGTCGAGACGCTCCTGGGCCGACTTCAGGGCCTCCGCGCTCGAGTCGACCCCGGACAGCAGGGTGTCGCGGCTGCTCTCGAGCTCCCGGGTGTCGCTGGCCAGGCGTCCCTGCTCCTGGCTCACGTCGTCGAGGATGCGGACCAGCTCGTCCTGACGCAGCTGCTCCAACCCGCTCTGGTTGGTCTGCTGCACCTGGGTCGCGATGGCGAAGCCGAGCGCGACCGCGAGCAGGGCCACGAAGAGGTTCGCGCGGGTGGCGCGCGGACGCGCCATACGCAGCAGGGTCACCCAGGCGTTCGAGGGGGGACCGCTCGGGCCTGCGGTGGTGCTCGGGCCTGCGGAACCGGCCGCAGTCCCGGACTCCGGTGGGGTCGCCAGCGCCCCCGAGGGCGGGTCGGGTTCGGGGGTGTCTGGCGTCGTCGTCATGCCTTGAACAGGTGTCGGCGGATGGAGGCGACATTGGAGAAGATGCGTACGCCGAGGACCACCACGACGCCAGTGGACAGCTGCGACCCCACGCCGAGCTGGTCACCCAGGAAGACGATGAACGCCGCGACGACGACGTTCGCGAGGAACGAGACGACGAACACCTTGTCGTTGAAGATGCCGTCGAGGACAGCGCGCACGGCACCGAACACGGCGTCGAGGGCGGCGATCACCGCGATGGGGAGGTAGGGCTGGATCGCGAGGGGCACGTCCGGGCCCCACAGGAGCCCGATCATCACTCCACCGATGAGGCCGAGCAGGGGTATCACGGTGTGTTCTCCGGGGTGGGCGAGGGTGAGTCGGTGC
The DNA here is from genome assembly GCA_039916625.1 of Pedococcus sp. Taxonomy (GTDB): domain Bacteria; phylum Actinomycetota; class Actinomycetes; order Actinomycetales; family Dermatophilaceae; genus Pedococcus. The sequence continues at coordinate 3,973 of JBDSKZ010000102.1, forward strand.
TGGTCGGGCGGGACGCGCTCGAGGTCGTGCGGCTGGTGGACGGGGTCGTGGCGCTGGACTTCGGCTTGGGGACGCTGGCCTCGCGCACCGTCAGAGCGGTGGCCGCCGGGACGGTGAGGTCGTCGCGGGCATCCATCGAAACACGGATGCCGTAGTTGTCCTTGAGGGCGCGCGCGTACGAGCCGCCGGCATTGTCGGCGAACTCCACCTGCAGGGCGTCCGGGTCCCCGAGCACGGTGATCGTGTAAGGCCTGGCCAACGGACGGTAGTTGACGAGGATGGCGTCACCAGCGAACCGGATCGCCGAGCGGGACGTCAGCCGTTGGCCGTTGACGGAGATGGCTTCGGCCCCGGCCTCCCACAGGCCGTTGACCACGACCTGCATGTCCTTGGAGTACAGGATCCCGTCGGTGTTCTCGCTCGAGGTCCGCGGGTTGCCGTCGGCACTGGTGCCGCCGGCGCCGGGAGCGTTGTCGAGCACCACGACCAGACCTCTGCCCTGCAGGGCCTGGGCACCGGACGCGAGGTCCAGTGTCGCCAGCCGGCTCTGCAGCGAGGCGGACGTCTGGCCGAGGGCCTGGCCACGCAGCTGGTCGACCTGGACCTGCAGCGTCCGCAGAGCTGTCGCTTGACGTTCGACGGCGGTCCGGCGGCCCTCCACCTGGGCGACGAGCTGGGCCTTGGCCCTGGCCGCGGACGTGGAGGGCGCCCGCAGCGCCACCGCCCCCAGGGTCAGCAGCAAACCGACCACCACTGCGGCGACGACCACCGTGACCGTCCGGGTACCGGTGCTGGCGGGGAGTCCCTCGGCGACCCGCTGCTCGGCCGCCGCGGCATACCCGGGGTCTAGAGGGCGCTCCATCATCGAGGTGAGCAGCGTCATCGACTCGTCCGGGCGACGACCCGTGGGCGTCGGTTCCGGCGTGGAGTTGCGGTGCGAGGTCGGTGCCATGACGACCTCAGCCGGTGGCGGCCACGTCAGCGGCCACCACCTGACGGGCCTGGACTATGTACATCACGCCGGCGACCCAGTAGAGGACCGTGCCCCACCAGGCGAAGGCCCAACCGATGGGCAGGGCCCAGGCCGAGAACGTGCTGTCGCCCTGGCCGAGGAGGAGCAGGGGGAAGGCGTAGAGCAGGTTGAACGTCGCCGCCTTGCCGATGAAGTGCACCGGCAGGCCGATCTGACCGTGCCGCTTGACCCACCACAACACCCCGGCGAGCAGCACCTCCCGGATGACCAGGGCCCAGACCAGCCACCACGGGATGATCTCGCGCACGGCGAGCCCGAGCAGGGTGGTCGCGATGTAGAGGCGGTCGGCGAACGGGTCGAGCAGCTGCCCGAGGCGGGACTCCAGGCCGTAGCGACGGGCGATCTTCCCGTCGAGGTAGTCGCTCAGGCCGGAGAGGGTCAGCGTGATCAGGGCGATGGCGTCATGCTCGGAGAGGATGGCCCACAGGAAGAGCGGCACCCCGAGCAGCCGCAGCACCGACAGGATGTTGGGCAGCGTCAGCACCCGGTCGGACACGAGGGGCTCCCCCGTTCCCGTCCCCCGATCCCCCTGTGCCGTCACGCCCGCAGCCTAACGGGCCACTGCCACGTAGAGTTCGCAGGCATGGACAACCCGCTGGTCGGACCCGGTCTGGCTGCCCTCCGGGAACGCCGGAGCGTGAAGTGGCGTCTCTACGGGCCCGACGTGCTGCCGCTGTGGGTCGCCGAGATGGATGTGGTCCCCGCCGAGCCGGTGCGACAGGCCGTGGTCGAGGCGATGCGCAGCGGGGACACCGGCTACCCCTGGCCGGACGACTACGCGCAGGCTCTCTCGTCGTTCGCGACCCGGCGGTGGGGGTGGACCCCCGACCCTGCGTCGATGCAGATCGTCCCCGACGTGATGCTCGGGGTGGTCGAGGTCCTCAAGCTGCTGACCGGCCCGGGCGATGCGGTCGTGGTCAACTCCCCCGTCTACCCACCGTTCTTCCAGTTCGTCGCCAACCTCGGGCGACGTGTCGTCGAGGCACCCCTGTCGCCGGCCGGCCGCCTCGACCCGGACGCCGTGGACCGGGCCTGTGCCGAGGCCACCCGCGGCGGCGGCCGCGCGGCATACCTGGTCTGCAACCCCCAGAACCCCACGGGGGCGGTGCACCGCCCAGCCGAGCTCACCGCCGTGCTCGAGGTCGCGAACGCGTACGGCGTGCGGGTCGTGGCCGACGAGATCCACGCCCCGCTGGCCCACCCGGGAGTGAGCTTCACCCCGGTGGCCTCCCTACCGGCCGGCTCGAGGGCCGTGTCGCTGATGTCGGCGTCGAAGGCGTTCAACCTTGCGGGGCTCAAGGCGGCGATGGCGGTCCCTGGTCCCGGTGCTCGAGACGACCTCGCGCGCATCCCCGAGGAGGTGTCGCACGGGGCCAGCCACCTCGGCGTGATCGCCCACCGGGCGGCGTACCTCGAGGGCGGGCCGTGGCTCGACGCCCTGCTCAGCGGGTTGGCGGACAACCGTCGCCTGCTCGCCGCACTCCTCGCCGAGCACCTGCCCGAGGTGAGGTTCCGCGAGCCCGAGGGGACGTTCCTGGCCTGGCTCGACTTCACGGCGTACGACCTCGGGCCGGACCCAGCGGCGGTGCTGCGCGAGCGGGCCATGGTGGCGCTGCACCCTGGACCCGGGTTCGGGTGGGGGGGCGAAGGGCACGCCCGCCTCAACTTCGGGACGTCTCCGGAGATCCTGCGCGAGGCCGTGCACCGGATCGCCGGAGCGCTCTGACTGTTGCTGCGCAGGGCAGCCAGCGTCTTCTCGACACGACGTGCGCGCCTCTGCGCAGCCCTGGCGCCCTCGATCGCGAGGGTGTGCCGGCGTTGCTGGCTCCTGCGGCAGAGCGGCCACGCACCGACGACCCTGTCTAGGTACTATCCGCCCGCCCACGACGGGCCTACAGTCCGGGCATGAGCTTCCTCGTTCCCGCGCAGGCGTACAGCCAGTTCATGGGCCGGTTCTCCGAGCCCCTGGCCGACCAGCTCGTCGAAGTCGCCGGACTCCAGCCGGGTCAGCGCGCGCTCGACGTGGGTTGCGGACCCGGCGCCCTCACGGCGCGACTGGTCAAGGTGCTGGGACCAGACGCGGTCAGTGCCGTCGATCCCTCCGAGCCCTTCGTCGCGGCTGCCCGTGAGCGGTTCCCCGGGACGGACATCGCACGGGGCACTGCCGAGGCCCTCGACTTCGCCGATGCCACCTTCGACGCCGCGATGGCCTCCCTGGTCGTGCACTTCATGGCCGACCCCGCCGCCGGCCTCGCAGAGATGGCGCGGGTGACCCGTCCCGCAGGGGTGGTCGCCGCCACGGTCTGGAACCACGCCTCCGGTTCTGGCCCGCTGTCGTTGTTCTGGGAGGCGGTGCGTGCCGTCGACCCGCAGGAGGAGGGCGAGAGCGACTACGCCGGCGTCCACGAGGTCGACCTCGCCGCGCTCTTCCGCTCGGCCGGCCTCGACGACCTGACGGAGACCGTTCTCACCGTGCACGTGCCGTTCGACTCGTTCGAACAATGGTGGGAGCCCTACATGTTCGGCGTGGGTCCGGCCGGTCAGTACCTCGTCGGCCTCGACGACGCGGGTCGTGAACGGGTGCAGCAGGAGTGCCGCCGTCGGGTCCCCGAGGGGCCGTTCGTGGTCCCGGCCGACTCGTGGTGCGTCGTCGCGCGGGTGCCCGGCTGAGGTCAGCCTTCGATGGCGACGCCTGCGATCGGCGTTCCCGCGGGCAGGTCGATCACCTGTTGGTGGATCTGGCCCGCGATGTTGGTTGCGACGACGAAGTCCTGGACCTCGAGGTTGTCGACCGTGAGTGCGCCACCCAGGACCGGTGGGTGGGTGAAGGCGAGCACCTGCTCGGGGCCGGGGACGATGCCCTGCTCGGCAGCCGCGAGCGCCAGCTCGCCCATGAGATAACGGTCCTGGCCGTCCTGGGTCTGCAGTGCGACCTCGACCGACTCACGGTCCGGCCAGGCGAGGGTGAGGGTCCCCTCCACGGTGTCGAGGAAGGCGAATCCCTGTGTCGTGTGCAGGATGACGTCGCCGAACAGCGTGGCCAGCACCGGCGCCGCGTCGGCCAGGTCCAGCCAGTCCCACGACTCCAGTGCTGCGGCATAGTCGTCGGCGTTGAACACCTTGGTCAGGTCCACGCGCAGAATTCAACCATGGCGACCAGCGCCATACCCCCGCGGCTGCGGGGAGCCCGCCAGCTCAGTTCAGTGCCACGTGGTCGTGATCGGCGGCGAACCCGGACAGGGTCAGGCCGGCGTCGAGGTCATCCCCGAGGTAGCCACGTGCCACGTCAAGAAACGCCGACAAGCCGCCGCCCAACATGGCGGCTGCCTGTTGCACCTCCGAGCTGGCCGATCGCTCGCCGGCAGCGGCGAGGGTCGCCACGTACGGCAGTGCGGCGGCCAGGGACAGGTCCGACAGCTGTTCTCGGAAGTAGTACGACTCGGCGTACTGCACCAGGTCCATCTCCGCAGCCGCCAGGCTGTCGCGCACCCCCTCGAGGTGCTGGACCGCGACGCTCGGCTCTCCGGTCGCCACCACCTCGTCTGCTGCGTGCCGCGCCATGGTCGTGAGGCGTCGCGCCAGGGCGCGGCGCCGGATGAGCGCGGGGTACAGCTGCAGGATCCAGGAGATTCCCGCTGTCAGGAGCACGAAGCCCAGGAGCGCCTCGAGCGGGACCACCAGCCGCAACAACGGCGTCGCCGGCTGTATGTCGCCGAGTCCGAGAGTGGTCAGGGCGACCATCGACAGGTACAGCGAGGCCACCACGTCCGAAGACACCCCGGGTCGAAGGGAGGAGCCGAAGTAGAAGCCTTGCGGCATCTGGGGCAGGTAGACAAGGCAGAACCCCGCGATCAGCAGGAGCGTCCAGACGGCCAGGGTTGCCAGCAGGCCCACAGGCCCGGCCAGCTCCGTCGACCGACCACCCTTGCGTGGCTTGGCAATCCGCCAGATGGCTGCGAAGACGAGGCGCGAGAGGGTCCCGAACCCGCTCGGATGCCACAACGTGTGAAAGATGTCGCGCAGCGCGATCGCGATCAACCCGACGCCAACGATGGTCAGGATCCAGGTCATCCGGGGACACTACCTCCGCGGGGCTTCAGGCGAGCAGGTCGTACACTCGTGCCCGGCATGGATCGACGTGTCCCTGTGCGAGCTGGCAGAGCATCCGACCGAGTGAGGAGCCCGTCATGAGACGGCGAACCCGATCCCTGCGTCACGCCGCTGTAGCCCTGGCGATAGGGATGACCGCACTGGGCGCCTGCGGGACCGACCAGGCCGACTCCGGTCAGAAGGCGGCAGCCGACACCTCGTCCTCGCAGGAGTCCGGCCCAGCGGGGTCCACGAGGAACGCCGACCATCCCAACGTCCTGAAGGCCGTGCTGACCTCGCAGGGTGCGGGCACCTACTCGATCGAGGTCACCATGAGCTCGGAGTATGACTCTGCTCAGCGCTACGCCGACGGCTGGCGGGTGCTCGGCCCCGAGGGCGAGGAGCTGGGCAAGCACACCTTGGGCCACGACCACGCATCCGAGCAGCCCTTCACCCGCGGCCAGTCAGGACTCCAGATCCCTGGCGATGTCTCCAAGGTGACCGTCGAGGGCCACGATCTTGAGAACGGGTACGGCGGCGAGACCGTCACGGTGGACGTCCCCTCCTGAGCCGGGGTCTGCGGGACCTGAGGCAAGCCCGTTACGTCGGCACCGGGAGCGGCGTCAGTGTCCTGGACCACAGAACCACGATCCGGCGCGTCGCTAGATTGGCCAGGTCATCCGGCATCCACCCCGTTCAGGAGACTGTTGTGCGTCTGCGTACTTTCCTCGCCCCTTCCGCCATCGCCATGCTGGCGTTGCTCGCTCCGAGTCCGGCGTCTGCGTCGGCATCTGCGTCCGCATCTGCGTCCGCGAACAGCGACTCAGGCATGAGCTCGCGCGCCGTCACGTCTCATGGCATCAACGGGGCAGCCGTGAGCTCACTACCGGAGGACCGACGCAGACTGTCGGTCGAGGGCAAGCTCGGTAGCGACGGTGTGGCCTTCGGCCGCCTGTCCTTCACCCATCACAGCCCGTCGGGGTTGTCCCGCTTCACGGCCCGGGTGACGTGCCTGGAGTTCATCGACGGCCGGACCGAAGTCAGCGGAACCATCACCAAGGGCGAGACGGCCGCCGGGGTTGTTCTCGACGGCAAGCTGGTCGCCTTCACCCTCGACACCGAAGGTGCGCAGAGCTTCTCACTGCCTCAGATCGGTCCCGGAGCCGCCGGCTGTGGAGGTGGCAGGGCCGAGACGGTGCCCGTGACCCAGGCGGGCTTCCACGTCCGCTGACTCCCTACCCGCGACCAGCAATCCCACCGACCAGCCTGACGTTCGGCGCGGTCAGTCGTCGTTGCAGCCGCGCATCGGACCGCTCTGGTCGCCACCGTCGTCCGGGGCCTGGCCAGGAGCCGTCGTGTGCACGTGGTTCCCATCGCCGGTGCCCCTGCCCGGACGCAGCATCAGCGGGTCCTGCCCGGGCGCGGCCTGGTGCGCATGGTTGGCGTCGCCGTACCCGCAGCCGGGTCGGGGCGGCGTCTGCGCCGACGCGGGCACTGTGCCGAGCATCAGCGTGGCCAGCATCGCCGTGGTGAGCAGTGCAGCCTTGATCAGGTTCGTGCGCATGTCGGGTGGCTCCCTCGCGTCGGTGGTCTGTGGTGGGATGCGTCGCCTCCTCAACCGGCGGCACGTCCCCGCTGAGGTTACCCGGGGTCGGGTGGTGTGCACGGGCCGACGACCTCAGGTTCTGCGGCGCAACGCTGCGTGCGCTGGCCCTACGGAGCGCCAGGTGGCCGGTCGCACACTCTTGGCACTGGTGGTAGCGCTCACGACTTCTTCAGCAGCTGCAAGGCCGCCGCCTTGCCGCTGCTGCCGGCGATGCCGCCGACCGGCGCCGTGGACGCGCCGCAGGTGTACAGCCCCTCCACGCCCGGGACCGTGTGGCCGGACAGCTTGCGCGTCGGCCGGAGGAACGCCAGCTGGTCCAGGCTGATGTCGAGGTACATCGGGTGCGCCCCGGGCCAGCGCAGCTCCTCGGCCATCAGGGTCGGCGTCCGGACGGTGCGGGCCAGGATGCTGTCGCGGAAGCCGGGCGCGTGTTGCTCGACCTGCTGGACCATCGCGTCGGCGAAGGCCTCGGCGTGGCTCTGCCAGCCGCCGTCGACCTCGTACGGCGCGCTCGGGCAGGCCAGGTACACCGTGTGGTGCCCAGCGGGGGCCAGGCTGTCGTCGTACACGCTCGGGGTGAAGCAGTAGGTCGGAGGCGGGTCCGGCAAGCGCCCTGCCTCGGCGGCCAGGAACCCCTTGGTGAGCTGGGGCATGTGGTCGACGTGGGACTGCAGACCGTTCCAGTCGCCCTCGCGCGCGCCGGGGTAGGGCGGGAGCCGGTCGGTCGCGAGGTGCACGACGAGCTGCACGGCGTTCCCACGGTGCGCCGCGGACAGCTCGCGCCCGGCAGCGCCGGCCAACGGCGGGTCGAGCAGGTCCAGCAACGCGGTCTGCACGTCGTTCGCGGTGATGACGGCAGCGGCATCGATACGCTCGCCGTCCTCGAGCACGACCGCCCGGGCGCGGCCACCGGCGGCGTCGATGCGCGCGACGACCGCGCCGGTCCGGGTCTGGCCGCCCCAGTCGGTGAGCCGGCGCTCGAGCGCATCCGTCAAGGCCTGCGACCCGCCGCGCGGGTGCCACTGCCCGTACAGGTGATAGGCGGCCTGCCAGTACACGAAGAACGCCCCGCCGGGCTGGTGCGGACCGGCCGAGCTGTGGCTCGCGAACGACGAGATCGGAGCCCGGGTGAGGTCGGAGCGCAGCTCCCGCTCGAGCAGCGAGCCGTACGGCGTGACCAGGTCGTGCGCCAGCGCGGCCGGGCCGCCTGACCGCTTCACCCCCTGCAGCAGCGGCCAGAGCCTGCTGCCTACGGCCTCGAGCACTCCGCCGGCACTCGAACCGCTCTCCAGGCCGGTGACAGCGGCCTTCACCAGCGGGACGGCCTTGTGCATGAACGCCCGGTAGGCCTCCGCGTCGGCCTGGTCGTGCTCGGCGATGGAGGCGACCGTCTGCTCGATGTCGCGGTGGAACCGCACGATCCGGCCGTCCCTGAAGAAGCCGCTCGCGAACGGCTCCATCGGGATGTACTCGAGTCCCGCTCCGGCCAGGTCGAGCTCGGCCGGGATCGACGTCATGTTGATGATGTTGTGCGCGGCCGAGTGGGTGTTGAAGCGGTAGCCCGGGATCGTCTCGTCGGTGCGCGACCCACCGCCCAGCTTGTCGCCGGCCTCGAGCACGAGGACCCGCCGACCCGCCTTGGCCAGGTAGCACCCGGCGACCAGGCCGTTGTGGCCGCCTCCCACGATCACGACGGGTGCGCTGCCCGAGGCTGCGGTCACTGCGCTGCCTCCCTGTCGACCAGCGGTCGGACCCGGTGTTCGCTCGCCATACCCGTCACCGTAGCCGCGGGTCCAAGCCACTCGCGCAGGAACCCTCGTCCCCCACCGCGTGGCAGGGGCAACACCATCAGGAGGCACCCTTGCGAGCAGGTGCGGCGAGCACGCCGGTGTCGAGGTGGAAGCTCGCCCAGGCGAACCAGACTGTGTCGAGGTGCTGGTATGGCTCGAGCTCGGCTCCACGCAGTGGTCCCGCTGTCGATCGTCCCAGCACGTTCCAGCTGCTCCCCGTCTCGCGGTCCACGAACCCGGTGCTGCGGGACTCGAAGTGCAACCGCTCGCCGTCCAGCACCGGAACGAAGACTCCCACGGTGCCTATGTCGGCGCCGCCGGCGACCGTGTCGGCGTCGAGGGCCGAGGCCTGCCCCGACTGGTGCCAGACGACCAGGTGCCGACTTCCGATGGTCACCTCCAGCGGGTCTCCCCCCACGAGGGAGCTCCGCACGACGGCCACGCTGACCGACCCATCGACCAGGCCGACCACCCGCTCCTTGACCGGGAGCCGGTTTTCGAGCTGATCGGGCAGTCCGAAGAGCAGGTCCCCGTCGGGGTCGTCATACCCGGAGTACGGGTTGGTTCCGTACGGCCGGTTGAAACCGGTGTCCTGCGACAACACCCGGGCCGTCGGGTAGGCAGTGACGAAGTCGCGCCAGGCAACGGTGCCCATGGGAATCGCGACGAGCTGGGTGCCGGTCAGGTCACCGACCGAGGCCTCACCGGTGAGCTGGGGCCACAAGGACTCGGTCTGTCGGTCGTACATGACCAGGTTGTCGGCGTAGAGAAGTCCCGAGGTCCCGAAGGAGAGGACTCCATGGCCAATCACCGTGCGCCGGAAAGCCACGCCGGAGTTGCAGAGGGGGCAGTACGTCACGGCGACGGGCACCCCACCCACCACGTCGTTGACGATCTCGTGCCAGGTCATCACCCGCAACGGGTAGGCGCGGGTCTGACCCCCAACGGTCAGCGACAGCACGGCTTCGTTGTCCTCCAGCCAGTCCACCCGATCTGCCTGTTCGAACGCCGGTGCGTCGATCGCGGGGATGCCGTCGGGCGGAGGGCCACCTGAGATGAGCTCGTCGCGGTCGATCAGTGGCGGGGGGAATGCAGGGTTGTCGCGGTCGTCGAGCGCCGACGGCACGTCCTCGCGAGGGGCGCCCGCGACCTGGCCGGACGGCCCTGGCTCGCGATCTGTGAGCTTGTCGGTGTCAGCGCTCGAGCAGGAGGCCACCAGGGTCAGCATCGCGACGGCCACCAGAGGAGTCCATCGGTGGGCCATAGTCGCCGCCTCCTTCCGAGCTCTCTCGGAGCCCCCGACCTGGAGATTCCTCCACCATCGAGGATTCGCCACCTGGGCAGGCAGTTCCGTAAGCCCGGTCACTGAGTGGCCTTGCGGGACCGAGGACACTGGGGTGTCGACCATGAAGGAGTGCGCCATGCGCTTGAAGATCGTCGCAGGGCTGCTGCTTGCTGCCGTCCTGGCTCTGACCGGGTGTGCCGCCACCGGGAGCACCACAGCAGGTGGGTCCGGACCAGGCGCGAGCGCTGTCAGCCTGAAGTTCACGGGGCAGGACCTCGACGGCGCGGCGTATGACGGTGAGCAGCTCGCCGGCAAGCCGACAGTCCTGTGGTTCTGGGCACCGTGGTGCCCCACCTGTCGGGCCCAGGCGGGCGGGGTCGAGGCGCTCTCCAAGAAGTACGCCGGACGAGTCAACGTCGTCGGGGTGGGCGGGCTCGCCGACTCGACAGACATCCTGGACTTCGCCCGGCAGGTCGAGGGCCCGACGCACCTGATCGACGAAGAGGGCGAGATCTGGCGGCACTTCAACGTCACCGCCCAGAGCACCTACGTCGTCCTGGACGCGGACGGCGGCGTCGTCAGCGATGGCTACCTGGACGACGACGCGCTCTCGGCCATGGTGGCAGGGCTCGTGGGCTGAGGTGCTGAGCGCCAGCGGTGCGCTGGCCCTGGGGGCGGGCATGCTCGCCGCCCTCAACCCGTGCGGCTTCGCACTCCTGCCCGCCTACCTGACCCTGCTGGTCACGGGAGACCAGCCCAGCCGCGCCGTCGCGGTGACGCGGGCGTTGACGATGACCGCGGCCATGACCGCCGGCTTCACGGCCGTGTTCGCCATCTTCGGCCTGGTCGTCGCCCCCGTCGCCAGCTCGGCCCAGCGCTACCTGCCGTGGTTCAGCCTGGTCGTCGGGCTGGCTCTCGCTGGTGTGGGGCTATGGCTGCTGGCCGGCCGCAGCATCGCCGTACCGCGTTCACGAGCACGCGGGCAGGCGCCGATCACCCGCTCCTGGGGGTCGATGTTCGGCTTCGGGGTCTCCTACGCCCTGGCGAGCCTGACGTGCACCATTGCCCCGTTCCTCGCGGTGGTGGTCTCCGCCTTCCGTGCCGACTCGCTGCTCACCGGATCC
>JBDSKZ010000103.1:0-18012 GCA_039916625.1 Pedococcus sp.
CACCCCGGCCTGGCTCCAGGTCGTCCCGGGCACGCTGCAGATCATGATCCACCAGCTCCCGGAGCGTGCGCAGATCGACACGATCCTCACGGAGCAGCTGATCGTCGAGCTCTACTCGAAGAACTGACCCAAGCTCCGGTATGCCGCGTGCGCCCCGCGCGCACGCGGCATACCGGAATGGTCTGGCCTGGACCACAGACAGAGGTGGACCAGCCGGCCGGTTGAGAACCGGCGACTTCATCGGCGTCATATAGCGGTCGCCGACGAGAAAGGAACCACCCCGTGCTCATCGCACAGCGCCCCTCACTCAGCGAAGAGGTCGTTGCGGACAACCGCAGCCGCTTCGTCATCGAGCCCCTCGAGCCCGGCTTCGGCTACACGCTCGGCAACTCCATGCGCCGCACGCTCCTGTCGAGCATCCCCGGCGCCGCCGTCACCAGCATCCGCATCGACGGTGTGCTGCACGAGTTCTCCACGATCCCCGGGGTCAAGGAAGACGTCACCGAGATCATCCTCAACATCAAGGGCCTGGTCGTCTCCTCGGAGCACGACGAGCCTGTCGTGATGTACCTGCGCAAGCAGGGCGCCGGCCCCGTCACCGCTGCGGACATCGCCCCGCCGGCCGGTGTCGAGGTCCACAACCCCGGCCTGCACATCGCCACGCTCAACGGCAAGGGCAAGGTCGAGATGGAGCTGACCGTCGAGCGCGGTCGCGGCTACGTCTCCGCCAACCAGAACAAGTCCGGTGACCAGGAGATCGGCCGCATCCCGGTCGACTCCATCTACTCGCCGGTGCTCGCCGTGACCTACAAGGTCGAGGCGACCCGTGTCGAGCAGCGCACCGACTTCGACAAGCTCATCGTCGACGTCGAGACCAAGAACTCGATGGCTCCCCGTGACGCCATGGCCTCGGCCGGCAAGACCCTGGTCGAGCTGTTCGGGCTGGCCCGCGAGCTCAACGTCGGGGCCGAGGGCATCGACATGGGGCCGTCGCCGACCGACGCCGCCCTGGCCGCCGACATGGCGCTGCCGATCGAGGACCTCGACCTGACGGTCCGGTCCTACAACTGCCTCAAGCGCGAGGGCATCCACACCGTCGGTGAGCTCGTGGGTCGCAGCGAGGCCGACCTGCTCGACATCCGCAACTTCGGTGCGAAGTCGATCGACGAGGTCAAGGCCAAGCTCGTGGGCATGGGCCTGGCGCTCAAGGACAGCCCGCCCGGGTTCGACCCGAGCGCGATCGCTGACAACTACGGCGACTACGACGACGACTTCGCTGACGACGGCCGCGCGCTGGCCGAAGACGAGCAGCTCTGACCAACCGCCGCTGAGGTGGCGGGGTCAGAGCCGCCGCCTCACACATCAAGGAGAACCTAAGAATGCCTACCCCCACCAAGGGTCCCCGTCTCGGCGGCGGTCCGGATCACGAGCGCCACATCCTGGCGAACCTGGCCAGCTCGCTGTTCGAGCACGACTCCATCACCACCACCGAGACCAAGGCCAAGCGGCTTCGCCCCCTGGCCGAGCGTCTGGTGACCTTTGCCAAGCGTGGCGACCTCCACGCCCGTCGTCGTGTCCTTGCGGTCATCACCGACAAGGGTGTCGTGCACCGTCTCTTCACCGAGATCGCGCCCGACATGGCCGAGCGTCCCGGCGGCTACACCCGCGTGACCAAGATCGGCGCCCGCAAGGGTGACAACGCGCCCATGGCGGTGATCGAGCTCGTCCGCGAGCCGATCGCCAAGAAGGCCACGGTCAAGGAGGCGGAGGCCGCCACCAAGCGCTCCGCCAAGCAGTCCAAGGCCAAGGACGCCCCGGTCGAGACCGAGGCCACGCAGGACGAGGCGAAGGCCGTCGAGCCCACGCAGGACGAGTCGAAGGCCGACGAGGCGACGCCGACCACCAGCGAGGCCGCGGTCGAGCTGCCCGATGGTGCCATCGCCGCCAACGAGGACGGCTCGACCCCCGACGAGGCGTATGTCGTCAAGGGCAACGCCGACTCCGGCAAGTACCACGAGGCCGACGGCCAGTGGTTCGAGCAGACCCACGCCGAGTTCTGGTTCAAGTCTGCAGAGGACGCCGAGAAGGCCGGATTCACCAAGGCCGGTTCCTGATCCGGTAGCCACCGGCTGAACTGTCGAAGGGCCGCCTACCCCCACGGGGTGGGCGGCCCTTCGTCATGCGGCGGCCCTGCGACCTACCAGGTGTCTTTGAGCGCCCGACCCGGCCAGGACCGGGTCGGGCGCTCAAAGACTCGCGAGGGCCGGGCAGGAAGGCGTCAGGCCGGTGGCGTCGCTAGGCTTGCCGCATGGTCGAGGAGTCGGAGGTGGTCGCTCCGACACTGCGGATCCGGATCGACCTCGCCTACGACGGCACGGACTTCTCCGGGTGGGCGGCCCAGCCCGGGCTGCGCACGGTCGAGGGGGAGCTGTCCGCAGCCCTGACGACCCTGCTGCGTGCCAGCGCACCGGTGCGACTGACGGTGGCCGGTCGGACCGACGCCGGTGTCCACGCCCGTGGACAGGTGGTGCACGCCGATGTCCAGGCCGACGGCTGGGCCGCCCTGCCCGGACGCTCCGACCGGGAGCCGTGGGTGGCCGCGCGGACGCGGCTCGCCGGCATCCTGCCGGCCGACGTCGTGGTGCAGGCCGTGAGTGAGGCGCCTGATGGTTTCGATGCGCGATTCGCGGCGCTGCGCCGCCGCTACCTCTACCGGCTCAGCGACGACCCCGTTGCCGCAGACCCGCTGCGCCGCCGCGACACCGTCCACACCAAGAAGCCGTTGGATGTCGTCGCCATGGACGAGGCGGCCCGGTCCCTGGTCGGGCTGAACGACTTCGCGGCGTTCTGCAAGAAGCGGGAGGGGGCGACGACGGTGCGCACCCTGCTGGAGTACTCATGGGCACGGCTCGACGACGGGACACTGGCGGCCACCGTGGTCGCCGATGCGTTCTGTCGCTCGATGGTGCGTGCGCTCGTCGGCGCGGTGGTGCCGGTCGGGGAGGGACGCCACCCCGTGGACTGGCCGGCCACGGTGATGCACGGCGCCCGCCGGGACGCGGCGGTCTTCGTGATGCCGCCGCACGGCCTGTCGCTGGAGGAGGTCGTCTACCCCGACGCGGCCGGACTGTCCGTCAGGGCCCTGGAGTCGCGGACGCGGCGTTCGCCCTCTCAGGTCGCCGGCAGTGGTGGCCCGACGACCTCGAGCCCGTAGCGCGGACCGACCTCGTTCCACCGCGCGATCTCCTCGCCCATCGGTCGACCGTCGTCGCCGGGCAGCCGCCGTTCGGTGGCTGGCAACCCCACCTCGGGGTACAGGTCGAAGAGGTGCCCGGGGTCGCTCAGTCCGAGGAACTGCACGGGTTCCTCGCCGGTGACGCGAAAGGCGTGGGGGATGCCGGCGGGGAGCCAGATGAGGTCGCCCAAAGCGAGGTGGAACAGCTCGTCGCCGGCGCGGTAGGTCATCGTGCCGGACAGCAGGTAGAAGCCCTCGGCCTCACGGGTGTGGCGGTGCAGCGGTGTGGCCGTCCCGGGCGGCTGGGTGACGAGGGCGACGCCGAGGCGACCCCCGGACTCGTCGGCCGTGAGCAGGTGTTCGAACAGGCTGCCCATGGCCCAGGTGGCAGGGCCCGTGCCTGCCGGCCGATGGACGACGCGTGAGGGCGTCGTGGTGCTTGCGGGTAGGGCCATGACGGCTTCCTCCTCATTTCACCGGAACCATATTCGGGCGAATATTGGTACGGTAGGCGCCATGGACGAGAGCGTCAAGACCCGCGCCTACCACTCGAACGTCCGCGCCGTCCGAGCGGAGCAGACGCGGCACGCGGTCCTGGTCGCTGCTCGTGACCTCTTCGTGCAGCTGGGGTATGACGCGACGACCGTGACCATGGTCGCCGACCGGGCAGGAGTCGCCGTCGACACGGTCTACGCGAGTGTGGGTCGCAAGCCGCAGCTCGCCGCGGCGGTGGTCGACATGGTGCTCGGGGCCTCCGAGGAGCCTGTGACCGCCGAGGAACGCGACTACGTCAAAGCCATCCGGGCAGCCGACGGGGCTCGCCGCAAGATCGACCTGTACGCCGCGGCGGTGGGTGACGTGGTGCCGCGGACGGCAGCCCTGCTCGGTGCCCTGCGTCGCGCCGGGGAGGTCGACGAGGAGTGCGCGCGTTCCTGGTCCGCGGTCGTGGAGCGCCGAGCCCAGAACATGCTGCTCTTCGCAGCAGACCTGCGTGCCACCGGTGAGCTCCGGGACGACCTCACCGACCGTGAGGTCGCCGACCTCGTCTGGTCGACCAACTCACCGGAGTACTGGCAGCTGCTGCAGTCACGCGGTTGGTCGCAGCAGCGCTATGCCCAGCTCCTCGCGGACCTCTGGCACCGGCTGCTGCTGGCGCCGTAGTACGACAGGCGGTGCGCGGTGTTCCTTGTCCCGGTCGGGGGTGGGGGGAGGCAGGCTCAGCCGGTGATGGCCGCGTAGCCGACGGCGTCGTGGATGGCCAGACCGGCGAACGACGGGGAGCTGGCATGGGCGGACAGGATGAGGCTGAGCTGTCCCTCCATCTGGGTGCGTGTCTGGCCGTGGAAGGTCTGCTTCACCGAGATCGCGTCGTCGCCGAGGTGGTTGGTCTCCTGGCCGATGCGCACGGGTCGGCCGAGCTCGGCGCCTGCACGAACCTCGTTGGCGGACAGCGCGATCGACCCGTCGACGCCGTCGGCCTTGCGTCGGTAGGCCATCACCGTCACGGCGTCGGTCCGCTTCATGACCTCGCGGTCGAAGGTCGAGCCGTTGGCCGGGATCTGGTCGAACCAGAACGGGATGTCTGCCTCGACGGGGGTGCTCCCGGCCGCCGCCTGGAACGCGTCCAGCGTGGCGAGGTAGCGCTTCACGACGGCCTTGCGGTTCGTGGTCCAGGCGGGGGTGTTGTAGGGCTCCATGTCGATGTGGACGCCGGTGAACAGGCCGGTGGCAAGCGCCGGCTTCAGCCACCTCGTCACGACCCTGGAGGGGTTGTCGACCCAGGCCGGGTCGCCGCCAAGGGCGTCCACCCGCAGGCCGGCCGCATCGGCCAGGGTGACGAGCTCGCGGAGCTGTGCGAGCTGCGGCGAGGTGCCCACGTCGGGTGGCACAGCGGCATACAGCTGACCGATGCCGCGCGAGGTGGCCAGGGTGACGACCGCCTGGGGGTCGGAGGTGTCCCAGACCCACATCGCGCGGGCCGCGGCCGGTCGGTCGACCCGGGAGACCGCGGTCCGTGGGTCGGGCTTGGCGCGCCCGGACTTGGCCGTGCCGGCCGTCGCCTGGGCTGCCGCGGTCACGCCGAGGACTCCGAGGAGGGACACGAGGGTGACCATAACGACGGCACGCGCGGGGATGGAGGAGCGGGGCACGAGACTTCCTTTCGACGACAGGTCGATGTTTGCCGGGAAGGCCACGCCACCTGAGGCCACTTGGTCGAACCTTGACCGTGGTCTCCTCCGTACGGACAGCGGCCCACCCCCGACCGGTGCGGATGCGCTGGGAGATCTGCGGATGGGCAGGCGCACCAGCCGGCGATATCGAGGTGACGAAGTACCGTGTCGTGACGCACCCTTGTCCCTGTGGGCCACATCGACGTCAACTCCGTCAGCTTCGTCCTGCCCGACGGCAGGCCGCTGCTCGGCGAGGTCTCGCTGCGCGTCGGCGAGGGGGCCAAGGTCGCCCTTATCGGCCCCAACGGCACGGGCAAGACCACGCTCGGACGGATCATCGCCGGGGACCTCTCGGCCCAGGACGGGGCGGTGACGCGCTCGGGTGGGCTCGGGGTGATGCGCCAGTTCGTGGGCCAGGTCCGTGACGACTCGACCGTGCGCGACCTGCTCGTCTCGGTGGCTCCGGCGTCGATCCGTGAGGCCGCCGCCGAGATCGACCGCACCGAGCTCGCCATGATGGAGCGCGACCACGAGGCCGACCAGATGGCCTACGCCCAGGCCCTGGTCACGTGGGGTGACGTCGGCGGCTACGACTACGAGACGTTCTGGGACGTGTGCACCGTCGCGGCGCTCGGTATGGCGTTCGAGAAGGCCCAGTGGCGCAAGGTCACCACGCTCTCGGGCGGGGAGCAGAAGCGCGTGGTCCTCGAGGCGCTGCTTCGCGGTACGGATGAGGTGCTCCTGCTCGACGAGCCGGACAACTACCTCGACGTGCCGGCCAAGCGCTGGCTCGAGGACCAGCTCATCGCCTCACCCAAGACGGTGCTCTTCGTCAGCCACGACCGCGAGCTGCTCGACCGCGTCGCCACCCGGATCGCGACCCTCGAGCCAGGGAGTGCGGGGTCCAGCCTCTGGGTGCACCCGGGACGCTTCTCGACCTACCAGCAGGCCCGTGAGGACCGGAACTCCAAGCTCGAGGAGCTGGCCCGCCGCTGGGACGAGGAGCACCTCAAGCTCAAGGCACTGGTCGTCATGTACCGGCAGAAGGCCTCCTACAACTCCGACATGGCGCCCAAGCTGCAGGCCGCCGAGACCCGGTTGCGCAGGTTCGTCGAGGCGGGACCGCCCGAAGCGATCCCGTTGCGGCAGAACGTCAAGATGCGCCTGCAGGGTGGGCGCACCGCCAAGCGGGCGGTCATCGTCGAAGGCCTCGGGCTCACCGGGCTGATGAGTCCCTTCGACCTCGAGGTGTGGTTCGGCGAGCGTGTCGCGGTCCTGGGCAGCAACGGCTCGGGAAAGTCGCACTTCCTGCGCCTCGTGGCCTGCGGAGGCAGCGACCCCGACCTCGAGCACCGTCCGGTCGGCGATGTCGTCCCGACGCCGGTCGAGCACACCGGCCGGCTGCGGCTCGGGTCGAGGGTCCGGCCGGGGTGGTTCGCCCAGACGCACGAGCAGCCAGCCCTGACCGGTCGGACGCTGCTGGAGATCCTGCACCGCGGCGACGAGCACCGAACCGGTCGTCCCCGGGAGGAGGCGGCACGGGTGCTGGACCGCTACGGCCTGGCGCGCGCCAGCGAGCAGACGTTCGAGTCGCTCTCGGGTGGGCAGCAGGCGAGGTTCCAGATCCTGCTCCTCGAGCTGTCGGGGGCGACCTGCCTGCTGCTCGACGAGCCCACCGACAACCTCGACCTGCACTCGGCCGAGGCGCTCGAGGAAGGTCTGGCGGCCTTCGAGGGCACGGTCATCGCGGTGACCCACGACCGGTGGTTCTCCCGCGGCTTCGACCGCTTCCTCGTCTTCGGGGCGGACGGCCGGGTCTACGAGAGCGACGAGCCCGTGTGGGACGAGGGGCGGGTGGCCCGCGCCCGCTGAGCGAGCGTCGTCGCAGGTCAAGAGATCGCCATCTTTCTGCTGGATCCTGCCGCCGTCTGGCGGGCGCCGTAAGCGCAGGCCTAGGGTGTGGCCGCACCCCCGCAGCAAAGGAGCTGTCAATGGCCCGTTCGTCCGTCGTCGCCGCCGTCAGTGGCGCAGCACTCGTCCTGTCCGGAGCGCTGGTACCACTCACCGCGACCCCAGCCCAGGCGGTGGACCGGACGGTGACCCTCGTGGGGTCACTGCAGTCCGAGCTCGGATGCGACGCCGACTGGACCCCCGACTGCACCGCCACCGACCTGACCCAGGTCGGCGGCAGCACCACCTACGCCAAGACCGTGACCGTCCCGGCGGGCACCTACGAGTACAAGGTCGCCATCGACCACGCGTGGGACGAGAGCTACGGCGCCGGGGGCGCCAAGGGTGGGGCCAACCTCCCGCTGGTCCTCAAGGGCCCGGCCGAGCTCGAGTTCAGCTACGACGACGAGTCGCACCAGATCGGCGTCCGGCTCGTCACCCTCGCCGGTCCGGCCACATCCGCGGACAAGGCGTATGCCGCCGACTCCCTGCGCGAGCCGCTCACCAAGGAGCGCTACTACTTCGTCATGGCTGACCGCTTCGCCAACGGTGACCAGAGCAACGACCTCGGGGGGCTGCCCGGCGACCGGCTCAGGAGCGGCTACGACCCCAGCGACAAGGGCTTCTACCACGGTGGTGACCTCGTGGGCATCCAGGGCAAGCTCGACTACATCAAGGGCCTGGGCACCACGGCGATCTGGCTCACCCCGTCGTTCAAGAACAAGCCGGTGCACGGCACGCCAGGCACCGAGAGCGCGGGCTACCACGGCTACTGGATCACCGACTTCACCCAGGTCGACCCGCACCTGGGCTCCAACGCCGACCTCAAGGCGCTCATCGCGGCGGCGCACGGGAAGGGGATGAAGGTCTTCTTCGACATCATCACCAACCACACCGCGGACGTCATCAACTACCAGGAGAAGCAGTACACCTACCGCGACAAGACCGCCTTCCCCTACAAGGACGCCGACGGCACCGTCTTCGACGACAAGGCGTATGCGGGCAAGCCCGGGTTCCCGACGATGGACCCCAAGACCTCGTTTCCCTACACCCCGGTCTTCACCAACCCCGGTGACTCGACGGCCAAGGTGCCGGCCTGGCTCAACGATCCGACGAACTACCACAACCGCGGCGACTCGACCTTCGCCGGTGAGTCCTCGGAGTACGGCGACTTCATCGGCCTCGACGACCTGTTCACCGAGCAGCAGGACGTCGAGAAGGGCATGGAGGACATCTACAAGGCGTGGGTCGACTTCGGCGTAGACGGCTTCCGCATCGACACGGTCAAGCACGTCAACATGGAGTTCTGGCAGTCCTTCAGCCCGGCGATGATCGAGCAGGCCAAGCGTCGCAAGAACGACGACTTCTTCATGTTCGGCGAGGTCTACGACGCCCGCCCGTCGGTCATGTCTCAGTACACGACCACGGGCAGGCTCCAGGCGACCCTCGACTTCGGGTTCCAGGCACAGGCCACCAGCTGGGCCCAGGGCAAGTCGGGCACGGACCTGCGCAACCTCTACGCCGACGACGACTTCTACACCGACACCGACTCGAACGCCTACCAGCTGCCGACGTTCCTCGGGAACCACGACATGGGACGCGTCGGCTACCTGCTCAAGGGCAAGGACGAGGTCGGGCCGGCGCTGATGTCGCGGGTCAAGCTCGCGGACTCCCTCATGTACCTCACCCGTGGTCAGCCGATCACCTACTACGGCGACGAGCAGGGCTTCGTCGGCTACGGCGGTGACAAGGACGCGCGCCAGGACATGTTCGCCACCCAGGTCGCGGACCACACCAAGCCGGACGGCACGGTCGACCGCGGCTACACGACCCAGCCCGTCCTCGGCGGGACGGCAGGGTCGAAGGACCGCTACTCCACGAGCACCCCTCTCTACCAACACATCAAGTCGCTGTCGGCCGTGCGCGCAGCCAACCCGGCGCTCGCGGACGGCGCGCAGGTGCACCGCTACGCCAGCAGCAACGCCGGCATCTTCGCCTTCTCCCGCATCGACGAGGGCAAGCGAGTCGAGTACGTCGTGGCGGCCAACAACGCCACCACGGCCAAGTCCGCGACGTTCGCCACCTACGGCCACCACCAGAAGTTCACCCCGGTGTACGGCGCGACGAGCACCGTGCGCTCGGCCAAGGACGGCCGCCTCACGGTGAGCGTGCCGGCCCAGTCGGTGTCGGTCTGGAAGGCCACGTCCCCGATGGAGAAGCCGAAGTCGGCCCCGGCCGTCTACCTCACCTCGCCGGGTGCGGGTGGGGTCGTCGGCGGTCGCGCCGAGATCGGCGCGGCCATCCCCGACAACACCTTCGCGCAGGTGAGCTTCCTCTACCGCCCGGTCGGCACCACGGCCTGGCAGAAGCTCGGCACCGACGACAACGCGCCGTACCGTGTCTTCCAGGACGTGGGCGCGATGGCCAAGGGCACCCTGCTGGAGTACCGCGCAGTCGCCAAGGACAGCGCCGGGCACGTCTCGGCGTCCTCGTCCTACGGCATCGTCGGCGACCCGCAGGCCAGCGGCGGTGGGGACGGCGGGGGCGTCGGCCCGGTCACCCAGCCGAGCAGCGTCAGCGTGCCCGGCAGCCACAACAGCGAGATGGGTTGTGCCGCCGACTGGGCGCCCGACTGCACCCAGGCCCAGCTGACCCTGGACCCGAACGACCAGGTCTGGAAGGGCACCTACACGCTCCCGCCGGCCGAGTACGCCTACAAGGCAGCGATCAACAAGGCCTGGGACGAGAACTACGGTGCCGGCGGCCGGCCGGCCGGGGACAACATCAGCTACACCGCCCCGAGCAAGCCCGTGACGTTCTACTACGACCACGCGACGCACTGGGCGACCTCGGACGCCCAGGGCCCGATCATCACCGCTCCTGGGGCCTTCCAGAGCGAGCTGGGCTGTCCTGCCGACTGGAGTCCGGGCTGCATGCAGCCCTGGCTCCAGGACCCCGACGGCGACAAGACCTACACCTGGTCCACCGACCGCCTGCCCGCAGGCACCTACGAGTTCAAGATCGCCCACGGACTCAGCTGGGACGAGAACTACGGCGCAGGCGGAGCCGAGGACGGTGCCAACCTCGTGGTCACCGTGCCGGCCGACGGCATGATCACCTCGATCTCCTACGACCTCGCGACCCACGAGACGACGACCAAGGTCGCCCGGGCCGGTTCGGCACCCGACCTGACCAAGCAGCGCGCCATCTGGGTCGACCGCGACACGATCGCGTGGCCGGCGGCGATGGTCCCCGAGGGGGCCAACCCGGCGCTGCTCAAGTGGCGGCTCGCCTGGTCCGCTGACGGCGGCCTCGCGGTCGACGCCGAGGACATCACCGGCGGCTCGTCGGCGCCACTGAGGCTCGACCCCGACGGGCTCGGGGCCAAGGTCACTGCGGCCCACCCCGAGCTCAAGGGCTACCTCGCCCTGCAGCTCGACAGGAAGGCGGCGAAGAAGGTCCCGGAGATCCTGCGTGGCCAGGTGGCTGTCGGCATGTACGACTCACTGAGCCGCCTGCTGGACGCCACCGGTGTGCAGATCGCCTACGTCCTCGACGACGTGTATGCCGCGCACGCGACCAAGCGCGCCTACGGCGTCACCTTCGCGGGCCGCAAGCCCTCGTTCCGGCTGTGGGCGCCGACCGCACGCAAGGTCGACATCCTCACCTGGGCTCCCGGGGCGGCTGCCGACGCGTCGACCCGCGCTGCGAAGCGGACGGCCATGAAGCGCTCGGACGACGGCTCCTGGTCTGCCTCGGCGGGATCGCGCAACGCGCGCTACCTGTACGAGGTGACCGTCTGGGTGCCCACCACGGGCAAGGTCGAGACCACGCAGGTCACCGACCCGTACTCCGTCGCGCTGACGCTCAACTCGACGCGGTCGGTGGCCGTGGACCTCAAGGACGCGGCATACCGTCCCTCCCTCTGGTCCAGGACGAAGGCGCCCGCGCTCAAGCAAGAGGTCGACTCGACGATCTACGAGCTGCAGGTCCGTGACTTCTCGATCGGCGACAGCACGGTGAGTGCCGAGAACCGTGGCTCCTACCTGGCGTTCGCCGAGAACGGCAACGGCACCAAGCACCTCAAGGCGCTCGCGGCTGCGGGGCTCAACACGGTGCACCTGCTGCCGACGTTCGACATCGCCTCGATCGAGGAGGACCCGGCCTTGCAGTCCAAGCCGGACTGCGACCTGAGGTCCTTCGCGCCCGACAGCGAGCAGCAGCAGGCGTGCATCGAGCCGACCCGGGCCGGCGACGCCTTCAACTGGGGCTACGACCCGTGGCACTGGATGGCGCCCGAGGGCTCGTACGCCTCCACCGCAGCGAAGGCCGACGGCGGCGCCCGGGTGGCGCAGTTCCGCACCATGGTCGGCGCCCTGCACCGGGACGGCCTGCGTGTGGTCCTGGACCAGGTCTTCAACCACACGCCCACCTCGGGCCAGGCCTCGACGAGCGTCCTCGACAAGGTGGTCCCGGGCTACTACCAGCGGCTGGGCGCCACCGGCGTGGTCGAGACGTCCACGTGCTGCCAGAACGTCGCCACCGAGCACGCCATGGCCCAGAAGGCGATGGTCGACGCGGTGGTGCTGTGGGCCAGGGACTACAGGGTCGACGGCTTCCGGTTCGACCTGATGGGCCACCACAGCAAGGCCAACATGCTCGCCGTGCGTGCGGCCCTGGACCGGCTGACCCTCCGCAAGGACGGGGTCGACGGGAAGAAGGTCTACCTCTACGGAGAGGGCTGGAACTTCGGTGAGGTCGCCGACAACGCCCGCTTCGAGCAGGCCACCCAGGGCCAGCTCGGTGGCACCGGCATCGGGACGTTCTCAGACCGGCTGCGCGACGCCGTCCGCGGTGGGGGGCCGTTCGACGAGAACCCTCGCACCCAGGGCTTCGGCAGCGGCGAGGCGACCGACCCCAACGGCGACAGCGCGGCCAACCCCGATGCGGCGACACGGCTCAAGCACGACACCGACCTCGTGCAGCTCGGGATGGCCGGCAACCTTCGTTCGTTCGCCTTCCGGCTCAACGAGAACGGTGCCGTCACCCAGGGCAAGGACGTCGACTACAACGGCCAACCGGCCGGCTACGCCGAGCAGCCGGACGAGGTCGTCACCTACGTCGACGCCCATGACAACGAGACGCTGTTCGACAGCCTGGCGTTCAAGCTGCCGCAGGCCACGACCATGGCGGACCGCGTGCGGATGAACTCGGTCTCGCTGGCCACCACGGCCCTCGCGCAGACGCCCTCGTTCTGGCACGCGGGTGCCGACCTGCTGCGCAGCAAGTCGTTGGACCGCAACAGCTATGACAGCGGTGACTGGTTCAACACCCTCGACTGGACCGGTGCCGACAACGGCTTCGGCCACGGGCTGCCACTCAAGGCCGACAACGAGGCCAAGTGGCCCTTCATGAAGCCGCTGCTCGGCGACCCCGCGCTCAAGCCGTCGGCGAGCGACGTGCAGTCCGCCAGCGCCCAGGCGCAGGAGCTGCTCGAGCTGCGCTTCTCGACCCCCCTGTTCCGGCTCGGCAACGCCGACGCCATCCGGGCCAAGGTCAGCTACCCGGCCAGCGGCACGGCCGACGCCAGGGCAGGCGTGATCGCGATGCGGATCGACGACTCCAAGGGCAGGGACGCCGACCCGCGGCTCAAGGGTCTGGTGGTCGTCATCAACGCCTCGCCCGACGCCGTGACGCAGAAGGTGCCCGGTCTGGTCGGCGCCTCGCTGGTCCTGTCGCCGGTGCAGGCCGGCGGCGCCGATGCGGTCGTCAAGACCTCGTCATGGAACGCGGCGGCTGGGTCGGCTTCGGTCCCGCCCCGGACCGTGGCGGTCTTCGTCCAGCGCTGACCCGCCACCCCGTCCCGCCCCATACCGCAACCCCTCCCGCCCCATACCGCACGCCGCACCGTCCCCCGTCCCGTCTCCCAGTCCCGCAACCTTTGCTAGCAAAGGTTGCGGGACTGGGGACACTTTCCACGGTGTCCGCCTTGAGCTAACCCTTGCTAGCAAAGGTTAGGAGACGTTCCTGGCGGATCGCCGGGAGGTAGAGCGCTGCCCCGAAGATGCTGAACGCGCCGGCCACGATGATCGCGGTGGGGGTGCCGGCGTGCTGGGCGAGCGGGCCGAGGGCGAGCAGGCCGAGGCTGTAGCAGCCACCGGCGACCATGGAGTTCATCGAGAGCACCGTCGTGCGGTTGCGGGCCTGCGCCTGCCGGTGCAGGAGGGCGCTGTGCACCGGACCGCCCGAGCCGTGCAGCGTGTAGGTGATGAGGAAGGCGGTCACCAGCCCGACCGGGCCGGCCATGAGGCCCATGACGACGACGAACCCGCCGTTGAGCGCGCGGGCGGCCAAGGCGGTCCAGCCCACCCCGATCCGACGGCTGGTCAGGCCGGCCGCAGCGGAGCCGACGGCGAACAGTCCCCAGGCGGCGGCCGACACCGGTCCCATGAGCGCACCGGCACGGGTCTCACCGCCCGCGACCTCCGCGAGCCGCACCGGCATCAGGGTCTCGAAGGCGATCATGCCCACCGACCAGAAGACCTCGACGAGGACCAGGGCCAGCAGCACCCGTGAGGTGCCGAGGGTGCGGATGCCGTCGGCGACGACGCCAGGTGCCTCCTTGGCGGAGGCCAGCGCTCGACGGAGTTCCGTCGAGTCGACGTGGGTCCGGGGCTCGTGCACCATGACGGCGACAGCGACCAGGTGCAGGACGAACAAGCCGATGGCACACCAGTACGGGAGCTCCAGCGCCGTCATCGAGTGCACCGGGTGCCAAGCGATGAGACCGCCCGAGAGCAGTGCGCCCGACGCGATGGCGAGGCCGAGCACCATGCCAGCCCTCGCGAGGCCGTCCTCGACGCGGGTGGCTGGGTCGTCGGCGTGGGCGGTGTCGACGTACCAGGACTCGAGCGGACCGGAGTCCAGCGCCCGAAAGACCCCCTGCAGCAACAGCGCCACGACGAAGGCGGCGAAGGTGTGGGCGGTGATGAAGACCAGTCCGGACGCGAGGGCGACCACGGCGGAAGCGACGAGCACGGGGCGACGCCCGAGGGCGTCGGCGAACCCACCGGTGGGCAGCTCGAGACCCAGGACCACGAAGCCCTGCATCGAGAAGATGACGCCGATCTGCGCCAGGCTCATGTCGCGCTCGAGGGCGAGCAGTGTGGTCACCCCGATGGTGAGCCCGACGGGGAACCATCGGGTGAACGTCAGCAGCAGGAGCACCCGGCGGGCCTGCCGGGCGCTGACGTGGACCGTCATGGGTGTTCCGCCCCGCGAGGTGCCCGGTCGAGGTCGAGCGGGTAGAGGAGGTGGTAGACCGCCAGCCGCCGGGCAGCGGGGTTGCCCTGACCGACCCGGCGGTAGCGGGCCAGCAGCTCATCGAGCTCGGCCTTGAGCTGCTCGACCTGGGAGGCGGTGGCGACGATGAAGGAGTCGTTCATCCCGGCGGCGTCGCGCCACTCGACCGGCCAGGTCGCCTCGACGTCGAGCCACCGCTCGAACTGCTCGCCGAGGTGGCGGCTGTAGTCCCGCACCAGCCAGTTCAGCGCAGTCTCGGCATCTTCGTCGCCGGCGAAGTCGCTGGCGTCGAAGGAGTGGTAGTCCGTCGCCGCCTGCCACAGCCGACGCTTGCCCTCGCCGTCGCCGGTGTCGCTGACGAGCCCGACGGACTCGAGCCTGCGCAGGTGGTAGGAGGTGGCGCCGGAGTTCGTGCCGAGGGTGGTGGCGAGGTCGGTGGCCGTGGCCGGCCCACCGACCCGTAGCGTCGACAGCAGGCGCGAGCGCAGCGGATGGGCGAGCACCTTGAGGGAGGCCGTGTCGAGTCGCAGGCCGACGAAGTCGGTGGGGTCGGGGACGTCAGCAGAGGCCATGTGTGCACAATACCTTTGCACACTCTGTTTGCACAATATCTGTGCATGATGGGCCTGGAGGGATGTCTGCGCAGGTCAGGTGCCGTATTGAGCGATGGGGCCGACGATTTGGGTCCCGTCCATGCCACCCGTAGAATTGGTCACTGTTGTGCCGTGCGCCCTCGCAAGGCGACACACCAGCGCCTCGGGCGCCCACGGCACACCGATCCTTCCCAGCAAGCAAAGGGCCAGTACATTGCGCACTTTTACCCCGAAGCCGGCCGAGGTCACTCGGACCTGGCACGTCATCGACGCCACGGACGTCGTCCTGGGTCGCCTGGCGAGCCAGACCGCGATCCTCCTGCGCGGCAAGCACAAGACCACCTTCGCGCCGCACGTCGACGGTGGTGACTTCGTCATCATCGTCAACGCTGACAAGGTCGCCCTCACCGGCGCCAAGCTCGAGCAGAAGAAGGCCTACCGCCACTCCGGTTTCCCGGGTGGCCTGCGGAGCACCTCCTACACCGAGCTCCTCGCCAAGAGCCCCGAGAAGGCTGTGGAGAAGGCCGTTCGCGGCATGCTTCCCCACACGACCCTCGGGCGCGAGCAGCTGACTCACCTCAAGGTCTACGCCGGCGGCGAGCACCCCCACGCGGCCCAGCAGCCGAAGCCCTTCGAGATCTCACAGGTCGCGCAGTAAGTCCGCAAGGACCTGTGCAAGAAAGCGAATTGAGGACATCACGTGGCTGACACCACCGAGAACATCGACTCGACCGACGAGGTCGAGCTCACCGAGTACACCTCCGAGTCCGAGGGCCCCGTCTCCGGCGAGGCCGTCCGTCGCCCCAGCGCGTCGGCTCCGGGCGCCGCAACGGGTCGTCGCAAGCAGGCCATCGCCCGCGTGCGCATCGTCCCCGGCACCGGCGAGTGGAAGATCAACGGGCGCACGCTCGAGCAGTACTTCCCGAACAAGGTCCACCAGCAGATCGTCAACGAGCCGCTCACGCTGCTCGAGCTCGACGGTGCCTACGACGTGCTCGTGCGCGTCCACGGTGGTGGCCCCTCTGGCCAGGCCGGTGCGGTCCGCCTCGGCGTGGCCCGCTCGCTCAACGGGATCGACGAGGAGCTGAACCGTCCGGCGCTCAAGAAGGCCGGATTCCTCAAGCGCGACTCCCGCGTCCCCGAGCGCAAGAAGGCCGGTCTCAAGAAGGCCCGCAAGGCACCCCAGTACTCCAAGCGCTGATCCTGGCCACTGCCAGCAGCACCGCCCAGGCGGCACCCGACAACTCGGGTGCCGCCTTCGGCGTCTGCAGGAGTAGGTTCACGCACAATCCGTCCGCGCGTCCGGCCTCGTCCGGCGAGGTATGCCGGGTGGCACCGTGATCGTCCGAAAGGCTCCCTCATCATGTCCCCCACGGCCAGACTCTTCGGTACCGACGGTGTTCGCGGGCTCGCGAACGTCGACATCACGGCCGAGCTCGCCCTGCGCCTCAGCGTGGCCGCAGCGCACGTTCTCGGCGACGACGCCCGCCGCGCGGGTCGTCGCCCCAAAGCCGTTGTCGGCCGGGACCCGCGCGCCTCGGGCGAGTTCCTCTCCGCGGCCGTGATCGCGGGTCTGGCCTCGGCAGGGGTCGACGTCTACCACGCAAACGTGCTGCCGACGCCGGCCATCGCGTTCCTCACCGCCGACACCCATGCCGACTTCGGCGTGATGCTGTCGGCCTCCCACAATGCGATGCCGGACAACGGGATCAAGTTCTTTGCCGCGGGGGGCCACAAGCTGGACGACCGGATCGAGGACGACATCGCGGCGCGGCTCGACCAGCACTGGGAGCGTCCGACCGGTGCCGATGTCGGCCGGGTCGTCACCATGCCCGACGGGCACACCCGCTACATCTCCCACCTGCTCACCGTCCTGCCCAACCGGCTCGACGGCATCAAGGTGGTCATCGACGGCGCCCACGGAGCGGCCAGCTCCGTCTCTCCCGAGGTGTTCCGGCTGGCCGGCGCCGAGGTCTACGAGATCGGCACCGAGCCGGACGGCCTCAACATCAACGACGGCTACGGCTCTACCCACCTCGACCACCTCAAGGCGGCCGTGGTGGCCAGAGGTGCCGACCTCGGTATCGCCCACGACGGCGACGCCGACCGCTGCCTCGCCGTGGACGCCAACGGCACCGAGGTCGACGGCGACCAGATCATGGCCATCCTCGCGGTGTCACTGAAGTCTCGCGGCGTCCTTGCTCAGGACACCCTGGTCGCCACTGTGATGAGCAACCTGGGTCTGCTCCAGGCGATGGAGCGCGAGGGGATAGCCATGCGGCAGACCGCCGTGGGTGACCGCTACGTGCTCGAGGACATGCGGGCCTCGTCGTTCTCCCTGGGTGGCGAGCAGAGCGGTCACGTCATCTTCCTCGACCACGGGACCACCGGTGACGGCGTGCTCACGGGCATGATGTTGGCTGCCAGGGTCGCCGAGACGGGTCAGCCCCTGTCCGAGCTGGCCACCGTGATGCGTCGGCTGCCGCAGGTGCTCATCAACGTCAAGGGCGTCGACAAGTCGCGCGTCGAGTCCGACGAGGAGCTCCAGCAGGCCGTCAAGGCTGAGCAGGAGGCGCTCGCCGGCACGGGCCGGGTCCTCCTGCGCAAGTCCGGCACCGAACCGGTAGTCCGCGTCATGGTCGAGGCCACCGAGCAGGCGCAGGCCCAGGCCGTCGCCGATCGCCTCGTCGAGGTCGTGAGGGCGCGTCTGTCCCTCTGACGTCTTCTCACTGTTCCCCCCGGTTCGAGGTGATACCCGACC
>JBDSKZ010000104.1:0-17412 GCA_039916625.1 Pedococcus sp.
AGGCCGATGTCGAGGATGAGTCCACCCTTGACGACCTCGATGACGGTGCCGGTGACGACGCCGTCCTCTTCCTTGATCTTCTCGATCGTGCCCCAGGCGCGCTCGTACTGCGCACGCTTCTTGGACAGGATCAGACGACCCTCCTTGTCCTCCTTCTGGAGAACGAGAGCCTCGACCTCGTCGCCGACCTTGACGACCTCAGAGGGGTCGACGTCATGCTTGATGGAGAGCTCGCGGGACGGGATGACGCCCTCGGTCTTGTAACCGATGTCGAGCAGGACCTCGTCCCGGTCGACCTTGACGATGATTCCCTCGACGATGTCGCCGTCGTTGAAGTCCTTGATCGTCGCGTCGATCGCGGCAAGCAGTTCTTCCTCGGTGCCGATGTCGTTGATGGCAACCTGAGGGGCGGTCTTCTCGACCGTGCTGGCAGTCATGTAGTAGGAACTCCGTTGGTGGACAGTGAATAGAAGTGTTGTTGTGCTCACGCTCGCGCAGGCCTGGAAGGCAACACGACGAAGCGCGCACACGAATGTGCTCCTCCACCCTACCGACGCGGTCCCTGCACGGTCAAAAACACGAGAGGTCGTCCAGTGAGCGAGTACGCGCAGTCCAGCCGCCGCGAGGCAGGAGCCGACGAGACCGCGGCCGCCAACCGGTCCTGGTGGGACGCCGAGGCAGGCGACTACTACGCCGAGCACGGCGCCTTCCTCGGTGACGCCCAGCTCGTCTGGGGACCCGAGGGCTGGCGTGAGGAGGAGCTCACCCTGCTCGGGGACGTGTCCGGCCGACAGGTCCTCGAGATCGGCGCCGGGGCCGGCCAGTGCGCGCGGTGGGTCGCCGCGGCCGGCGGGACCATCGTCGCCACCGACCTGTCGGCAGGGATGGTGCGCCAAGGCCTCGACCTCAACGAGAGGTCCACCCCTTCCCGGGCAGTGCCGTTCGCCCAGTGCGACGCGGTCGCCCTTCCGTTCGCCGACGCCAGCTTCGACCTGGTCTTCACCTCCTACGGCGCCGTCCCGTTCGTGGCCGACACCGCCCTGCTCATGCGCGAGGTGGCCCGGGTGCTGCGCCCCAGCGGACGCTTCGTGTTCTCCACGACCCATCCGTTCCGGTGGGCGTTCCCTGACGACCCGGGGCCGGTCGGACTCACCGTGGGGCAGTCCTACTTCGACCACACGCCCTATGTCGAGAGCGACTCAGGCGGTGAGGCGTCCTACGTCGAGCACCACAGGACGATCGGCGACCGGGTCCGTGAGCTCGTGGCCGCCGGGATGTTCCTCGCCGACCTCGTCGAGCCGACCTGGCCGGAGCGCAACGACCAGGCGTGGGGCGGGTGGTCACCGCTGCGCGGTCGGCTGTTCCCCGGGACGGCGATCTTCATCTGCTACCGCCCGTGACGGATGAGTGCCTGCGCCGCAGGTAGGCCCAGGCGAGCAACGCGCACGCCAGGCCGTTGGCTGCACCTACGACGATGTCACTGAGGTGGTGCATGCCCCGGTAGAGGCGAGCCCACCCGACGAGGAGCGGGACCACGAGGAGCACGGTCGTGACCAGCCGGCGCAGCATGGGCCGTTCGATCCCCTGCGCGAGCAGGGCGAAGCTGACGTACAGCGCTGTCGCGGCCCCCACGTGCCCGCTGGGGTAGCTCGAGGTCGGTGGGGCTGGGTCGAGGTGGGCGACGTCGGGGCGGGGCCTGCCCACCACGGCAGTGGCGATCACGAAGACGGTGGCCTGCAGGGCGATGGCGATCGCGGGCACGACCGCCAGCCACCACCGGCGGGTGCGCCACCACAACAGGCCCACGGCCAGCACGCACACCCCGATGACGATCTCGGTGTTGCCGATGTGCGACCACACCATGGTCACCGAGTTCCAGGTGTCCGTCCGCGACCCCGCGACGTCCTTGCTGAGCGGTTCCTCCGCGCTCAGCCCACCCAGTGGCCCGGTGATGAGGAGTCCGAGCCCCACGATCAGGGCCCAGAGCGCGACGGCAGGGGCTATCGCGCGTACGAGCACGTCTCGGACCACCGCTCCTGCGGATGGTGTCGAGCGGTCGTCGGCATAGCGCGTCAGGAAGGACATGGTTCTCCTACTCCTACTCCTACTCCGGGTCCGGGGACGTGGGTCCGGACGGGCGTTCGGTCGGGTCGAGTCGGACGGCCTGCTCTGGGGCCAGGCCGCTGCCCGGATCCACCGCGGGCCTGCCACGGTGCAGCCGCCACGCGCTGAACAGCGCCGCCATGGCGGCGGTCCAGGCTCCCCCGAGGATGAACCCGGCCACCACGTCGGACACGAAGTGCGCCGCCAGGGCGACCCGCGAGAACCCGATGGCCAGAACCATGACGGTCGCGAGGCCGATCGCGGGCCTGCGCCACCTCGGGGAGATCACTGGCAGGAAGACGAGCAGCAGCACGGCATACCCGGTGACCGCGGCCTGGGCGTGGCCGCTGGGGAAGCTGGCGTTGGGAAGGTGGATCAGCGGATGGTCGACGACGGGGCGCGGACGGTTGACGGCGGCCTTGACCACACCGTTGAGCAGGGACGACCCGACGCCGGTCACGACCACGAAGGCCGCCAGTCGCCACAGGCGCCTCCACACCAACCACATGACCACCAGGCCCAGGACCACCTGCCAGGCGAGGGCGGACCCCGAGTCGCTGAGGAACCGCATCAGGCTGACGAAGGTGGGGTGGGCCAGGGCGTACTGGTGCAGGCTGTCCCGGGCGCCCTGGTCGGCGTCGGCCAGGGGCTGCCACCGGTCCTCGACCAGGACGAGGAGAAGCACGAAGGGAACGGCGACGGTGGCCAACGCCGCTGCGACCACCAGCAGCCGCGTCCGAAGGCCCCGCGTGTCGTGGGACGAGCCAGCCGGGAGAACAGTCGTCACGGGGTCACGTCCTCTCAAGCCACCGGGCCACACGGGCCGGACACGAAAAGCCGGTGACAGGCTAGCTGACCTGCGCCGATGCCGCCCCAGGACGTCGGCAGGGGCCCACCGGCACCGTTCTTGGCGTTCCCGGACAGCGGCCCGAAGCAGCCTCAGCCCTGCCCCGTCTGAGGCCATCCCGTTCGCGTGCGCTGTCCCCATGAGCGCGGGAGGCCCGACCGGATCTCCCGTCGGGCCCCTCTGCACGGTGTTGCTGAGTCGGTCAGGCCTCGCGACGCCCCTCACGGACGCCGAGGGTGAGGAACAGACCGAGGGCGACCAGCAGGATGCCGAGCCCGATCCCCACGAAGGTGAGCGGACCGCCGATGAAACCCAGGAGTGAGCCCTTGCTGGACCAGTCCTGCACGTTCTTCTTCACCGTCGCATCGCTGTACCCGATGGTGCCGAGGGTCGTGGCGACGTCCTCGTAGCCCGCGGCGACGAGCGACTTGTCCACCTGCTCCTGGCCCTTGATGAGGACACCGGTGTTGGGCTCGACCCACAGCGTGCGGATGTTGCCGTACATGACCCGCGCGTCGACGGTGCCCGCAGCCTGGTCACCGAAGATGGCCTTCGGGACGGGGCGCTGGGCGACTTCGGCCTTGTCGATGGTCTGCCGGAAGACGTAGGTCTTCAGGCCCTGGATCTGCTCCTCGCGGACGAACTTGATGTCCGTCGCCTTGCCCAGGTCACCGTCCCACCACTGGTAGGTCTGCTTCTGGAGGCCGAAGGGGAACTTGAAGAAGTTCCCCTGGTGCTCCACCGGCACGGTCTTGTCGGGGTTGTCCAGGTCGCCCGCGGACTTGTAGTCACCACAGCAGTTCGTGGCCGTGCCGGTCTTGCGGACGAAGGAGACTCCCTCGTTGCTGTAGCTGAGGTCGACCCACTGGCCGTTGACCTCGGCTTGGGACCGGACGGTGGTCTGCCAGAAGGCCTGCGCGTCCTGCTTGTCCTCGGCCTTGACGCGACCGGGGATGCCGATGACCTGCCGGGTGCTCCGAAGGTTGACGTTCTCGAGCTTGTCGAAGACTGCTGAACCGTTGACCTCGTGCGCCCGGAGCGCAGACATCCCTGAGCCCTCGGAGATCGACGTGGACCGCTGGTCGAGCTTCACCGTCGCAAGCCGGTCATACAGGACAGGCTTGGCTAGGATGCCGATGCCCAACAACAGAACTCCCAGAACTATGGCAACGCTGCCCAGCACTCGACGCATGCGCGGATCTCCTTGAGATATGAGGTTGCTGGACCCTACCAGCGGGTAGCCTCACAGCCTGCACATTTCAAGCCTTCCGACGACAGGATGTCACCGCGTGACGAGTGTGGAGCCCGACATGGCCCATGGCTCACCGTCCTCGGCGCCCAGCGCCGCGCCCGAGACGCAGGACCCCGGCACCGACCACTGGCTCACGAGTGACCCCGTTCGCACCGGCTTCCTCCTGGTCGTCGCCGTGTCGCTGGCCGTGCGGTTCAACATCCTGCGGGACAGCTACTTCATCACCGACGACTTCATGCTGAGCTCGCGGGCGGCCGAGTCCCCGTTCGGCTGGGACTACCTCTTCCGGGTCCACACGGGTCACCTCGAGCCGATCGGCTTCGCCGTGATGTGGGGGCTGGCCCACGTCGCCCCCTGGAACTGGGGCGCCGCCCTGACCGTCCTCCTGCTCGGGCAGGCCGTGGTGGCCGTCCTTGTCTGGCGGCTGCTCGTCGAGCTCTTCGGCCGCCGGCCGCTCACGCTCGTACCCTTCGCCCTGTACTGCCTCACCCCGCTCACGGCACCGGCGACCACGTGGCTGTCGGCCGCGATCATCTGGGTGCCGCTGATGGCTGCGGTGGCCGGTGGCACCCGACAGCACGTGCGGTACGTCCGCACCGGGCGAGCTCGCCACGCACTCGCCGCCGTCCTGTGGCTCGTCGTGGGCTTCGCCTCTTTCGAGAAGACTCTCGTCGTCCTGCCCTACCTCGTCGCACTCACCGTCGCCGTGTCGCCGCAGGCTCGGGCGGGGGCTCGCGGGCTCCTCGCCCTGGTCCGTCGCACGTGGCTGGTCTGGGCCGCGTACGCCGTCGCGACGATCGGCTACCTCGCCCTCTACCTGCGCTCCTCCAGCGCTGGCGGTGCCGACCGCCTCTTCGCGCCGTCGGTGACCGAGCTGTGGGACTTCACCTACCTGAGCCTCTTCCGGACCTTCATCCCGGGGGCCCTGGGCGGTCCGTGGAGCTGGCAACCGGCGGGTTACGCCGGCGCCCTGGTCGACTCCCCGCGCTTGTTCGACTGGGTGTGCTGGATCGCGGCCTCCTTGATCGTCTGCGCCTCCCTGGCCCTGCGCCGCCACATGGCGCGACACTGGGTCGCCCTGCTCGTGTACGTCGCGGGGTCGCTGGCCGTGCTCGCGGCCGGACGGGTCGCGTTCGGCGGGCCCATCGTGGCCCTCGAGACCCGCTACCTGGCCGACGCGGCCATCCCCCTCGTCGTGGCCGTGGGCGCCGCCCTGATGCCCCTGCGCGGCGAGCAGGCGGCCTGGCTGCCCGTGGCTGCCCGGTTGGGTTCGCTCGTGCCTCCTGCGTCACGGTTGGCGGCCGCCACCTCGGTCGGTGTCGTGGTGGTCGGGCTCTCGCTGCACGCCGTCAACGCCTACGCGGGGTTCAGCGCTGCCAACCCCTACCGCCCCTTCGTCGACAACGTCCGCACCTCGTTGGCCGCGCTGCCCGACAGCGCAGAGGTGTACGACACGGCCCTGCCGGTCGACATCGTCGGGCCGATCTTCCAGGACTACAACTCGGTCAGCCGGTTCATCGCCCCGATGGTCGACGACAAGACCCGTCGCGAGACCTACGGACGCACGTCGTACACCCGTCCCTACTTCCTCGATGCGTCAGGACACTTCCAACGCATGGCCGTCCTCGGTGCCGAGTCGCTGCAGACCCCGCCCGGATCGTGCGGGTGGAACGTCGTCAACGGTGCGGCCGTGGTGCCCCTCGGCAGCTCGGCGTTCGCGTGGCGGTGGGCCGTGCGGGTCGGCTACCTCGCCGATCGTGACACCACCGCGCGGATCGTCCTCGGCGACGCCCAGCAGGAGGTCCCGCTGACCAAGGGTCTGGGCGAGGTGTTCGTGACCCTGGTCGGCGCCGGTGACCGGGTCGAGGTTCGCGGGGTCGACCCGGGCGCCAACGTCTGCATCGGCGACGTTCAGGTCGGCAACCCGGTGCCGAAGTGACGCGACGACGTCACCTGCCCGGCCTGGACGGGCTGCGTGCCGTGGGCGCGTTGTTCGTCCTGAGCACGCACGTCGGGTTCCACAGCGGCGACTCGCTGAACTCCTCGTTCAACGGGCTGCTGTCCCGGATGGACTCCGGCGTCACCATCTTCTTCGTCATCTCGGGTTTCTTGCTCTACCAACCCCACGTCGAGGCGCTGGTCCATGGTCGTCGGCGTCCGTCGACCCGGCGGTACTTCCTGCACCGGGCGCTACGCATCCTGCCCGCCCTCTGGGTGGCGGTCATCGGCGCGGCGCTGGTCCTGCCGCACGACGAGGACGTCTCACTGCGCAACTACCTCCTGCACGCCTCGCTCACGCAGATCTACGTGCCCGGACACGAGACCAACGGCCTGACCCAGATGTGGAGCCTGGCGACCGAGGCCGCCTTCTACCTCGCGCTGCCCCTGCTGGCCTGGGTCCTGGCCCGGTCCGGCCGGGGGGACGCCGGACTGCGCAGGCGGGCGCTGGTGCTCTGCGCCACCCCCCTGGTGGGCGCCGCCTGGATGGCCCTCGCCAATGGCTGGGGGCGTCCGTTGTGGACGTTGTGGCTGCCTGCCTTCATCGGCTGGTTCGGGCTCGGCATGGCGCTGGCTGCGTGGCGGGTGGGGCGTGCCACCGCCGCCTTGGGACGAAGCTGGATCGACACGTTGGCCGAGCACCCGGGCACCGCGTGGGCCGTCGCGGCAGCGCTCTACCTGGTCCTGGCCTCCCCGGTCGCCGGTCCGTACGACCTCTTGCCGCCGACCGCCGGCCAGGCTGCGGTGAAGAACCTGCTCTACGGTCTCTTCGGTGTCCTCATCGTGCTGCCCGCCGTGGCCCCACGGCCGGAGGGTGCGCCGTCACTGGCGATCCAGGTGCTCGGCTCAGCGCCGGCGCGCTTCCTGGGCAACATCTCCTACGGGATCTTCTGCTACCACCTGATCGCGCTGGGCCTCGTGGAGCGGATGCTCGACTTCGAGATCTTCACGGGGGGGTTTGCCCGGTTGTTCTGGCCCACCCTCGGTCTCTCACTCGTCCTCGCGACCGTGAGCTACTACCTGATGGAACGACCCATCATGCGCCTGGGGCGCCGTCGCAGCAGTTCAGCCGACAGACCTGCGCGCGGCCCGGGCGACCTGCCCGACAGTGATGGGGATGCGGCGACGGCCACCGGTGAACAGGCGAGGGCGACGCCGGTCAACGCCAGCGCCTGAACCGCCCATGACTGTGCCCCTGCGCCTCCCGTGGGCCAGGGGTCAGCCGCGGCCCAGGCGCCGGCAGCCACCAACAGGGCGCCCGCGAGCGCCGACACCCGTGCGGGACGGTGTGCGAGCACCCAGGCCAGGCCCAGCGCCGACAAGCCCGCCACCAGACCGGTGAGCCCGGCCAAGACCACCGAGAGGGCCAGGACGACCACCGCCGCAGCTCGGACCGGGACGACGGCGGGTGCGACGGCCGCCGGGACCACCAGGACGCGCCGGATCGAGCCGGGACCCCGCGCTGTGGTGGTGCGCCCACGCCATACAGCGGTGGCGCCTGCCGCGGCACCGCAGGCGAGCGCGAGCAGCCCACCCAGCAGCAGACCGATCCGGTAGCCCGTGTCCGGGCCGAACGCCAGCTGGACGCGCCCGACGGTGCCGGCCGGCAGCACCCAGCCCTGCTGCCAGCCGTTGACTCGCAAGGGCTCGAGCGCGATGCCGTCTGCGGTCGTGGCGCTCCAGCCCTCGTTGAAGTTCTGTGGGAGGACGAGCAGGGCTGCGGTAGGGGCCGATCCCGCAAGCGTCGCCGTCATCGAGGCCGGCCCATGGCGCCGCACGGTGACTGCCGTCGGCGATCCCCGCGCCGGGGCGGTTGCCGCGTGCGGGTCCACGTCGGTGGCTCGGGTCAGCCGAAGGGTCAGCGGGACGAACTCGGCCGAGGCCAGTGCATCGACGGCAACCTGCCCGGAAGGCACGGTCACGGTCTGCTCCGGGGTGCAGGCCCGCCACTGGAGTGGGGCCCCGGTGAGGACGTCGTCCACGGTGCCGTCGACGGTGGTGGGGATGCGGCGGCCTGCGACGACGAGCTCCGGTCCGAAGCCGCAGGGCGCCCCGGTGGCCAGTTCGCCCGCACTCGCGCGACCGGCAGGGGAGACTCCTTCCAGACGCACCTCTGACACTCCGACCGGAAGCTCGGTCGACAGCCCGGTTCGGGAGTCGATGCTGACCAGGGGGTTCGTCGCCAGGAACTGGATGGACAGGCTTCGGAAGGTGCGGGGTGCCCAGCGCACGAACCCTGCGTCGTCCACCGGTGCCACGACCGCTGCGTCGTCGACCCCGTCGAAGGTGAGCTGCACCTCCGAGGCCCGCGAGGCGGCAAGGTACTGGTCCACCTGCAGCTGGAGCTCGCCCGTCGTGACGCGGGAGGGGAAGCGAGCGGTGAGGCGCGGCCGGGGGTCCCGGATGTCGGCTACCCAACCGGTCCCCAGGCTGCCATCGAACGCGGCAGCCGGACGCGCACCCGGCGCGTTCACCGCGCGGCTGCTTGCAGTCGCCGTCACGGCGGTGAGGTCGGCCAGCAGCCGCTCGGCCGCAGTGCCGTCCCGCGCGACGACGGTCCCGGACAGCTGGTATGCCGCCGTGCTCGGGGTCTGGATCAGCCGACGAAAACCGGCTTGTTCCTCGCCCTCGGTGACGAGGGTCGGTGAGCACAGGGGCCGGTCACCCACCTGGGCGCAACCGGACGTGGCCGGGGAGGTCTGTCCCAGGAGGATGGTGTCAGGGGCAGTCGGCACCGCCGGCACCTGGAGCCGTGAGCCCAGGTCGAGACCCGGGACGGCAACCTCGGCGATCGACACACCGCTGGC
This sequence comes from Pedococcus sp., assembly GCA_039916625.1. Classification (GTDB taxonomy): domain Bacteria; phylum Actinomycetota; class Actinomycetes; order Actinomycetales; family Dermatophilaceae; genus Pedococcus. Next base: position 9,008 of record JBDSKZ010000104.1, read on the forward strand.
GTCCGGCCGCCCCGACAGGCTCCGCACGACGATGCGCAGCGTGGTGGTGGGCCCCTTCGGCACCTGTAGCCGCTGCACTGCGGCACCTGCAGCCAGGACCGTGACCGCCTCGCCCCCGTCGGTCTGTGCCAAGAGCTCGGCCGCCACCCCCTGGGCGGGGGACTCGAGGGGAAGGCGCACCGACGTCCCCTGGACGTCGACAGCCTCGGTGAAGCGCAGCTGGAGCCACTCCCCTCGGGCCCGGCCGTACCGTCCGGAGACCCAGGAGGTTTCAGGGCGCCCGTCGACGGCCGCGGCCGGGCTGTGGGCCGAGCCGAGGCGCAGGGTGGCGTTGGCGTCCGAGGCCGACGACGACGCGGTGACCTCGACGAGCCCGCCCTCCCAGACCCGGGTCGTCTTCGGAGCGGCGGGGTCGGCATCGAAGTCGGTGACGCGACGGTCCGTGCGACCGGGGTCGTCGGCGGTCAGGGGGGCGGACCTGTTGTCGCTCGAGCGACCGAAGAAGACCTCGCGCCGGACGTTGCCGTCCGTGAGCACCGACCCACGGGTGCCCAGTGCTGCCGCTGCCCCGGATGCGTCGGTGCCGGTCAGCATCGCACCGGGTGCGGGGGTGGTGGCACCCGCACCTCTCGCAGGCCCTGTGGCGGGCGCCAGGACGCGCAGTCCGTCCTCGGAGCCACCGACCGCCGTGACGACGTCGGCGGCGGGGACCACCGTGGCCGCGTCGACCGGACCCAGGTCGAAGATCTCGACGCTGGGGTAGGGAAGGCGGGTCCGGCTGTCCAGGGTGCGTTCGCCCGACTCGAGCGCGCCGGCGACGCGGGGACCGAACGACTGCACCGGCGCCGGCATCCCGGACTCGGCCAGGGCCTGGTGCACCTGTAGTCCCACGTTGTCCACGGCGTCGAGCCGCAGGTCGTTGCGCAGCACGAGGTAGCGCACTCCCGACCGTCGCAGCGCCTCGCGCACGTCGGCCCCGCCCCGGCCGGAGGTGAGACGCTGCTGGACGACGTCGAGCATCCGCGTCGTGCCCGCCGAACCGAGCGGCACGGCATCGCGCACGGCAAAAGGCCGGGTCATCAGGGCCTGCAGCGGTTCGTCCTTGGTCGACCCCCAGGCGAAGTCGGCGAAGCTGGCGGCGGGCGCCAGCAGGACGCTGCCCTCGGTATGGCGCGTGTCCAGCCACGTGGCCGCCGCGCGCCAGTAGCCGGGGATGGCGACATACCCCTCGGGACGTGGCATGGACCCGGCGATCCCCGGTGCCGCGAGCGCCGCCACGAGTGAGACGGCCATCACGGGCGCGACCCAGGAGGCCAGCCCGAACCGGCTCAGGCGCACCCGGATCGCAGCGACGGCATGGGCCGCCGCCAGTAGCAGGGGCAGCCGGACCGCCAGCTCGAACTTGTGCGTGTTCCGCAGCGGGGCCAGCGCCCCGTCGAGCAGGGTCTGGACGGTCGGCCCGACCGGTGACGCGCCGGCCTTGGTGAAGCCGAGGGTCACGAGGACCAAGCCGACGAGCACGCCCAGGCGCAGGAAGGTCGCCTCCGGGAGTCGTCGCGCCGACAGCCCCACGAGCGAAAGGGCTGCGACACCGGCGGCCAGGAGGATGAAGACCGGACCCGTGACGTACTCCCACCCGGCCGGCCACGACGGGCCGGACGCACCGGCCAGGAAGGCCAGCCACGGTGTGGTCCCGCTCAGTGCGTGGAACGGGCTCGCGAACGATGTCGTCACCGCGGCGTCCTCGATCCAGTCGAGGAAGGGCGGGCTGTACCGGCCGAGCAGGACCAGTGGTACCAACCACCACAGGGACACCGCGAGCACGGCAACGAGCCAGGCCGCGAAGGCCATCGCGGACTGCCGCAACCTGTCCCGCGTCAGGAACCACAGGGCGGGCAGGACCAAGGTCGCGCCCGACGCGACGGCATTCACCCCTCCGACACCCAGGAACGCCAGCGCGGACCAGCTGATCCGCCACGCCCACGAGCGTGCGCCGTGGGTGACGAGCGGCAGGAGCACCCAGGGCGCCATCGCGACCGGCCAGACCTCCACCGACGTGATGGCCACCTCGCCGAGAAGTCGGGGCGTCAGTGCGTAGAGGAGCGCGCCGAGGTAGCGGGCCCACGGGTCGCCCAACCGCAGGGCTCCGGCGACCTTCCAGTAGCCGACGAAAGCCAGACCCAGCAGGAGCGACCACCACAGCCGCTGCACCACCCATTCGGGGACCCCGGCCAGGCCGAGGAGCCAGTGGAAGGGTCCGACCGGGAAGAGATATCCGTAGGCCTGGTTCTGCAGCTGCCCGAACGCCCCCTGCGGGTCCCACATGTGCAGGGCTCGACCGAGGAATGCGCCGGGTCCGCTGGTCAGGTCGAGCTTGGTGTCCGGGACGACCAGTCCCGGGGCCTGGTGGAAGCACAGCGCGGTGAGCAGCAGCAGAGCGGCCAGGATCCGGAAGCGCCAGAGTGACCGCTGTTCGCCCTGCGGGGTCACCGCTTCTCCACGACGATGACAGCGTTCCAGCACGCCACCTCACGCAGCCCCGGAACCCGGATCACCCAGCGTGCCCACCGCGGGTGGTAGCGCGGCAGCACCTCCACGACGCGCACCCGGTCCTCGCGCGCCGACTGACGCAGCCAGCGGTCCATGCGGGCCACGGAGCACGCGAACAAGGAAGCTCCGAAGTCGTTCTTGGGACGGCGTCCGGTCCGGGCTGCATACCGGTCAGCGGCGCGGCGACCCCCGAGGTAGTGCCACGGTGCGGTCTCGTGACCGCCCCACGGCGACAGCCACGGCGTCCACGAGATGACCACGACCCCGCCGGGGCGGGTGATGCGCAGCATCTCCTCGGCCATCGCCTCGGGGTCGGGGACGTGCTCGAGGACGTTGGAGGAGTAGGCGCAGTCGACGACGCCGTCGGCGATGGGCAGCTGCAGGCCCGACCCCCTCAGGGCGTTCGTGCCGACCGCCCCGCGCGCGGTGAGCTCACCCGCGTCCGGCTCGATCCCGGCATACCGGGCACCGGCGCCGCGGAAGGCGTCGGCGAAGTACCCGGGACCGCCACCGACGTCCACGACGTCGGCTCCAGCGACGTCGAACCAGCGCGCCGCCTCTGCGACCGAGTCCGCCGCAAGCAGCGAGTAGAACTGGTCGGGGTCGCTCTGTTCGACCAGGAACGCGCGGAACAGTGCGACCGAGCGCCGCAGGCTTCCCCGCGGGGGCGCCTCGGGTCGCAGGTGTGGCGTTCGTGAACGGTCTGCGGTGCCATCCTTCCCGGGGAGGCTACATTTCTTCATCAGCCCACCCCTGAGCCGCGACGGAGCGACTGTGCGCATTGCCTTCTTGAACTGGCGTGACTCCACGCACCCCGAGGGTGGCGGCGCGGAGCACTACGCGGAGACCGTGGGCCGTGGGCTCGTGGCACGGGGCCACGAGGTGACGCTGTACTGCGCCGCGCACGGGGACGCGCAGCCGACCGAGACGGTGGGTGGCGTCCGGATCCGTCGCCAGGGTGGTCGCCTCGGGGTGTATGCCGCCTCGAACCGCGCCCTGCGTGCCGACGAGCGGACGCACGGCCGCTACGACGTGGTGGTCGACGTGCAGAACGGCGTGCCGTTCCTCTCGGTGCTGGCCACGCGGTCGCCGGTGATCTCGCTGGTCCACCACGTCCACCGTGAGCAGTGGCCCGTGGTCTTCGGCCCGGTGGCTGCCCGGATCGGATGGCTGATCGAGTCGCGGCTGTCGCCGAAGGCGTACCGCGGTCGCCAGTACGTCGCGGTGTCCGAACGCACTCGCGAGGAGCTCGGCGGGCTGGGTGTCCAGGCCCAGCACATCGCCGTGATCCACAACGGCACCGACGAACCGGTCGCCCTCGACACCGCGCGGCGCCCCGACCCGACCCTCGTGGTGCTCGGCCGGCTGGTCCCCCACAAGCGGGTCGAGCACGCCATCGACGTCCTGGCGCGGCTGCGACCGACGACCCCGGGGCTGCGGCTGCGCGTGATCGGGCAGGGCTGGTGGCACGACGAGATCACCGCGCACGCCGAGGCCTCGGGGGTGGCCGACGACGTCGACCTCCTGGGGTTCGTGGAGGAGGGGGTCAAGCACGCCGAGCTCGCGGGCGCCTGGCTCGCGCTGGCACCCAGCGTCAAGGAGGGCTGGGGGCTGTGCGTCGTCGAGGCCGCGAGCCACGGGGTGCCCACCATCGCCTACAGCAACGCCGGCGGGCTCTCCGAGTCGATCGTCCACCAGCGGACCGGGGTCCTCGTGGAAGACCTCGACGAGATGACGCGCGAGGTGGCGCGCCTGCTGGCCGACCCGGCCGCTCGTGCAGAGATGGGCGGGCACGCGCGGGACTACTCCCGCCAGTTCACGTGGGAGGGAACCGTCGGGTCCTGGGAACGTCTGCTGCTGCATGCGGCACGCGGAAGGGCGCCGGTCGCGATGACCGACGCCCAGTCGCTGACCATCCGGGGCTGAGTCAGCCGCCGTAGGGGATCAGGGTCTGGGGGTCGACGATGTCCTTCGGGCCGGTCTGCACCGCAACGCTGTCGTCAGGGGCGGAGGTGTTGATCACGGTCACGACGGCAGCCGCTGCGGCTCCACCACCCAGCACGACGCTCAGCAAGGTGACAGCCGCAGCCGACTCGATGGCACCGCGCTCGCCACGGCGAAAGAACTGCATGACCTTGGGCCTCCTGGTGATGATGTTGCGAGGATGTTACCCGCTGGTTGCCCACCCGGCGCACTACTGAGGAAACTTCCGTGCGTGTCCCGGCCCACCGGCCCCTCAGCCCGAGGCCCGTGACCAGACGGTGAACTCGGGGGTGCGCAGCACCGGCCGGAGCCCGGGGTGGTCCTGCGGCAGCCGGCCCACCGTTCCCTGCCACTCGACCACGACCGAGATTCCGAGGCGGTCCAGGACCTGCGGGAGGACCTGGCCGGCCGCCCACTGCGCCGCCTCGGACGGGTCACCGCCACCGACGAGAAGCGCCCGACCGTCACGAGCGACCGTCAGGTCGAACGACGAGCGCACGTCGCGGTCGAGTGCACGGGGCAGCGGGTCGAGGAAGGCCTGCCCGCCAGCCCAGGAGGGGTTGCGGAACGGCTGCCAAGGCAGCACGAGCACGGCGCCGTCACCCGGGACCTCGTCCACCGCACCGATCACCTGCTCCCAGCTGTCCGGGTAGACCACCGGGCGGTAGGACCGGCCGACCGCACCCGGGAGGTCGGGGACGGTGAGCACGGTCGCAGCCAGCACCCCCAGGACGACACCCCCGCGCGTCGCAACACCCGGTAGTCGTTCGGCGGTCCATGACGTGGCCCCGGCCACGGCGAGACCGGCGCCCAACGCGCAGCCCAGCGCCGACAGACCGAGCAGCCGGTGGGTGTCCCGGAAGATCGCCACCCCCGGCACGGCCTGTAGAGCGGCGAATGCCTCCAGGCCGGGGCCGGTCGACAGCAGCAGGACGAGGCCGACCGGCGCGAGAAAGAGCAGCCCGAGCTGGATCGCAGACCGACGACGCCCGCGGAGCACGAGGACCACGACCCCGGCTGACGCGAGAAGCAGGACGAAGAGAGAGGCCACCACCGGCAACCATTCGAGGCGGGACGCCGGGCGCGCGCCGGGCGCCCAGATGCCCCCGAGCATGAGCACTGAGCCGACCGTGCCCAGCGCGGAGTCTGCGCCCACGGCGAACGCGGCGGCACCATCGCGGTCCGCGACGACGGGCGGACCCAGGAGTGCCGCGACCAGCCAGGGCGAGCACCACCCGAGTGCAGCCACCGCGACGGCCGTCACCCACCCCCTCGACCGACGCCCCGGGGTCACGCCACTGGCAGCGAGCGCGACCACCGCGGCAGCCACCGATCCGAAGGGTGTCAGGGCCGCAGGGAGCGCTGCCGACACCACCAGCGCCAGCCGGCGCGGCGCAGTGGTCCGGTGACGAACGGCGACGACGATCCACGGCGCCATGCTGTAGGCGAGCAGGGTCGGCGGTTGGCCGACCAGCAGACGCTCGGCGACATAGGGGTTCCAGACCGCCAGAGCGGCGCCGCAGGTCATGGCGGCAACCCCGTGGGGACGAAGCAGCACCGCGACCCCGACCCCGACGAGCACGAGGGCCGCAAGGAGCATGACCTGTTGCTGCAACGCAGTAGGGACCGCGTAGGCGAGCACTGCCGTCACCGCGTCGAGGGGAACCGCACGCACTGCGGCACCGGACACACCCAGGCTCTGCGGCCCCAGCCGCGGGTCCGGTACTGCCACGAAGTCGCGGTACAGCAACCAGCCGTGACCCCACGACCTGGCGCACACCCAGACCGCGAGCCCGCAGGTCACGGCCAGCGGCGCCGCCAACGGCCGGAGTCCGGCGACCCGGTGCATGACAGGGGTGCCGGTGCCGGTCAGTGCGCGGCGTCGTGCCAGGACCGGCCGACACCGACGCTGACCTCGAGTGGGACGTCCAGCTCCATCGCCCCGCCCATCTCGCGGCGCAGCAGCGCCTCGACGTCGTCGCGTTCGCCGGGAGCGATCTCGAGGACCAGCTCGTCGTGGACCTGGAGCAGCTGGCGCGACCGCGCGCCCGACTCGGTCAGGGCCCGGTCGACCCGGAGCATCGCGAGCTTGATGATGTCGGCGGCCGAGCCCTGGATCGGGGCGTTGAGCGCCATCCGCTCGGCCATCTCGCGGCGCTGGCGGTTGTCGGAGGTCAGGTCGGGCAGGTAGCGGCGACGGCCGAGCATGGTCTCGGTGTACCCGGTCCCCCGAGCCACGGCGACCACCTCGGTGAGGTAGTCGCGCACCCCGCCGAACCGGGCGAAGTACTCGTCCATCAAGCCTTGGGCCTCACCGGTCGAGATGGTGAGCTGCTTGGACAGCCCGAACGCCGACAACCCGTACGCGAGGCCGTAGGACATCGCCTTCACCTTGGAGCGCATCGCCGAGGTGACCTCCTGCGGCTCGACGTGGAACACCCGCGACCCGACGAACCGGTGCAGGTCCTCGCCGGTGCGGAAGGCCTCGATGAGCCCTTCGTCGCCGGACAGGTGCGCCATGATCCGCATCTCGATCTGGCTGTAGTCGGCCGACATCAGCGACTCGTAGCCGTCGCCGACGACGAACACCTCACGGATGCGACGGCCCTCGTCGGTGCGGATGGGGATGTTCTGCAGGTTGGGGTCGGTGGAGCTCAGTCGACCCGTCGCCGCGATCGTCTGCTGGTAGGTCGTGTGGATGCGCCCGTCGTCGGCCACCGACTTGAGCAGCCCCTCGACGGTCACCCGCAGCCGTGACGCGTCACGATGCCGCAGCAGCGCCTCGAGGAAGGGGTGCTCGGTCTTGGTGAACAGGTCGGTCAGGGCGTCGGCGTCGGTGGTGTAGCCGGTCTTGGTGCGCCGCGTCTTGGGCAGGCCGAGGGTCTCGAACAGCACCACCTGGAGCTGCTTGGGCGACCCGAGGTTGATCTGGTCGCCCCCGATGGCGTCGTAGGCGTCCTGCTGCGCCTCGCGCACCTTGGCGGCGAAGTCGGCCTCGAGCCCGGTCATCGTCGCCGTGTCGGCACCGATGCCGATGCGCTCCATGCCGGCGAGCACGTGCTCCAGGGGCAGCTCGACATCGCGCTGCAGGGACGTGCCCCCGGTCGCCTCGAGCTGCTCGGCCAGCGATGCCGCGAGGTCGAGGACGGCGCGGGCGCGCACCATCGCCTCCTGCGCCCCGGTGTCCTCGTCGCCGCCGAAGTCGAGCAGTCCCTGGCCGGTGTCGGCGGTCTCGGCCCGCAGCTCCCGACCCAGGTGGCGCAGCACGAGGTCGGACAGGTCGTAGGACCGCTGGTCGGGCCGCACGAGATAGGCCGCGAGCGCCGTGTCGGTCTCGATACCGTCGACCGGCCAACCCCGGGCTGCCAGCGCCAGCAACGGACCCTTGGCGTCGTGCAGCACCTTGGGTCGGGTCGGGTCGGCCAGCCACGCGCCGACCGCCGCGTCCCCGGCCGCGTCGAGCCCAGTGAGGTCCACGTATGCCGCCGCACCACCGTCGGTGGCCAGCGCAAGTGCGGTGGCGTCCCCGGTGCCGCGACCCCAGGTGCCCACGACGTGCACGCCGACGCGGGCTCCGGTGACGACATACTCCTCCAGCCACCCGGTCACCTCGTCGGGGGCGAGCACGCTGCCCTCGAGGTCGAAGCCGTGCTCGGCCTCCTCCAGGGGCGCCTCGAGGTACTCGAAGAGGCGGTCGCGCAGCACCCGGAACTCGAGGCTGTCGAAGACGGTGTGGACCTGGTCGCGGTCCCAGTTCTGCCGCTCGAGCTCGTCGATGGTGACGGGCAGCTCGAGGTCGGTCAGGAGGTGGTTGAGGCGGCGGTTGCGCAGCACGCCGTTGAGGTGCTCACGCAGCGACTCCCCCGCCTTGC
>JBDSKZ010000105.1:0-14954 GCA_039916625.1 Pedococcus sp.
GGGCGTTCAAGCAGCTGCACGACAAGGGCCTGGTCTACGAGGGCTTCCGCGTGCTGCCCTACTGCTGGAACGACCAGACGCCGCTGTCCAACCACGAGCTGCGCATGGACGACGACGTCTACCAGAACCGCCAGGACCCGGCCGTCACGGTCGGCCTGCGCCTGGAGACCGGCGAGCTCGCGCTCGTCTGGACGACGACGCCGTGGACACTCCCCGCGAACCTCGGGATCATGGTCGGTCCCGACATCGACTACGTCGTCGTCGAGTCCGACGTCACCGGCACGACCGAGCGCTACGTCATCGGTGCGGCGCGACTCGTGGCGTACGCCAAGGACCTGTTCGGCGCTGACGAGAAGGACCCGGCGTCGCGGGTCGTCCAGCGGCTCAAGGGCAGCGACCTGGTCGGTCGCTCGTTCACGCCGCCGTTCTCCTACTACCTCGGCCACGAGCGCGCGCACCGCGTCTTCCCGGCCGACTTCGTCACCACGGAGGACGGCACCGGGCTGGTCCACACCGCCGGCGCCTTCGGTGAGGAGGACAAGATCGTCACCGACGCGGCCGGGATCGAGCCGGTCATCCCGGTCGGCCCCGATGGCTGCTTCACCTTCCCGGTCACCGACTACGAGGGCGTACAGGTCTTCGATGCCAACCCGATGGTCATCGAGCACCTGAAGAACCGCACGCGCGGCGACGGCGACACGGGTTCGGTCACCGAGGGCACGGTGCTGCTGCGCCGCGAGACCTACGACCACTCCTACCCGCACTGCTGGCGCTGCCGGCAGCCGTTGATCTACATGGCGGTCTCGAGCTGGTTCGTCGAGGTCACCAAGATCAAGGCGCGCATGCTCGAGCTCAACGAGCAGATCACCTGGGTGCCCGAGCACGTGAAGCACGGCCAGTTCGGCAAGTGGCTGGAGAACGCGCGGGACTGGTCGATCTCACGAAACCGCTTCTGGGGCAGCCCGATCCCCGTGTGGAAGTCCGACGACCCCGAGTACCCGCGCATGGACGTCTACGGTTCGTTCGAGGAGCTGGAGCGCGACTTCGGCGGGCAGGTCACGGACCTGCACCGGCCGTTCATCGACGAGCTGACCCGGCCGAACCCCGACGACCCCACCGGCCGGTCGACGATGCGCCGCGTCGAGGACGTGCTGGACGTGTGGTTCGACTCCGGCTCGATGTCGTTCGCGCAGGTGCACTACCCGTTCGAGAACGCCGACTGGTTCGAGCACCACTTCCCGGGTGACTTCATCGTCGAGTACATCGGCCAGACCCGTGGCTGGTTCTACACCCTGCACATCTTGGCCACCGCGCTCTTCGACCGTCCGGCGTTCTCGTCCTGCGTCAGCCACGGCATCGTCCTGGGCTCCGATGGCCAGAAGATGAGCAAGTCGCTGCGCAACTACCCCGACGTCCGCGAGGTCTTCGACCGCGACGGGGCCGACGCGATGCGATGGTTCCTCATGAGCAGCCCGATCCTGCGCGGCGGCAACCTCGTGGTCACCGAGCAGGGGATCCGCGACGGCGTGCGCCAGGTGCTCATCCCGCTGTGGAACACCTGGTACTTCTTCTCGTTGTACGCCAACGCCAACAGGTCTGGTCCCGAGGGTGAGCCGGGGTATGACGCGAAGTGGTCGACGGCGTCGACCGACCCGCTCGACCGCTACCTGCTGGCCAAGCTCGGTCAGTACGTGCAGACCATGCAGGACCAGCTCGACCACTTCGAGGTGGCCAACGCGTGCGAGACCACGCGCGGGTTCCTCGACGTCATGACGAACTGGTACGTCCGGCGGTCGCGCGAGCGGTTCTGGGGCACCGGTGCCGGTCAGGGCGGGGGAGCAGCTGCGGAGCAGGCGTTCGACACCCTCTACACCGCGCTCGAAGTGGTCTGCCGGGTGGCGGCGCCGCTGCTGCCGCTGACGACGGAGGAGATCTGGCGCGGCCTCACCGGCGGGCGTTCGGTGCACCTCACCGACTGGCCCGATGCGTCCGACCTGCCTGCTGACCAGGCCCTGGTGGTCGCCATGGACCGCGCCCGCGAGGTCTGCTCCGTGGCGTCGTCGCTGCGCAAGGCTGGCGGCCTGCGGGTGCGTCTGCCGCTCAACGACCTCACGGTGGTCGTCCCGGATGCCCTGTCCCTCAAGGACTTCGGTGCGATCGTCGCCGACGAGGTCAATGTCCGCACCGTCACGCTGCGTGACATCGGTGAGGCAAGCCAGTCCGACTTCGGGATCACCCAGCGGCTGAGCGTCAACGCCAGGGCGGCCGGTCCGCGCCTGGGCCGCGACGTCCAGCAGGCCATCAAGGGCAGCAAGTCCGGCGACTGGTCGGTGGCGCAGGACGGCACCGTCACCGCCGGCGGCCTGGCCCTGGTCGAGGGGGAGTACGCCCTCGAGACGGTGGTCGACTCCGGTGCGCGGGGCGGTTCGCAGGCCACCGCGATGCTGCCCGGTGGCGGGTTCGTCGTCCTGGACACCGAGGTCACTCCCGAGCTCGCTGCCGAGGGCCTGGCCCGCGACGTCGTCCGCGCGGTCCAGCAGGCCCGACGCGACGCCGGCCTCGAGGTCAGCGACCGCATCTCGCTGACCGTCACCGGCAGCCAGACGGTCTGGGAGGCGACGGTCGCCCATCAGGCGCTCATCGTCGAGGAGACGCTGGCCACGCAGTTCGGCAGTGCGCCTCAGCTCGACGCACTGCCGGAGCGGGCCGATGTCGTGCAGGCCACCGTCGGCGACGGTGAGCCCGTGCGCATCAAGGTGATGAAGCTGTCCTGACCTCGGGTCTTTGAAGCCCTGACCCGGCCAGGACCGGGTCAGGGCTTCAAAGACCTCGTGCCGCGTGTCGGCGACGTCGCGCGTGGTGCCTCAGCCCTGCTCGAGGGCGGACTTCAGGCCCGAGAGCACCCACGGCCACCCGCCGGCACCGTGCTGGTCGGCCGGTCCGGCACCCGCGACCTCCGCCGCCGTCGACTCGGCGCCGGTCAGCTCGTGGATCAGCGTGAGGCGTGTGGTGCCGTCGAAGGCTGGCTCGATCTGGTAGGTCAACGTCGTGTCGGGGTCGTCGTTCCAGACGGGGTTCCACGTCTGCACGAGTCGGCGCGGCGGGTCTGACTCGATGACGCGTCCGGTGACCACGACATCGGGCATGCCGACCGACTTCATGTCCTCGGAGGCGCTGTGCGTGAAGGCACCGCCCGGGGTCAGGTCGAACTCCACGTCGCCGCCGTAGCCGTACTGGCGGGAGAACTCCGGTGTGGTGATGGCGTCCCAGACCTGCTCCGGCGTGGCCCGGATGTAGATGCGGAAGACCTGGGTGGTGGCGGGCTGCGCAGCTGCCGACTTGGTGGCGGTGCTCTGCTGGGTCATGGCTTCTCCTCGAGATCGTGCTTCAGGGTGGTCAGCGCCGTGGCGCGGCGCTCGGTGAACTTGTCGAGCCAGCGGTCGTGCACCTGCTGGATGGGGACCGGGTTGAGGTGGTGGAGCTTCTCCCTGCCGCGGCGCAGGGTGACGACGAGGTTGGCCTCCTCCAGGAGGCGCAGGTGCTTGCTCACGCCGAACCGCGTCATCGGCGTGTGCTCGACCACGACCTCCTCGAGCTCGCCGAGGGTGCGCCCTCCCCGCTCTCGCAGGGTGTCGAGCAGCAGGCGCCGGGTTGGGTCGGCCAGGGCCTTGAACACCAGGTCGTCCTGCATCCCTGCAAGTTAGGTGACCATATGGTCACATGTCAAGGGGCGGCGACGTGGGGATGATGGGGCCATGCCTGCACCCGACTCAGCCCAGCGCGAGGCCGCGCGCAACCTCGAGCTCGTGCGGCGGATGCGTGAGGTGGAGGCGGCGATCCTCGCCCGCGCCCCCGAGCACGACCTCCAGCCGAGCCTGGACCGCATCGCCGCGGTGATGGAGCTGCTCGGCGACCCGCAACGCAGCTTTCCCGCCATCCACCTGACCGGCACGAACGGCAAGACGTCCACGGCGCGCGTCATCGACACGCTGCTCACGGAGATGGGGCTGCGGACCGGCCGCTTCACCTCGCCGCACCTGCACAGCGTGCGTGAGCGGATCGCGCTGGCCGGCGAGCCGATCAGCCGCGAGAAGTTCCTCGACGCCTATGACGACGTGATCCCCTTCATCGAGATGGTCGATGCGAAGTCGGTCGCCGAGAACGGGCCGCGGATGACCTACTTCGAGGTGCTCGTGGCGGTCGCGTATGCCGCGTTCGCCGACGCCCCCGTGGACGTCGCCGTCGTCGAGGTGGGCCTCGGCGGGAGCTGGGACGCGACGAACGTCGCGGACGGCTCGGTTGCCGTGGTCACCCCGATCTCGCTCGACCACCAGCACTTCCTCGGCAACGACGTCGTCGACATCGCCACCGAGAAGTCGGGGATCATCAAGGCCGACGCGGTTGCCGTCATCGGGACGCAGGAGCCGGACGTCGCACAGGTCCTCCTCGATCGGGGCGAAGAGGTCGGTGCCCGAATGACGTTCGAGGGCAACGACTTCGGGTTGCTCACACGTGAGGTCGCCGTTGGCGGCCAGCAGATCTCCATCCGCGGTCTCGGTGGCGTCTACGAGGACCTGTTCCTGCCGCTGCACGGCGCCCACCAGGCGCACAACGCCACCCTCGCACTCGTCGCGGTGGAGGCGTTCATCGGTGGCGGTGAGCAGCGACTCGAGCCCGACGTGGTGCGCGCCGGGTTGGCCCGGGCCGCCTCGCCCGGTCGCCTGGAGATCGTGCGCCGCTCACCCACCGTGATCGTCGACTCGGCCCACAACCCGGCCGGTGCCCTGGCCCTGCGGCAGGCGCTCGAGGACTCCTTCACGTTCGCCCGCGTGGTCGGGGTGGTGGCGATCCTGAAGGACAAGGACGCCACCGAGATGCTCGAGGCGCTCGAACCCGTCATGGACCACATCGTCGTGTCGCGCACCACGTCTCCCCGGGCGATGCGTCCGGACGACCTCGGTGAGCTCGCGGTCGAGATCTTCGGCGAGGACCGCGTCACCGTCGTCCAGGACCTGCCCGACGCGCTCGACGTGGCCGCGGGTCTCGCCGACGAGGGCGGCATGAGTGGTGGGGTGGTCGCCACCGGCTCGGTGACCACGGCTGCCGAGGTGCGAATGCTCGTCGGAGCCACCGACGTCTGAGTGGTTGGGCCCGGTGGGTGGTCGTCGGCCCTGGTGCGTCGGCCGGGGTGGGTGGTGGCCGCCCGGCGTGGATGGTCACCGGCCCGGGGTGGGAACCAGTCGGCGCCGACCCCGGGGGTGGGCTGCTACTTCTTGCCGATCTGCCCCACGTCGCTGTTGTTCTTGGCGTCCGTCTTCGCGTGCTTGTCGGCGCGCTTCTCCTTGATGGACTTGCCCGCCTTCTTGGCCAGGTGTTGTCGAGGTGACTTGTCGGCCATGGCTGTGCTCCCAGCGCTAGGAAGCCCGAGTGGCTCCGTGCCTCGACAGTACGCCCGTGGGAGACGGCTTAGGCTCCTTCCATGCACCCCTTCACCAAGCTGATCATCCTGGTCGCGCTGGTCGCCCTGGCGTTCTGGCTGCTGACCAAGTTCCGTGACAGCGGGAGGAACCGCCGGTGAAGGGGGTCGTCCTGTACGGCGCCCTCGGCAAGTTCACCTGGCGGATGCTGGCGACCGTCCTGGCCGGCCAGGGGATCGTGGTGTTCCTCGGCGCACTCGTCGCCCGCGGGATCGCCCTCGCCGAGGGCAACGACGCCGGGGCGGGGTGGCTGTGGGTCGGCACCGGCCTGGCCCTGCTGTGCTTGGTGGCCGCCGGGATGATGCGCCGACCGTGGGGTGTCACGCTGGGCTGGCTGATCCAGGTGGCGACCTTCGCTGCGGCCCTCGTCGTCCCGGCGATGATCTTCGTCGGAGCCATCTTCCTCGTGCTCTGGGTCGGGTCCCTGGTCGTCTGCCACCGCGTCGAGCAGGAGCAGGCCCGCCGCCAGCAGGAGGCTGCCGCGACCTAGCGCAGCCGGCGACCGGTCCCTCGGTGCAGGGCGAGGGCGGCGAGGGGCAGCCAGAGCTTCGCGGGCCAGACCGCCAGCCGCTCGGCGGCGCCGGACCAGCCGTCCGCGCCCAGCAGGGCCCCGAACGCCACAGCCCCGATGATCGCGGCCAACCCCAGGACGGTCCCGACGGCCTGCAGCCGCCCCGTCGCGAGCCAGCGGGCGTGCAGCAGCACTGCCAGCGGCTGCGCCACGAACACCGGCAGCGCCACGAGCGAGTGCAGGGTCGGGTGAGCGTCGACCGGAGCCAGCCCGACGCCGACGGAGAACACCCCGGCGACGACCCAGAGCCAGCCCACGACCCGTGAGCGTCCGACCGGTTCGCGCAGCAGCGGTACGGCGCCCAGCGCCTGGAGGGCGCCGAACCCGATGAAGGCGAGGTTCATGGCCCACGGCGCCGACGAGCAGCCGGTGGCGGCGGCGGAGTCGCAGCTCGTCCCCAGGGCGCTGATCGTGTCGTCGGCCAGGGAGTAGCCGACGCCGGCGACCAGGGCCAGCAGCACCTCGGCGGCGAGGTAGCCCGGCTGGGCCAGCCACGCGGCATACGGGATGGTGGTGGCCCCGCTCGTCCCTCGCACACCGCGACGTTAGTGCCTGCGCAGGCTGGGTAGGCTGGCGGGCGTGACGACGCAGATCGAACGTTCCCTGGTCCTGGTCAAGCCCGACGGGTTCGCCCGCGGCCTCTCCGGCGAGGTCCTGCGCCGCATCGAGGCGAAGGGCTACACCCTCGCCGCGCTCGCGGTGACGACCCCCACCGGCGAGCAGCTGGCCGAGCACTACGCCGAGCACCAGGGCAAGCCCTTCTACGAGCCCCTCGTGGAGTTCATGGCGAGCGGCCCGGTGACGGCCGTCGTCATCGAGGGCAACCGTTGCATCGAGGGGTTCCGCGCCCTCGCCGGCGCCACCGACCCGACTGCCGCACTGCCCGGCACGATCCGCGGCGACCTCGGTCGTGACTGGGGCAAGAAGGTGCAGGAGAACATCGTGCACGGTTCCGACTCACCCGAGTCCGCCGCCCGCGAGATCGCGATCTGGTTCCCGAGCCTCTGAGGCCGGCCCCATCCGACCGACCCCGACTGACCCCTAGGCGGTCTCGATCTCGTCGAGCCCGCTGATCACCACCTCGAGGAGCGCGGCCAGCTGGTCGCGCTCCTCTCGTGCGAGCCCGGCGAGGACATCGGACTCGACGACGTTCGCCTCGCGCACCGAGGCCTCGAACAGCTCCCAGCCTGCGGTGGTGAGCTCGACGAGGACCCGGGTGCGGTTGTCGGGGTCGGGGGAGCGGCGGACCAGTCCACGCTCGGTCATCTTGTCGAGGCGGTGGGTCATCGAGGAGGGGGCCACGTTGCCCGCGTCGGCGAGCTGTGACGGCGTGACGGGCCTGCCCTCCGAGGTGGCGAGGACCGCGACGACCGACCACTCCCCGTGGGACAGGTCGAGGTCGGCCAGCTGTCGGGTGTACCACTGGTCGAGCTTGCGGCTCAGCGAGTTCACCGCGGTGATGACGCGCTGCACGGACTCGTCCCCGCCCGCCGCCACATAGCTCGCCACCGCCTCCTGGTACTGCTCGCGGACGCTGCGCTCGGCCTTCTTCCTCGGTGCCATGACGTCATCTTCGCATGCTAAGATTTCGAAGTCGAAATATTAGAACTCGAAGAATAGTTGTTGCCACCATGCGCGCCCGCCTCCTGATCCTCGCCTCCGCCGTTGCCATGCTCGGCTGGGGCACCGTGCTGCCCTACCAGTACGCCTACGCCGCCAACACCCGCGGTTGGGGCGCGCTGTTCGCTGCTGCGGCATCCAGCCTGTTCTCCGTCGGCGCGCTGCTCGCTGCCCCGGTCGGCGGTCGCCTCGCCGACCGCATCTCGCCGGTGCTCGTGGCGGTGGGCGCCAAGGTGATCGCTGCTGCGGGTGCGGCCTCACTGATCTGGGCGAACAGCCCGACGACATTCCTGGTCGGCATGTTCGTCTTCGGTCTCGGCATCACCGCAGCCAACCCCGCGCAGTCCGTCCTCGTCCTGCAGTGGGTCGGAGGGCACGACCGCCGCCGCGTCTTCGCGTGGCAGTTCACCGGCCAGGCCCTCGGTATGGCGGTCGGCGCATTCGCCGCCGGGTACGTCGTCGACCTCGACCGGACGAACGGCATGTGGCCGGCCTTCGCCACCGCAGCCCTGGGGTTCCTGGTCTCCTCCGCGCTGCTCCTCGTCGCCGGTATGGCGCGCTGGGGCACCGCGCCGGGCGCCTTCGAGGATGCCTCGGGTGCACCGGAGAGCGTCCGTGCGGCGAGCCCGCGCGAGGCGATGCGTGCCATCTGGGCGATCCCTGCGCTGCGCTGGACGGCCCTGGTGACGGTGACCCTGGCCCTGGGCTTCTACGCGCAGTTCGAGTCGGGCCTGCCGGCCTACGCCCTGACGGTGCTGCACGTGCAGGAGACCACGATCGGCCTGGCCGCCGCGGTCAACTGCCTGGTCATCATCGCCCTGCAGATGCTCGTCGTGCGCCTCACGGCCAAGCGCAGCGGTGCGACCCTGCTCATGGGCGTCGGCGTGATCTGGACCATCTCGTGGCTCGTCCTCGCGGCGGCGTCGTTCGCCCCCGAGCTGGCGGCGGTGCTGTTCGTCACCACCTACGCCATCTTCGCGGTCGGCGAGACGATGTATGCCCCGGTGCTCAACCCGCTCACGGCCAGCCTGGCCCCCTCGGGCCTGGTCGGCACGACGCTGGGGATGTTCACGGCCCTGCAGACCGGGTTCTCCGCAGTCGGACCGCTGGTGGCGGGCGTCATCCTCGGCGCAGGGATGGGCAGCCTGTTCATCGGTCTGCACATCGCGATCAGCCTGCTGGCGGTCTTCGGCGCCTGGCGGCTCCGGGCCACCCTGCGCACCCCGGTCGCCCCGACCCGCACGGTGGACGCCGAGCTCGTCGCCTGACCCGGCGGCATACCGGCTCGACCCCGCCCGGCGCGGCTGCGAGGACGCCCGGACGGCCCCGCGTAGCATCGCGACCGTGAGTGGGTCAGGTGGGTGGTCGAGGGGCTGGACGGGCTGGGGCAGGGACCTCGCCATCGACCTCGGGACCGCCAACACCCTCGTCTACGAACGCGGTCGCGGGGTGGTGCTCGACGAGCCGTCGGTCGTCGCGATCCAGACCGGCACGTCCATGCTCCTGGCGGCCGGCACACGAGCGAAGGAGATGCTCGGACGCACACCCGGGCACGTCCAGGCGGTGCGGCCGTTGGCCGGCGGCGTGATCTGCGACGCCGAGGTGACCGAGCGGATGCTGCGCTACTTCGTCGACCAGGTCCGTCCGTCGCGGCTGGTCCGTCCGCGCATGGTCGTCTGCGTCCCGAGCGAGGTGACCGGGGTCGAACGACGCGCCCTCGAGGACGCCGCCATCCGCGCAGGCGCCCGACGGGTCTACGTCATCGAGGAGCCGATGGCTGCAGCGATCGGCGCCGACCTGCCCGTCAACGACACCGCGGCGTCGATGGTGGTCGACATCGGTGGCGGCACGACCGACGTGGCTGTGATCAGCCTCGGGGGCATCGTCACGTCGCGGTCGCTGCGGGTGGGTGGCGACGAGATCGACGAGGCGATCATCGCCCACGTGAAGAGCGAGTACTCGTTGCTGATGGGGGAGCGCAGCGCCGAGGACATCAAGGTCGCTGCTGGCTCGGCCTTCCCTCTCCGCGAGGAGACGAGCACCCGCGTCCGCGGCCGCGACCTCGTCACCGGCCTGCCCAAGACCGTGACGATCTCCAGTCCCGAGGTACGCCGCGCCATCGAGGGCCCGCTGCTGCAGATCGTCGAGCTGGTCCGGGCGACGCTCGATGTCTGTCCGCCCGAGCTCGCCGGTGACGTCCTCGACCGCGGGATCACGCTCACCGGCGGCGGCGCCCTGCTGCCCGGGCTCGACGTGCGGCTGCGCCACGAGCTCGGGGTGCCGGTCCGCGTGGCGACGGACCCGTTGCGCGCCGTGGTGCGCGGTTCTGGCCGCTGCATCGAGGAGTTCGGGACACTCGAACGCGTCCTGGTCGACACCCGCCGCTTCTGACCATGCCCCGACTGCCCCGACTGCCCCGACCGCCCCGACTCGGCCGCTCGCCCCGCCCCGCCACCCGTCCATCGCGTCCCGCTTCCCGACCGCTGCGCACCGACCGGTCGCGCCGGCTGCTCACCGTCCTGCTGGTCCTCACCGTCGGGGTGCTGGCTGCGGACCTCGCCGGGGCGCCCGGCACCGGTGCGGTCCGCACCGCGGCGGGCACGGTGCTCGGACCCGTCGAGCGGCTCCTGCGGCCGGCCGTCGTCCGCGACGGCCCCAGCGCCCGCGAGACCCGGGCTGCCACGGCCGCGGACACCGCCTCCGCCCAGGCAGCCGAGGCCGCGGCCTTCCAGCGGCTCCTCAAGGCTCCCGAGACCAACGACCGCGGGTTCGTCGCGGCGAGGGTGGTGGGGGTGGGTCGGACCGGGGCGGCGGGTCCCGAACGCGTGACCATCGACGCAGGGTCGCGCGACGGACTGCGCACCGACCTGGCGGTGGTCAACGCCGATGGCCTCGTCGGGCGGGTCGTTGCCGTGTCGCCGTGGACCGCGGACGTCCTGCTGGTCGGTGCAGCCGACCTCACGGTGTCGGTGCGGGTCGGGGCGGGTGTCCTGGGCTCGGTCAGCAGTGGCGCCCAGGGCCCGCGCCGGCAGTCCGCCGGTGACCTCACCCTCACCCCGGTGCAGCGCGGGGTGCTGTCCCGAGGCGACGTGGTGACCACGCTCGGCAGCCTCGACGGCACCCCATACCTCCCCGGTCTGCGGGTCGGCACGGTCACGACGGTGGATGCGGACCCGGCTGCCCTCGTCCCGACCGCAGGGGTCGCACCCGCGGTGGACGTCACCACCCTCGACGTCGTCGGCGTCCTCGTCGCCCGGGCCCGGACCGCTGAGCGCACCGTCGTGACCGGTGGTGGCTAGGTGAGCACCACTGCCCACCCGGGCGCAGGGTCGGGTCGAGTCGGCATCGTGCGCGGCCTGGCGCTCGTTGTCCTCGCCGTGGTCGCGGTCGGCCTCGCCGCCCGCACCCCCGTGCTGCTCCCAGACCTCCTGCTGCCCGTCGTCGTCGCCGGTGCCCTCGTCGGTGGCCCGGTCCGCGGTGCGCTGATCGGGCTCGTGGCCGGCTGGCTGGTCGACCTCGTGCCCCCCGGCGCCGTGGTGCTCGGCACCGGAGCCCTGGCGTATGCCGTGTGCGGCCTCCTCGCCGGCGCCGGGCGCCGCGAGGGACTGGCCTCCTGGTGGTGGGTAGCCGCGGTCGGGACGCTGGCCTCGGCCGTGCTGGTGGTCGGCCGCCTGTTCGTCGCTCTCCTCGCGGGGTCGGCCGTCTCGTCGGCCGATCTCGGGGTGCGCCTGGTCCTGACGACCCTGCTCTGCGCGGCGGTCGTCCCCGGTCTCGTCCGGACCGAACAGCGCCTGCGGGCCCACTCGTGAGGCACAGCCGGGGGACCCGTCGTCCTCGCCCCCACCACGCGCGGGTCTGGGTGTTCGGGGTGGTCGCCCTCAGCCTCCTCGGCACCTTGCTCGGACGGCTGGGACAGGTGCAGATCGTCGAACGCTCAGACTACGAGCGCGCTGCCACCACCCTCAACACGCGCACCTTCACCGAACCCGCAGTCCGTGGCCGGATCCTGGACCGCAACGGTCTTCCGCTCGTCGACAACTCGACGCAGACCGTGGTGTCGGTGGAGCGTGGGGTCCTGGTCGACGCGGACGACGGCGGACGGGCGCTGGTGCTGCGGATGGCGACTGCCCTGAAAGTGCCGTTCGACCAGCTCTGGGGACGCACCCAGCTCTGCGGTGCGAAGGGAGCGGCGCCCCAGCCGACCTGCTGGGCAGGATCGCCCTACGTCCCGGTGCCGCTGGTGACCGGGGCCGACCCCACCCGGGCGCTCGGCCTGCTCGAGCACCCGGACACCTACCCGGGGGTCAGCGTCACGGCGCAACCGGTGCGCAGCTACCCGCAGCCATCGGTCAACGCGGCCCATGTCCTGGGCTACCTCGGGCGGGCCGCCGACCAGGAGGTCGCCTCGTCGCAGGGGCGCATCTCCGGGCTGGACCTCGTCGGACGGGCGGGCCTGGAGCAGCAGTACGACGCTCAGCTGCGCGGGGTCCCGGGCGCGCAGACGGTCTCCCTCGACCCACGTGGTGTGGTCGACGCGCAGGTGTCCAGCACCGCACCGGTGCCCGGGCGAGACGTCGTGACCCACCTCGACGCGCGGGTCCAGTCGGCGGCGGAGACCGCGCTGCAGTCGGCTGCGACCTCGGCACGCAGGCGGGGGCTCAAGGCCGACTCCGGCGCCGCCGTGGTCCTGGACGTGACCAACGGTGCCGTCGTCGCCGCGGCGAGCTACCCGACGTACGACCCTGCCGTCTGGACCGGTGGCATCTCGAGCAGCGACCTCGCGGGGCTCACCGACGCTGCAGCGGGCACGCCCCTGGTGTCCCGGGTGACGGCCGGTGCCTACCCGCCCGCCTCGACGTTCAAGGTCGTGAGCCTCCCTGCTGCCGTCAGTGCCGGGAACGACCTGCGGGGCACCTACGAGTGCGGGTCGAGCTACAGGATCGGCAACCGGGAGTTCGCCAACTACGAGTCCCGCGCCTACGGCCCCATCGACCTGCACCGCGCGATGGTCGTCTCCTGCGACACGATCTTCTACGACTTCGCCTACCGGTCCTGGCTCGCGCAGGGCGGACTCGACGCGAAGAGCGACGCGGCCGACCCGTTCGTGGCGATGGCGAAGGACCTCGGGCTCGGGACCGCCACCGGCGTCGACCTGCCGGGGGAGCAGGCTGGTCGGATCCCGGACCGGGCCGAGAAGAAGTCCACCTGGACGGCGACCAGGAAGGACACCTGCGCCCGGGCCCGGACCGGTTACCCCGAGGTGGCCACCACGGACCCCGGACGCGCCGCATACCTCAAGTCCCTGGCGGTGGAGAACTGCCGCACCGGCTTCGCCTTCCGGGCCGGCGACGCCGCGAACTTCGCCATCGGCCAGGGGGACACGACGGTGACACCGTTGCAGATGGCGCGCGTCTACGCCGCCATCGCCAACGGTGGGACGTTGTGGACGCCGCAGGTCGCCCAGGGCTTCGAGGCGCCCGGGGGTGCGCTGCAGAAGATCGCCCCCCAGGTGGCCGGGAAGGTCACCTTCCCCTCGGGGACGCTGGCGTTCCTGCAGGACGCGCTCGTCGGGGTCGTGCGGCAGGGGACCGGCGTAGCGGCCTTCCGCGGGTTCCCGCTGGACCAGTGGCCGGTGGCGGGCAAGACCGGCACGGCCGAGGCGTTCGGTAAGCAGGACACGGCGTGGTTCGTGTCGTACGCGCCGGCGAACAAGCCCAGGTACGCGGTCGCGGTCGTCGTGTCGCAGGGCGGGACCGGTGGTGGCACCGCTGCGCCCGCCGCACGGAAGATCCACGACGTGCTGCGCACCCTGCCCTGACCTCCGACCTACGGACCACGAGTGGGTAAGCGGGGGCGCACTCAGTAGGCTGCCGCCATGGCTGACTTCGATGTGGTGGTGCTCGGTGCTGGTCCCGGTGGGTACGTCGCGGCGATCCGCGCCTCCCAGCTCGGCCTCAAGGCCGCGGTGGTCGAGTCGAAGTACTGGGGAGGTGTCTGCCTGAACGTCGGGTGCATCCCGTCCAAGGCGCTGTTGCGCAACGCCGAGCTGTCGCACATCCTGCGGCACGAGAAGGACAAGTTCGGCATCGAGGGCGACGCCACGATGTCCTTCGGTCCGACGCACGCGCGCTCCCGCTCGGTGTCGGCCGGCATCGTCAAGGGCGTCCACTTCCTCATGAAGAAGAACAAGATCACCGAGATCGACGGGTGGGGCACGCTGACCAGCCCGACCTCGATGGACGTGGCCCTGAACTCCGGCGAGAAGCAGTCGATCACCTTCGACAAGCTCATCATCGCCACGGGTGCGACCACCCGCCTCATCCCCGGTACGTCGCTGTCCGAGCGCGTCGTCACCTACGAGGAGCAGATCCTCACCGACCAGCTGCCCGGCTCCATCGTCATCGCCGGCTCCGGCGCCATCGGTGTGGAGTTCGCCTACGTGATGAAGAACTTCGGCGTCGACGTCACCATCGTGGAGTTCCTCGACCGCATGGTGCCGACCGAGGACGCCGAGGTGTCCAAGGAGCTGCTCAAGCACTACAAGAAGCTCGGCGTCACCGTCATGCTGTCGACCAAGGTCGAGTCGATCGACGACAGCGGCGAGAAGGTCAAGGTCACCGTCTCCCCGGCAGCCGGTGGCGAGTCGAAGGTCATCGAGACCGACAAGGTGATGCAGGCCATCGGCTTCGCGCCGCGGCTCGAGGGTTACGGCCTGGAGGCCCTCGGGGTCGCGACCGAGCGCGGTGCCGTCGTCATCGACGACCACTGCCGCACCAACGTCGACGGCGTCTACGCGATCGGTGACGTCACTGGCAAGCTCATGCTCGCGCACACCGCCGAGGCGCAGGGCGTCGTGGCTGCCGAGACGATGGCCGGCGTCGACACCATGCCGGTCGAGTACGACTTCATCCCTCGAGCGACCTTCTGCCAGCCGCAGATCGCCTCCTTCGGCTACACCGAGGCACAGGCCAAGGAGAAGGGCTTCGACGTCAAGGTCGCCAAGTTCCCGTTCTCCGCCAACGGCAAGGCGATGGGGCTCGGCGACACCGCTGGCTTCGTCAAGGTCGTGGCCGACGCCAGGCACAACGAGATCATCGGCGCCCACCTCATCGGCCCCGACGTCACCGAGCTGCTCCCCGTGCTGACCCTGGCCCAGAAATGGGACCTCACCGCCGACGAGGTCGCCCGCAACGTCTTCGCCCACCCCACGCTGTCCGAGGCCGTCAAGGAGGCCGTCGAAGGTCTCGCCGGCCACATGATCAACCTCTGACGCGCTGCCGGACAGC
>JBDSKZ010000106.1:0-33209 GCA_039916625.1 Pedococcus sp.
ACCTTCAAGGTCGAGTCGCACAACCACCCGTCCTACGTCGAGCCCTACCAGGGTGCGGCCACGGGGGTCGGCGGCATCATCCGCGACATCATGTCGATGGGTGCCCGCCCGATCGCGATCATGGACCCGCTGCGGTTCGGCAACCTGCACCACCCTGACACGCAGCGCGTCCTGCCCGGGGTCGTCGCGGGGGTAGGGGGTTACGGCAACTGCATCGGCCTGCCCAACATCGGCGGCGAGGTCGTCTTCGACGACTGCTACCAAGGGAACCCGCTCGTCAACGCCCTGTGCGTCGGCGCGATGCGCATCGAGGACATCCACCTCGCCAAGGCCTCCGGCGTCGGCAACAAGGTGATTCTGTTCGGCGCCAGGACCGGTGGCGACGGCATCGGCGGCGTCTCCGTCCTCGCGTCCGAGACCTTCGACGAGGGCGGCCCGACCAAGCGCCCCGCGGTCCAGGTGGGCGACCCGTTCGCCGAGAAGGTGCTCATCGAGTGCTGCCTGGACCTGTATGCCGCGCACGTGGTGGACGGCATCCAGGACCTCGGCGGTGCGGGCCTGTCCTGCGCCACGAGTGAGCTGGCCTCCAACGGTGACGGAGGAATGCAGATCGAGCTCGACCGCGTGCCGCTGCGCGACGCCTCGCTGCGACCCGAGGAGATCCTCATGTCGGAGAGCCAGGAGCGGATGATGGCGGTCGTCGAGCCCGGCAAGCTCGAGGAGTTCATGGCCATCACCGACCGCTGGGACGTCGAGGCCACCGTCCTCGGCGAGGTCACCGACGGTGACCACCTCGTCATCACCTGGCACGGCGAGGTCATCGTCGACGTGCCGCCGCGCTCGGTCGCCCACGAGGGCCCGACCTACCACCGGCCGCTGGCGCGACCGGCATATCTGGATGCGCTGCAGGCCAACGGAACTGGCACCCTCGCCCGCCCAGTCGACGACGAGGGTCTGAAGTCCGACCTCCTCACCCTGCTGGCCTCACCGAACCTCTGCGACAAGTCGTGGGTCACCGACCAGTACGACCGCTACGTCCTGGGCAACACCGCCCTGGCGATGCCCGACGACGCCGGGGTGGTCCGCGTCGACGAGGAGACCGGTCGCGGCGTGGCCATCTCTACCGACTGCAACAGCCGCTTCGCCAAGCTGGACCCCTATCTGGGCGCCCAGCTCGCGCTCGCCGAGTCCTACCGCAACGTGGCCACCGCAGGTGCCGTCCCGCTGGCCGTCACCGACTGCCTCAACTTCGGTTCGCCCGAGGACCCGGGTGTCATGTGGCAGTTCCGCGAGGCGGTCAAGGGCATCGCGGAGGGCTGCAAGACGCTCGGTATCCCTGTCACCGGCGGCAACGTCAGCTTCTACAACCAGACCGGTGACACGGCCATCCACCCCACCCCGGTCATCGGCGTCCTCGGGGTCATGGACGACGTCTCCCGTCGGACCCCCTCGGGCTGGAAGACCCCCGGCCAGGTCATCTACCTGCTCGGCTCCACCCGCGACGAGCTCGCCGGCGGCGAGTGGGCCCACGTCGTGCACGGCCACCTCGGTGGGCTGCCGCCGACGGTGGACCTCGGCGCCGAGCAGCTGCTCGGCGACATCCTCGTCAACGCCAGCCGCGACGGCCTCGTCGACGCGGCACACGACCTGTCCGACGGCGGGCTTGCCATCGCGCTGGCCGAGGCGGCCCTGCGCCATGGTGTCGGTGCCCGGATCTGGCTCGACGAGGTGTGCGAGCGCGACGGGATCGACGCGTTCACGGCGCTCTACAGCGAGTCCACGGCTCGCGTCATCGTGTCGGTGCCGCGCACCGAGGAGGTGCGGTTCACCGACATGTGTACGGCGCGGGGACAGGTCCACGCGCGCATCGGGGTCGTGGACGACGAGACCGACGGGCTCGACCTCCAGGGCCACTTCGCGGTGTCGCTGACCGACCTGCGCCACGCACACACCCGGACGCTTCCCGAGGTCTTCGGCTCCTGACCGCACGAGCGGGCCTATGGTGAGCGCCGTGTCTTCCATCCGGGCCTCCCCGGCCGAGCAGCTCGTTGGGCTCTTTCCGCAGGGCACCACCGTCGACCCTGCGGGCGAGCTACGTCTCGGAGGATGCAGCGCGATGGACCTCGCGGCGGAGTACGGCACTCCTGCCGTGGTCATCGACGAGTCGGCGCTGCGCTCACGAGCGCGGCGCTATGCGGACGGGCTCTCCGAGCGATGGGCCAACTCCGCAGTGGTCTGGGCATCCAAGTCCCTCCCGGTCACCGCGGTCTACCGCATCCTCAAGGAGGAGGGGCTCGGGATCGACATCGCCGGTGGCGGTGAGCTGGCGATGGCGCTGGCCGCGGGTGTCGACCCCCGCACCGTCGTCCTGCACGGCAACGCCAAGAGCGACGAGGACATCGAGTCGGCGGTTCGGGCCGGGGTCGGCACCGTGGTCGTGGACAACTTCGACGACATCGACCGTCTCGAGCGTCTGGTCACCCGGGAGCAGTCGGTGCTCGTGCGGGTCATCCCCGGTGTCCTGGCCGACACCCACTCAGCCATCGCAACGGGCCAGGACGACTCGAAGTTCGGGCTGTCGCTCGACGACACGCGTCGAGCGATCGATCGACTGCGCCGCAGCGACCGGCTCCGGCTGGACGGGGTGCACCTGCACGTCGGGTCCCAGATCATGCAGTCCGAGCCGTTCGTCCGATCGATCGAGGCCGTCGCGACCCTGGGTGAGTTCCCGGTCTACGACCTCGGGGGAGGACTCGGTGCCCGGTACACCTATGCCGACGACCCACCCAGCATCGAGGCCTACCTCGATGCCCTGGTGGGGGCGGCCAAGGACTTCCTCCCCGCGGAGGCACGCATCCTGATCGAGCCCGGCCGGTCGGTCGTGGCCGAGGCTGCGGTGACCCTCTACCGGGTGGTCACGGTCAAGCGAGGACGGCTGACGTTCGTCGCGGTCGACGGCGGCATGGCGGACAACCTCGAGGTGTCCCTCTACGGACAGCGGTTCGAGGCGACGATCGCCAACCGGGTCGGCGGCGGCGAGTCGTGCCAGCTCGTCGGACGCCACTGCGAGTCCGGTGACCGGCTGATCGACGGAGTCCCGCTCCGCGACCCGTCCGTCGGCGATGTCGTCGCGGTTCCGGTCACGGGGGCGTACTGCCTCACCATGGCGAACAACTACAACGGAGCCCGACGGCCACCGGTGGTGATCTGTCGCGGTGGCACCTCCCGGCTGGCAGTCCGCCGGGAGACCTTCACCGACCTGCTCGCGCGCGACCAGTACTGAGCCGGCCTCGGGCCGTCCTTCAACCGTCTTCCGGGACACTGCTCGGTGGCCCGTCCGCGACGAAGGACGCGCACCCGCGTACGCTGCGTGGGGTCTTCCCTGGTCGGTTCGTCCCGGTTGGTTCGTCCTGGTGCCGAGCCGACCCGGTGTTCGAGGAGTCCAACGAAGGAGTGTCGTGAGCTCAGTGCAGGATCTCGCCCGACGCGAGGCGATCGACGACTACCAGGTCCTTGGGCGCCCAGCCGAGCCGGACCTCCAGAGACTCGTGGAGCTGACGGCAGCCGTCTGCAACGTCCCGACCGCCGTGATCAACGTCATCGACGACCGGCAGCAGCACCAGATCGCCGCGATCGGCCTGTCGGCCAGCGTCTGTTCGCGCGAGGACTCCATGTGTGCGCAGATCCTGCACGACCCGCAGCTGGTCGCGGTGCCCGATGCGCGTCTGGACGAGCGGTTCAAGGACAACCCCTTCGTCAACGGTGCCATCGCCGCGGTGCGGTTCTACGCCTCGAGCCCCCTCGTGACACCCACCGGGGTGCCCATCGGGCGGCTCTGCATCTTCGACGACGTTCCTCGTCCCCTGTCGGCGGCGGCGAGCCGTGCCCTCGAGGTGTTGGCCGAGCAGGTGGTCGACGTCCTCGAGCTGCGCCGGCTCACCCGTGAGCTCGCGAGGTCCAACGAGCAGCTCACGCAGTTCGCGGGCCAGATCAGCCACGACCTGCGCAACCCACTGGCCGCCCTGACCGGGTTCCTGGAGCTCGCTGCCGACAGCCCGGAGCTCGCCGACGCCCCGGATGCCGCCGAGCTGTTGGCCAGGGCCGAGTCGTCGGCCGCGCGCATGACGGCCATGATCGGTGACCTGTTCGACTTCGCGCGGATCGGTGGCAGCGGCCGCCAGGGCGTGGTGGACCTGCAGCGTGAGGCCGAGGCCGTACTGGAGGACCTGTCGGCGCAGATCACCTCGACCGGCGCCGACGTCCTGGTCGAAGGCCTGCCGAACGTGTCCGGTGACGCCACCCTGCTGCGTGCCCTCCTGCAGAACCTCGTCGGCAACGCGGTCAAGTTCAGCGCGGCCGCGGGGTCCACGCCGGTCGTCAGAGTCGCTGCTGAGCACATCACCGGTGGCTGGCGCGTGACCGTGGACGACAACGGGCCAGGGGTGCCGGAGTGGGACCGCGACCGCGTCTTCGAGCTGCTCGTCCGCGGCGACGACAAGCAGGACGTCGAGGGCCTGGGCATCGGCCTGAGCACCTGCCGACGGATCGTGCAGTCGCACGGTGGCCGCATCGGGATCGCCGACTCCGACCTCGGCGGCGCGTCGGTGTGGGTGTCCTTCCCGGACCGCCCGAGCACCTGACGCGACCCTCTCGCCACCCAGCGAACGGCCCGGCCACGCATCCCCTTGCGTGGCCGGCCCGTTCGTCCCCTTCGGTGTCCCCGCAACGAACCCTAGGCCCGCCCCCTGACGGGCGTCGATGAGTAGGAGTACCCATTTCTCGGGCGCCGACAGGATCGATCCCTACCGGCAGGTGGCGCCGCGGTGCTGCCTACGATGGAGGTATGCCGCCGCGTCGCCGAGTTCCTGTCGCCGTGGGTAGGTCCGCGGTGCAGCGCTGGCGCGACGGCGGTGCCGGACTGGGCCGTGACGACCTCGCCACCGCCGTGCGCTACGCGCTCGAAGAGCTCGCAACGGTGGCGCCGGGGCGCAGCGTCGAGGTGCGGGTGCCACCGTTCGGGGCCGTCCAGTGCGTCGCCGGCACGACCCATACCCGCGGCACCCCGCCCAACGTCGTCGAGACCGACGCCCAGACGTGGCTGCGGGTCGCCACGGGCTCGCTCAGCTGGCAGGGCGCCTGGGACGCGGGCGGCCTCCGGGTCAGTGGTCACCGCGCCGACCTCACGCAGTACCTCCCGCTGGTGTGATCGGGACAGCACCCACCCGAGCGGGCTGTGGGCGCCGCCGAGCTCACTCGCCGGGCAGGCGGAACCCGATCTGCTCGCGCACGGCGTCCATGGCGTCCATGACCCGCAGGGTCTCGGCCCAGGGCAGCACCGGGGACTCGAGCAGGCCGGCTTCGACGCACCGCGCCACCTCGCCGATCTCGTGCTGGATTCCGTGCTCACGGTCGCTGGGCTCCAGGACGTCGAGCACCTCGTCCTTCGGTGACAGCAGAGTGAGCCTCGACGGGCCGTAGAAGGAGCCAGTGAGCTCCAGCCGGGCCCGCGTCCCGGAGATCGACGCCGTGGTCGGGGTGCGGCACACCATGCTGGCACTGAGCACCCCGAGGGCGCCGGCAGCGTTCTGCACCGTGACCGCCTCCTGGGCGTCCACGCCCTCCTTGGTGAGCAGGCCGGTCGCGTGCAGGGAGTCGAACTCGCCGAGCACCATGGACGCGAACGAGATCGGGTAGACGCAGAGGTCGAGCAGGGCGCCTCCGGCCAGCGCGGGGTCGCTGAGGCGCTGCGGTCCGTCAGGATAGAGCTTCTGTCCGTGGTCGGCCGCGACGACCTGCACCTCACCGAGCAGACCCTGCTCGAGGCACTGGCGCACGACGTCGATGTGCGGCAGGAACCGCGTCCACATCGCCTCCATCGCGAACAGGCCGGCCCTGTCTGCGGTGTCGAACACGGCCCTCGCCTCGGTGCCGTTGCGGGCGAAGGCCTTCTCGACGAGCACCGGTTTGCCTGCCTCGAGGGCGAGACGCGCATGGGCGAGGTGCTCGGAGTGCGGCGACGCGACATACACGGCGTCCACGTGCGGGTCGGACACGAGCTCCTCGTACGAGCCGTAGGCGACCTCGACCCCGAACTCGGTGCGGTACTCCTGCGCCCGGTCCAGGCTTCGGGACGCGACCGCCCTGATCTCCTGGTTGGTGCGCGCCCGCAGCGCCCGCCCGAACGTGCGGGCGATGCCGCCGGGAGCAAGGACACCCCAGCGCAGGACCGGCGCGGAGCGGGGGTCGGGGACGCGCGGGGCAGGCAGCTTCGGGGCGGAGGTCATGGGCCCCATCCTGCCGCCTGCGACCCGGTATGGCGCGTGGTGGTCGACGGGTGGTACCGGAAGCTCAGCGCACCCGCCACCCCTGCACCGTGGGTGGCTCGGGGGAGGCCTGGGCGTCCTGGTCGGTGAAGGGCCGGGCCGACCCGAGGGCCTTGGCCAACGACGGCCCGTGGAGCAGGGTGGCCGAGAACGCCGTCATGGCGACTCGTCGCGCCAGGGCGGTGATCGGCAGGGGCTGGGCGCTCGCGACGACGACGGTGTTGCCGAAGCGTCGACCCTTGCGGACCTCCGAGGTGGCGACCGCCGCAGTGTGGGGCAGGACGGAGGCGATCGTGGCATGCAGCCGGGCGAGGTGGCGGCGCGACGGCTCGTCGGCGGTGTTCATCGCGAGGAGGCCACCATGGCGCAGCACCCTCGACACGTCGGTGAACCACTGGGCAGAGGTGAGCTCGGCCGGCACCCGACCACCGGCATACGCGTCGACCACCACCAGGTCGGCGCTGTCGTCGGCGAGCTGGCGCAGGCCGCTGCGTCCGTCGACCGGGCGCACGCGGATCCGGTGGCCCCGCGGCAGGGGCAGGGTCTCGCGGACCGCCTGCGTCACCGCTTCGGCCGGCTCGAGGACGATCTGCGGCGACCCGGGCCGCACGTGCGCGACGTAGCGGGGCAGGGTCAGTCCCGCGCCACCGACGTGGGTCACCGCCACCGGTCCCTGCGGCAGCACGTCCACCACGGCCGCGAGGAATTGGACGTACTCGAAGACGAGCAGCCGGGGATCATCGAGCTGGACGTAGGACTGGGGGTGCCCGTCGATCATCACGACCGTGCCACCGGTCTCGTCGTTGACGAGCTCGACCGGGGACCCCGCCGAGGAAGGTGCCGCGGAGGCCATCGTCAGGGGCGCAGCAGCGACTTGATCGCGCGGCGCTGGTCCATTGCGGCATACCCCTCGGCGACCTCCGACAGCGGCAGCTCCAGGTCGAAGACCGCACCAGGGTTGATCGTTCCGGCGAGCACGTCGTCACGCAGCTGCGGCAGGTACTGGCGCGCAGGCGCGATACCTCCCGCGATGGCGACGTTGCGGGCGAACATGTCGCGGACGGGGTACTCGATCCCGTGCGGCACCCCCACGTAGCCGACGGTCGCACCGGGGCGTGCAGCGGCGATCGCGGTGTGCATCGACTCGTTGGTGCCCACGCACTCGAGCACGGCGTCGGCGCCCACGCCGTCGGTGAGCTCCTTCACCGCGGCGACGGCGTCGTCGCCGCGCACCTCGACGATGTCCGTGGCTCCGAAGTCGCGGGCCACGGCCTGCCGCGAGGTGTGGCGGGACATGGCGATGATCCGCTCCGCGCCCATGCGTGCGGCGGCGAGAACGCCGCTCAGGCCGACGGCACCGTCACCCACGACGACGACCGTGTCACCCTCGGAGACGCGAGCGGCCACGCCGGCGTGCCATCCGGTACCCATCACGTCGGAGAGGCTGAGCAGTGAGGGGACGAGCGACTCGTCGGGCACCTCCCGCGTCGAGACCAGCGTCCCGTCGGCGAGCGGGACGCGGACGTACTCGCCCTGACCGCCGTCGGCCATCACGCCGTCGCGGTCGGGCCCGCCCCAGAACCCGCCGTGCGAGCAACGCGACTGGATGCCGACGCGGCAGTGCGGGCAGGTGTTGTCGGAGTACATGAAGGGCGCGATGACGAAGTCGCCCGCGCGCAGGCTGCGCACCTCGGAACCGACCTCCTCGACGATCCCGACGAACTCGTGCCCGATGCGCGTCGGCTCCGTGACCTCGTTGATGCCCCGGTAGGGCCACAGGTCGCTGCCGCAGACGCACGAGGCGGTGACGCGGACGAGCGCATCGGTGGGCGCGACGAGGACGGGGTCCGGGACCTCGTCGAGACGGATGTCGCCGGTCGCGTGCAGGATCGTGGCCTTCATGGGCTCCAGCCTCCCACGCGGGCACGGGGGGTTCGCGGCCGCATACAGTCGCGGGATGCGCGTCGGAATCACCATCCTGCCCGAGCACACCTGGTCGGACGCCGCGCCCCTGTGGCGACGTGCGGAGGAGTACGGCTTCGACCATGCCTGGACCTACGACCACCTCGTCTGGGGCGGACTGCAGGACTCCCCGTGGTTCGGGGCACTGCCCACGCTCACCGCGGCCGCCACGGTCACCTCGACGATCCGGCTGGGCACGTTCGTCAGCTCGCCGAACTACCGCCACCCGTATGCGTTCCTGCGCGACCTGCTGGCCGTCGACGACATCTCCGGCGGACGGCTGATCTGTGGCCTCGGGACCGGCGGCGACCTCGACGCACAGATCCTGGGGGAGCAGCGGCCGCTCAAGGAGCGGGTGGACCGGTTCCACGAGTTCGTCGAGGTGCTGGACCGGTTGTTCCGTGAGGACCATGTCGACCACGGCGGCGAGCACTTCACGACGGTCGCCGCGCGCACCCTTCCCGGTGCGGTGCAGCGACCCCGGCTGCCCTTCCTCGTCGCCGCCAACGGGCCGCGCTCGCTTCGGCTCGCGGCTCGGCTCGGTCAGGGCTGGTTCACCTACGGCCGCGGCGGCGAGACGTTGCAGGGCTGGTGGTCCGGCGTGGCGGCCCTGTGCGCCCTGCTCGACGAGGCGGAAGCGACCGCGGATCGTGAGCAGCCGTTGGACCGCTACCTCTCCCTCGACGGCTCACCCCAGTTCTCCCTCGAGAGCCAAGGCGTCTTCGAGGACATGGTCGGGCGGGCCGCCGAGCTGGGCTTCAGCGACGTCGTGACGCACTGGCCGCGGCCAGAGCGGCCCTACGCCGGCTCGCAGGCGGTGCTGGAGCAGGTGGCCGGTCGCCTCGACGACCTGCGCCGCCTCAGCTGAAGGCGAAGAGTGCCAGCGGGGCGCTGGTCGGCTCCGGCGAGCCGCCGGCCGGTTCGAGGGTGATCCCCGCGGCCAGGGCCGTCGAGGCGTCACCCTCCATCAGCACGGACACCGTGGGCGCCGCTCCGTGCGGCATGACTCCGGCGCTGACCATGCCCTTGTTGGGCTGGTTGAACCACATCTGGAAGTCCTTGCCGTCGGGGGCAGACGGCATGTTGTCGGCCACGACCACCGCCTTGCCGAGCGACGGGCTGCGCACGATGGTGACCTTGGCGCCGTCGACGTTGTGGACGACTCGCTGGGCGTCGGGGGCCCGGAGCACCTGTTCGGAGGCGGAGAAGATCTGTTTGTCGGGGCCGTTGTCCCACGGGCTCCAGGCGATACCGCCGGTGATCAGCGCGACCGCGGCCGCGGCTCCGACGAGCCAGCTGGCCACCGGGCGGCGACGCATCGGGATGACGTTGGAGGGAAGGTCGGCCGGCTGGGCACTGGGAGAAGGCTCGGGCTGTTCAAGGGCGGGGAGCGGACGGACCGTGCGGATGCCGGCCAGGACCGCGGCACGCATGGCGGCCGGAGGGGTCACCTCACTGACCAACGACAGGCTGGCGGCCGCCGCGCGGAGGCTGGACACCTCGTCCGCGCACTCGAGGCACTCGGCGAGGTGGCGCTCGAACACCGCGCGCTCCTGCTCGTCAATCGCGTCGACGGCATAGGCACCGACCAGGCTGTGGACGTCGGCACTCATTGATGCACCCCCAGGGTGTCTCGTAGACGGATGAGTCCGTCACGTATTCGGGTTTTTGCCGTTCCCAGAGGAACGTTGAGCAGGGAAGCCACCTCGGTATGGGTGTAGCCACCGAAGTAGGCCAGCTCGACCGCTCCGCGCTGGGTCTCCGTGAGGGAGCCCATCGCGTGACGCACCCGTTGGGCGTCGAGCCTGCGTTCGACCGTCTCGACGGTCTGGTCGAAGGACCGCTCCTGGTTCCGGGAACCGTAGCTGTCCTCTCGGTTGGTGGATGCCTGCGCGGACCGCACCCGGTCGACCGCCTTGCGGTGGGCGATGGTGAGCATCCAGCTCACCGCACTTCCACGCTCGGGGTCGAACCGGGCGCTGGTGCGCCAGATGTCGAGCAAGGCTTCCTGGACGACCTCTTCGGACTGTGCCGGGTCCCGCACGACTCGGAGGACCAACCCGTAGATCCGGGAGGACACCGCGTCATACAGCGTGGCAAAAGCGGTCTCGTCCCCATGGGAACACCTCCGCAACAGCTCTCCGAGGTCCGGTGCCGCGGCAGGACTCCCCCAGGTCGGTTGGGGACCAGAGGAAGTCGCTGCCATGGCACCATCATCGCTGATCCGGGATCAGTTGGGGAGCAGGACCCCGTCGACGATGTAAACGGTGGCGTTCGCGGTCTGCACGTTGCCACAGATCACGTTGGCCTCGCCGATCTTGAAGGCCTCGCCGGAACCCGCGACGGTGATGGTGCCGCCACCCAGGGTCTTGTGCTCGCCAGCCAGGGTCTCCGGGGTCAGGCGACCCTCGACGACGTGGTTGGTGAGGACCTTGGTGAGCAGACCCTTGGGGTCCTTCATCGCGGCGTCCATCGTGGCCTTGTCCAGAGCGGCGAAGGCGTCGTTGGTCGGGGCGAAGACGGTGATGTCCTTGGCGGAGTTCAGGGTCTCGCCCAGGCCGGCCTCGCCGACGGCGGTGACCAGGGTGGACAGGAGGGGGTTGTTGCTCGCGGCGGTGGCGACCGGGTCGGTGGCCATGCCCGAGAACGAGCCCTTGCCATCGGCCGGGACAGCGGCGCAACCGTCACCGAAAGGCTTGCCGGCCATGTCCTCGGTGGTGGAGGAGGACGAGCTCGAGCTGCTGGACGAGGGGGCCGAGGAGGACGAGGCGGCCGTGTCGGAAGCGGAGCTCCCACAAGCTGCGAGGCTGAGCGGGAGGGCGAGGCTGAGGGCGGCAATCTTGCTGCGGCGTGCAATACGCATGGTGTGGCTCCTTGGTTCATTGACGTTCTGACATCTGGCATTCGGGCCTGTGCCGCAGGCGGATTGGCCTCCGTCAAAACTTTCTCCGGGTCAGAGTCGTTGCGGCACAACGACAGGGCCCCCGCGGAGCGTGGTGGCTCAGCGGGGGCCCTGGGTCGTGACCGCAACCCCGACGACCCAAGGACGTTGCGGCAGTGCGGGATCGGTCAGGAGACGAGGACGACGATCGAGTGGTAGCCGGAAGCGCCTCCGGGGAAAGGGTCGGCGCGCTCCTGGGTCTGGACCTCACCGGTGCCGTCGGTGGCGCGGACGGTCAGGTCGTGGCGGCCGGACTTGGCATCCCACTCCCAGAACCACTGGCGCCAGTAGTCGGTGCCTCCGTCAGGTCCGAGCGTGGCCTTCTGCCAGGGGCCGTCGTCCACGCGGACCTCGACCCCTTCGATGCCGCGCCCCTGGGCCCAGGCGACCCCGCCGATGGCGAGCTTGCCCGGCTTGTAGGTCGCCAGACCCCGAGGGGTGTCGATGCGGGCCTGGGTCTTGACGGTGCCGTCGGTGAGCCAGTCGCGCTCGGTCCAGTACGCCTTGTCCTTGGCGTAGGTCGTGGCGGTGAGCTTGGTGACCCACTTGGTCGCGCCGACGAACCCGTACAGGCCGGGCGTCACCATGCGAGCGGGGAAGCCGTGGCGAGCCGGCAGCGGCTCACCGTTCATGGCGACCGCGATGATGGCGTCGCGGTCGTCGGTGAGGGCCTCGATCGGCGTCGAGATGGTCATCCCGTCGGTGGACTCGCTGAGGATCTGGTCGACGTTGTCCTTCACCCCGGCCCTCTCGAGCAGGTCCTTGACGCGCACACCCTGCCAGAGGGTGGAGGAGACATAGGGGCCACCGACCTCGTTGCTGACGCAGTTGAGGGTGATGTGCCTCTCGATCATGGGCATCTTGAGCAGCTCGTCGAAGGTGAGCGAGTAGGGCTGCTCGACATCACCGGTGATCTCCAGCTTCCAGCTCTTCACATCGACACGGGGGATGACCAGGGCGGTGTCGACGCGGTAGAAGTCCTTGAGCGGGGTGCTGAAGGCACTGATGCCCTTGACCTGGTTCTCGAGGCCGGCCGGCAGCGCTGCCGCAGCGTTCTGGGGTGCCGGTAGGGCGACCGAGGACGGCAGCGTGGGCGGGGCCGAGAGCCTCTGGCCGAGGGCGCCCACGGCAGCAGCGCCGACCGTGGCGCCGGCAGCGCCGATGAGGAAGTTGCGTCGCCCCGTCGTGGTGGAGGTGCCGGGAGCCTGGGCGGAGTGGTCCAGCGGTGACTCCTGCGGCTGGGTGTCGGACGCAGCAGTTCTGGGAGCGGCTGCGCCGTGGTGCAGCAGGCGCAGCAGGCCGAACAGGACTCCCACCCCGACGGCGGCAGCGGCGAAGGCCGGCAGGATGTCGGCCGGTCCCGCGGTCGGACGGACCATCGCGGCGAGGCCGGCCAGGCCGGCGAGCAGCACGACGAGGACCCCGGCGGCGCTCGGCCGCCTACGGGCCAGCAGTCCGATCGCCATGGCCGCGACTGCCGTGACCAGGCCCACGCTGGCGAGCAGGACGGGCTTGTCGTTCGTGCCGAAGTTCTGGATCGCCCACTGCTTCACGGGGGTGGGGGTGGCGTCGATGACCGTGGACCCCACGGACAGCACGGGGGAGGCAGCCGGGTTGACGAAGGCCGCGACGAGGTGACCCACGGCCATGCCGGTGAGGGCTGCAAGCAGGCCGCTGACGGCATACCTGAGGCGCTGGCTCTTCGATGTGGGTTGCATGACCTCCATTCGTACCCGCAGGGCCCCACGGATGGGTAGGGGGCGACCACGGTGGGCGAGAGCTGGGTGCACGGGGCAGGTAGCGTGGAACCGTGCCTGCCACCCGTCGCTACCCCAACTTCGTCGCCTTCATCTCCACCGGGGCGGTCCTCGGGTTCGTCGTCGGGTCGGCGGTCGCCTACTTCGGCGGGGGGGACACGACCGAGACCGGCCGCGCCTACAGCGCCTCCTCGTCGGTCCTGTTCCTGGGGGTGCTCGGGGCCTGCGTCCTCGGCCTCCTCGCCGCCGTGCTGGCCGTGCTCCTGGAACGCCGCGACTGACGTCGCTGCCCCTGTGGGACACTGAGCCACGTGGCACGAGGCGACGGACAGCTGACGCACGACCTCCTTCCGGACGAGAAGGGCCCGCAGGACGCCTGTGGCGTCTTTGGCGTCTGGGCTCCCGGTGAGGAGGTCGCCAAGCTCACCTACTACGGCCTCTACGCCCTGCAGCACCGTGGGCAGGAGTCGGCCGGCATCGCGACCTCCGACGGACGCAGCATCCTGGTCTACAAGGACATGGGGCTGGTGTCGCAGGTCTTCAACGAGCGCGCGCTCGCGTCACTGCGCGGCCACCTCGCGGTGGGGCACTGCCGCTACTCCACCACCGGTGGCTCCACCTGGGAGAACGCCCAGCCGACCCTCGGTGGACACGCCGAGTCGACCGTGGCGCTGGCGCACAACGGCAACCTCATCAACTCCGCCGAGCTGCGCGAGCTGGTGGCTGACCGCAAGGCCGAGGGCTACGGCCACGGTGGCGGTGAGCTCGTGCGGGGCAACACCACCGACACCGCCCTGGTCACGGCACTGCTGGCCGACGACCCCGACCGATCGCTCGAGGCCGCGGCGATGGACCTCCTGCCCCAGCTGCGAGGCGCCTTCTGCTTCGTCTTCATGGACGAGCACACCCTGTATGCCGCGCGCGACCCGCAGGGGATCCGCCCCCTGGTCCTCGGCCGGCTCGACCGCGGCTGGGTGGTCGCCTCGGAGACCGCCGCCCTCGACATCGTCGGCGCCTCCCTCATCCGTGAGGTCGAGCCCGGCGAGCTGATCGCCATCGACGAGGACGGGCTGCGCTCGCAGCGCTTCGCCGAGACGGACCGCAAGGGCTGCGTCTTCGAGTACGTGTACCTGGCTCGCCCCGACACCACGATCAACGGTCGTGGCGTCCACGAGTCCCGAGTCGAGATGGGCCGCACGTTGGCCCGCGAGCACCCGGTCGAGGCAGACCTGGTCATGCCCACCCCGGAGTCCGGCACCCCGGCGGCCATCGGCTACGCCCAGGAGTCAGGCATCCCCTACGGCCAGGGCCTGGTCAAGAACTCCTACGTCGGGCGCACCTTCATCGCCCCGTCGCAGACCATCCGCCAGCTCGGCATCCGGCTGAAGCTCAACCCGCTGCGTGAGGTCATCAAGGGCAAGCGTCTGGTCGTCGTGGACGACTCGATCGTCCGAGGCAACACCCAGCGCGCGCTCGTGCGGATGCTCCGCGAAGCCGGTGCCGCCGAGGTCCACGTGCGGATCTCGAGCCCGCCGGTGCGCTGGCCATGCTTCTACGGCATCGACTTCGCGACCCGCGCCGAGCTGATCGCCACGGGCATCGGGGTCGAGGAGGTCTGCACCTCGATCGGCGCCGACTCCCTCGGCTACATCAGCGAGGAGGGCATGGTCGCTGCGACCGAGCAGCCCAGCGACCAGCTGTGCACGGCGTGCTTCTCGGGGACGTACCCCCTCGAGCTGCCCGACTCCAGCCGGCTCGGCAAGAACCTCTTCGAGACCCTGCCCCTCGACGTCGACGGCGTGACCCTGGGCGTCGGTGGCGGGGCCCAGGATGCGCTCAGCCGCCCCTGACCGAGCCGCCCGCGCCCCTGCGGCCGTGACGGGCCAGCCCCCGCCCACGTGACCACACCGACCCGCCCCACCAGCCGGAGGACCTCTCGATGACCGCACCGATCACCTATGCCTCCGCCGGTGTCGACGTCGAGGCCGGTGACCGGGCCGTCGAGCTGATGAAGGCCTCGGTGCGCCGGGCCACGCGCCCGGAGGTGCTCGGCGGCCTGGGCGGCTTCGCCGGCATGTTCGACGCCAGCGCCATCGCCCGCATGACCCGGCCGGTGCTCGCCACCTCGACCGACGGTGTCGGCACCAAGGTCGCCATCGCCCAGGCGATGGACCGTCACGACACCATCGGCTTCGACCTCGTCGGCATGGTCGTCGACGACATCGTCGTCTGCGGCGCGGAGCCGTTGTTCATGACCGACTACATCGCCACCGGACGGGTCGTGCCGGAGCGGATCGCCGCGATCGTGTCCGGCATCGCGGCTGCCTGTCAGCAAGCACGAGTCGCCCTCGTCGGTGGTGAGACCGCGGAGCACCCGGGACTGCTGGAGCCCGACGAGTACGACGTGGCCGGTGCCGCGACCGGTGTCGTGGAGTATGCCGACGTGCTCGGCCCCGACCGGGTCGTGCCGGGGGACGTGGTGCTGGCGCTCGGCTCGAGCGGTCTGCACTCCAACGGGTACTCGCTGGTGCGCAAGGTGATCGGGGCAGCCGGGTGGCAGCTCGACCGGCACGTCCAGGAGTTCGGGCACTCCCTCGGGGAGGAGCTGCTCACCCCCACCCGGGTCTACTCCGCAGACCTGCTCGACCTCATCCGGACCGACGGTGTCGACGTGCATGCCCTGTCCCACGTCACCGGTGGCGGGCTCGCGGCCAACCTGGCGCGCGTCCTGCCCCAGGGCGTCTTCGCCCGGCTCGACCGCTCCACGTGGACCCCGCCAGCGGTCTTCTCCACGATCGGCTCGCTGGGCGGCGTGCCCCGCTCCGACCTCGAGCGCACCCTCAACATGGGCGTCGGCTTCGTCGCGATGCTCCCGGCCGACCAGGTCGACGCGGCCACCCGCGAGCTGGCCACGCGCGGCATACCTGCCTGGGCCATCGGCGAGGTGAGCACCCTCGACGGTGCCCCCGTGCTGGCAGGGGTCGAGGTCGTCCACGGCGCCAAGGGTGTCGACGGCGGATCGGTCCAGGTCGTCGGCGACCACCCAGGTCCCTGACCCGAGCGCACCCACTGCGGTGCGCCGAGGGGTCCTGTGCGCACCCGAGGCTCTGGCGCATGGATGAGGCTGCGGCCTACCCTCAGCCATGACGATCTTCGGCAGCCGGCGTGGACGCGAAACCGTCGACCCTGCCCCTCGGGTGGAGGACCCGCTGGAGCGGCAGTACCGCTTCTTGTTGCGGACTGCCCCAGCCGATGCCATGGAGGCCGCGCACGTCGAGGCGCTCGGCGCCGTCCCCGAGAACGTGCGTGCGGCGGTCCTGCTCACCGTCCAGGAGGCCCTCGTCGCCGGCCAGCGGCTCACGACCGCTGACCGCGGTTCCCTCGCCCGGCTCGTGACCGTGGGCGAGCGGCGCACGCCCGGCACCTTCCTCGCCGCCTGTCCGTCGGTGGCCCGGCGCCGGCTCGCCGAGGCAGTCGTGGACTCCGAGGCGGTGTTCGGCCTGTTCAGCGGGTATGCCGTGTGGGACGGCGCAGAACCGGAGCCCGCCGAGCTTGGGGTGGACGGCGGGGGGTCCCACCTCGACAGCGGTGTCGATCCCGGCGCGGAAGGCAGGGCCTTCGCCCACAGCCACGCCCTGACCCTCCCCTGGGGTGGTGGTGGCGGCTAGGGCGACTCCCCGAGCGCCTCGTCGGTGGTGACGAGGCGCACCAGCGGCGCGTACAGGCCCATCAGGTGCAGCGCCGCCGCGTGGTTCCCGTCGGTCGAGCCGGCGCAGCCGTCGGTCACCACGGTGACCTCGGCGCCGGCATCGGCGGCGGCCAGCACGGTCGAGATGACGCAGCAGTCGGTCGCGACCCCGGCGACCACGAGTCGCGGAGTCGTCCCCAGGATGTCGCGCAGCACGTCCCACTTCCCGAAGGTCGGCGCCGAGACGATGCGCGCAGGGAGGTCGGCCACCTCGTCGGTGAGGGCGTAGAGCGGGTCGTCGTCTCCGACCAGGGCCCACGGGTAGTCCTCGTAGTACGGCTTCCAGGCGCCATCGGGCGTCGCCGGTGCGACGAACCGGGTGAGCACCGTGCGGCCTTGGTATGCGGCGGAGAGCCGGCGAGCGGCGCTCGCCGCCGCGGCATACCGGGGGGCGCACCAGGCGCTGGACGGATCGCCGAAGACGCGCTGGAAGTCGATGCCGACCAGCCAGGCCGGCTGCGTCACGCGTCGACCCCGACGCCCTGCTCCTGGCGTCGGACGGTCGCGCGACGCAGGACGAGGGTGGCGGTGAAGGACAGCACGAGGGCCAGCAGCACACCGAGGTTGGCATAGGGCCAGTTGCCGTCCCAGTAGGCACCGGCCGGGTCGTCGACGAACCGGCCGAGCCCGAGCGGCTCCAGCAGGTAGCCCTGCCAGTTGTTCCAGGAGGCGTCGGTGGCGAAGTTGTTGACGACCAGCCCCCAGCCGAGGACGGACGCCACGACCATCGTGCCGATCGAGGCCCAGTCCCACGCGCCGTACCGGCCGGCGGGGTCGAAGAGCGCCTCCTCGTCGTAGTCGCGCCGGCGCAGCACGATGTCGGCGATCATGATCCCCGCCCACGAGGCGAGGGGGACGCCGAGGGTGATGAGGAACGACTGGAACGGGTTGATGAAGCTGTCGGCGAAGAACACGACGTAGATCGTGCCGAGGGTGAGGATGACCCCGTCGACGAAGGCCGCCCGGGGCCGGGAGGTGCGCACACCGAGGGAGAGCAGCGTCAGGCCCGAGGAGTAGATGCCGAGGACGGCGCCGCTGACCAGGGCCAGGATCGCGGCCAGCAGGAACGGCACGAGGAACCACGTGGGCAGGATCGTGGCCAGGGTGCCGACCGGGTCGGACCCGATCCCGGCGAGCAGCTCCCGGTCCGAACCCGCGAGGGCCAGCCCGAAGGCGACGAGCAGGACCGGGGCCAGGGCGCCGCCGAAGGTGTTCCAGCCGACGATCGAGGCACCGGAGGCGTCGCGGCGCTGGTAGCGCGACCAGTCGGCGGCGATGTTGATCCAGCCGAGACCGAAGCCGGTCATCACCAGGACGAACGCCCCGACGACCTGCTGGGTCGAGCCGGACGGGAGCGCGGCGACGGTGTCCCAGTTGACGTGGCCGACGGTGAGGGCGATGTAGACCAGGCTGACCGCCCCGGTGATCCAGGTCAGCCACGACTGCAGCCGCATGATCACGTGGTAGCCGGCCACGGAGGCTGCGACGACGAGTGCGGCCGTGACCAGGCTGGCGACGACCTTCGTGGTCGTGCCGCCGCTCCACCCGAGCTGGGTGAAGACCGTCGCAGTCGCGAGCGTCGCGGTGATGACCAGGAAGGTCTCCCAGCCGATCGAGGTCAGCCAGGACACCACGCCGGGGACCTTCTGGCCGGTCACGCCGAAGGCGGCCCGCGACAGCACCATGGTCGGTGCGGAGCCCCTCTTGCCGGCGATGGCGATGACACCGCAGAGGGCGAACGACACGACGACGCCGACGATGGTGACGCCGAGGGCCTGCCAGAACGAGATGCCGAAACCGAGGACGAACCCCGCGTAGGACAGCCCGAACACCGAGACGTTGGCCGCGAACCACGGCCAGAAGAGGTCGGAGGGCTTGGCGGACCGCTGCGCCTCGTCGATGATCTCGATCCCGGTGGTCTCGACCCCGAGACGGCGCGTCTGCTCGCGCGTGTCAGTGCTCATGGCGCGAGCGTAGGCCCTGACGGACCGCGCCACCCGTGCGCCACGGCACGACGCCATGACGGCATGCCGTGGTGCGGCGGTGATGACGCACGAGCCAGCGGCGCGCGCATGAGGTGGTGTGGTCAGTCAGGCACCACGGTCAACCTTGACCCGAGGCCCACTTCCCGTACTCGTCGTACTCGTCCTCGCTCACGGACGTGTCGGAGGTTCGCTCCGGCTCCGCGTAGGAAGACCCGTGCAGTTCTTGCTCAAGCGCACTCAGGTCGGTGTTGGGAGAGAAGTACTTCAGCTCCCGGGCAACCTTGGTCTGCTTGGCTTTGGCCCGGCCGCGCCCCATGGCGTGACCCCCTCATGCGTCTGGCGGGATGGCATCGCTGGGTACGAGTCGTCGAAGTGACGGCTCGACTCCGCGGAGCGGTCCCGGGAATCGTGTATATGTCGTGGAGCCAACGCTACAGGAGCATGGCAAGTTTGGCGGCCGGACTCGGTGCAAGGGGACGCCTCCGGGCGTACTCGTGACCTCGCCGACGAGGTCCGGGTCACCGCGCGGGCAGCCAGATACCCCCGGCGGCCTTGGCCGCCATCCGCTCCTCGGCGATGTGGTCGGCGGCCGCCGCCGGGGTGAGGTCGCGGGCAGCAGCCGTC
Source organism: Pedococcus sp. (assembly GCA_039916625.1). GTDB lineage: Bacteria > Actinomycetota > Actinomycetes > Actinomycetales > Dermatophilaceae > Pedococcus. The sequence goes on from JBDSKZ010000106.1 coordinate 19,341, forward strand.
TCGAGCACCTCGAGGGTGTGGTCGAAGATCGCGCTCGCGCCCTTCTTGGCCCGCTCGAAGTCGAAACCGTGGAGCTCGTCGCTGACCTGGATGACGCCACCGGCGTTGACGAGGAAGTCGGGGGCGTAGGTGATGCCCCGGGTCCTGAGCCGGTCGGCCGTGCCACCCGCGCCCTCGGTGACGAGCTGGTTGTTGGCCCCGCCACAGACGACGGTGGCGGTCAGGGCCGAGACGGTCTGCTCGTCGAGCGCTCCACCGAGCGCGCACGGGGCGTAGACGTCGAGGTCGGCACGGACGAGGGCGTCGGTATCGGCTACCACGTCGATCTGCGGGTGGGTTGCCTTGAGGGCGGCCACGGCCCGCTCGTCGACATCGGTCACCACGACGTGGGCGCCGTCGTCGAGCAGGTGGCCGGCGAGGATGCGCCCGACCTTGCCCACCCCGGCGATCCCGACCCTGCGGCCCTCGAGGGTGGGCCGGCCCCAGAGGTGCTGGGCGCACGCACGCTGGCCCTGGAACACGCCGTACGCCGTGAGCACGGAGGAGTCGCCCGCCCCGCCGTTCCCCTCTGAACGCCCCGTGGCGAAGCGGGTGGTCTGGCTCACGATGTCCATGTCCGGGACGTACGTGCCCACGTCGCACGCCGTGACGTAACGGCCGCCGAGGCTCTCGACGAACCGGCCGTAGGCGCGCAGCAGCTCTGGCGTCTTGTCCGTGGTCGGGTCGCCGATGATGACGGCCTTGCCGCCGCCGTGGTCGAGCCCGGCGACCGCGTTCTTGTAGGCCATGCCGCGCGAGAGGCGCAGGACGTCGGCGAGCGCCGCCTCCTCCGAGGCATACGGGTAGAAGCGGGTCCCTCCCAGCGCCGGCCCGAGGGCGGTGCTGTAGATCCCGATGATCGCGCGGAGGCCGGTGGCGCGGTCGTGGCAGAACACGACCTGCTCGTACTCGGACATCGGGGTGGGCATCGTGCTGGACGACGACGAGGACGTGGTCACGGTGGTGACTCCTGGAGCTCGGTGAGGTGCTGGACGGGAGGAGGTGGCGCGGGTTGCGCGCCCACCCCAGCGTATTCCTGACCACCTGGTGGTCGGGTGACTAGTCCCAACGGGCTATGGGGGATGGCCCGGATGGAATGTTCCCAAAGGGTCCCGCTTGTCCGATTATGGAGAGACGTCCCCTGCACGAGGAGAAGGTCATGGTTACTCGCACCACCGAGGTCGAGAAGTTGCTCACCCCCGCGGAAGTGGCATCGCTGTTCCGCGTGGATCCCAAGACGGTCACCCGTTGGGCCAAGGCCGGGAAGCTGAACTCCATCCGCACGCTCGGCGGCCACCGCCGCTACCGCGAGGCCGAGGTTCGCGCCCTGCTCACTGACGTGATCTGAGCGCCTGGCCGGCGTACGGGGCAGGGCCCGGACGCCGGAGCACGGCAGCTCATCCATCGCTGCTCACCCACGGGTGAGGTCGCCACCGGCCGGGAAAGGCTGGTGTGGGCGGGACCGTCTGGTCCCGACCGTCTGGTCCCGACCCCGCTGACCCCGTCTGGCTGTTCGCGACGGTACGTTGCGGAGATGGCCGACCAGGAGGTGCCCGGTGCCCGTCGTGGCCCGCTCAGGGACGTGAGCGTGGTCGAGGTCGGCGGGATCGGTCCCGTGCCGTTCGCGGCGATGCTGCTGGCCGACCTCGGTGCCGAGGTCGTGCGCATCGACCGTCCGCTCGAAGACCTCAGCGGCACGCACGCGATCCTCCTGCGCGGGCGCCGCTCGCTCGCGCTGGACCTGCGGTCCAACACGGGCCGCAACGAGGTGCTCCGGCTGGTGGAGCGCAGCGACGTGCTCCTCGAGGGCTTCCGGCCAGGGGTCGCCGAGCGGCTCGGCTTCGGCCCGGACGTGGCCCTGACGCGCAACCCGCGGTTGGTCTACGGCCGGATGACTGGGTGGGGTCAGGACGGCCCGTATGCCGCCCTGGCGGGCCACGACATCACCTACCTCGCGATCAGCGGCGTCCTCGATGCGTTCGTCGGCGAGGGTGGTCGACCGGTGCCTCCACTGAACCTGCTCGGCGACTTCGGCGGCGGAGGCGCCCTGTTGGCGTTCGGCGTGCTGGCGGGCGTGCTGCATGCCCGCGCGACAGGGCAGGGACAGGTCGTCGACGCGGCGATCGTCGACGGCGTGGCGGCGATGACCGCCATGCAGCAGTCGTTGGTGGCCTCGGGCGCCTGGTCACAGCCCCGGGGGCACAACCTCTTCGACGGCGGGGCGCCGTTCTATCGCTGCTACCGCACCCTGGACGACCGCTGGATGGCTGTGGGGGCGATCGAGCCGGTCTTCTACGACCGCCTGGTCCGCTGTCTGGGCCTGCACGACGCGCAGCTCCCTGCTGCCCAGCTCGACCCGGCCGGGTGGCCGGGGACCAGCGAGCTGTTCGCCGCGGAGTTCGCCCGCCGCACTCGATCGGCATGGGTCGAGGTGTTCGCCGACGTCGACGCCTGCGTGGCCCCGGTGCTCACCCTCGAGGAGGCCCGCGAGGACCCCCACCTGGCCGCGCGCCATACGTACGCCGCCCGGGCCGGCTCCGCGGTCCACCCTGCCGCGGTGCCGCGGTTCTCGCTCACCCCGGGCTACCGCAGGGACTAGTCGGGCGAGCCGGGGCAAAGGGGGACGAAGCGTCCGGGCCGACGCGATCCGGGAGTTGGGACTAGGAGCGGGGGGCCGAACGGACGACATCTCGTTCAAGTATTGGCAAAGTCCATACCGCTGGCATGCCCACAGCGTGTTCGATCAGGACGTAACTTACGCACGTCGCTCATGCACGTGATTTCTAGGGAGTTCGCAGTGATCAACAGCCTCGGTGCCTTCGTCCAGGAACAGATGGACCTTCTCGACTGGAGCCGCGCGGTCCTGTCCGAGCGCACGGGGATCGACGAGTGGACGATCGCGACGATCCTGGACTCCCACGTCCTGCCGGGCTCGCCCGACACCGACGACACCCTGGCGCTCGCTCGCGCCTTCTCGATGCCGGTGCGTGAGGTCGTCCTGCGCGCCGCCGAGGGCTGCGGCCTGCAGGTGATGGCCCCCCTGGGCCCCACCGAGACGCTGCTCCTCGCGTCCAACGACGAGCTCATGGGTGAGCTGCGCCGGCGGCTGGCGCTCGGCGCCCGCAGTGGCGGGTACCTCGCCGCCCCCGCGCAGCGGTGGGACGTCGAAGCGATCTGACCGAGCAGGAGCGCCAGTCGGGTCGCTCCGGCTCGATCCGAAGGACTTCTCCCCACCGACACCTGCCCCTCCCGCCACCTGTACCGCGCACGACCTCCCACCGAACAAGCCTGCCCTCTGTCGCGGCGCCTGCGTGTCCTCAGGTCCCACGACGGAGGGCTTCGGCGTGCCTCCTGCGCGCGGCCGTCCTCAGCCACCGCGACGGAGCTCGACAGCAAGGCGTCCCAGGGCCGATACGGCCCGGTCACGCTCCCGGGCGAGGCCGTGCAGCGCCTGGTCGTCGGCCAGCTCTCCGCGGTCGCCGAGGTCCTCGACCTGTTGGCAGAGGGCGGTCAGCGCGATCGCGCCCAGGTTGGCAGAGCTGCCCTTGAGGCTGTGCGCGGCCCGGCCCATCGCCAGGGCCTCACCGGCGTCGCGGGCCTGTACCAGCGCTTCCAGCGTCTGGCTCGAGGTCGTGCCGAACCGTTCGATGAAGCGCAGCAGCATCGAGGGGTCGCCCGGGGTGAGCGCGAGCAGCTCCCCGAGGCGGTCGCGGTCGAGCCCCTCGAGGGAGGCCCCGTCCGCGAGGTCGGAGGGGACAGCCGCCAGGGGCCCCTGCTGCACGCTGCTGGCCTCGTCGGGTCGGGACTGGACCCATCGAGCCAGGGTCGACTGCAGGAGGGCGACGTCCACGGGCTTGGTCAGGAAGTCGTCCATGCCGGCAAGCAGGCAGCGTTCGCGTTCGCCGGCGATCGCTGCGGCCGTCATCGCGATGATGGGCACCCGCGAGCCGTTCACCTCGTCGGAACGGATGGCGCGGGTGGCCTCGTACCCGTCCATCTGCGGCATCTGGCAGTCCATCAGGATGGCGTCGTAGCCGGTGGGGTCCGCCACGAAGGAGGCCACGCCGAGCACGCCGTTCTCGGCGAGCGTGGCGGCGTACCCGAGGCTCTCGAGGATGCCCACGGCGACCATCTGGTTGACCGCGTTGTCCTCGACGACGAGGACCCGGCCGAGGCGGCCGGCGGGTCCGGCCGGCACAGTCAGCGTCGGAGTCGCCTGTCTGCGCGCGGGGTCCGAGCCCATCGATGCCGACCTCGAGGCTGCCACGGTCGCGAGGCTGTCGAACAGGCTGGAGGCGAACACCGGCTTGGTCAGGGCGAGGTCTATCCCGGCCTCGGTGAGGGTGCTGGCGTCGAGGTCCATGGACGAGCTGAGCAGGATGATCGCGGTGTCGGCGAAGCGGCCGTCGCCACGCACCAGGCGCGCGAACTGCTCGCCGTTGACCCCCGGCATGAGGTAGTCGAGCAGCAGGATGTCGAACGGGGTGCCGCGGTGCTCGGCCTCGTCGAGCAGGCGCAGGCCCTCGACGCCGGAGGCAGCCAACGAGGTGTCGACCTTCCACGAGCCGAGCTGCTCCTGGAGGATGAAGCGGTTGGTCTCGTTGTCTTCGATCACCAGCACCCTCAGGCCGGACACGATGGACGTGCTCGACGCTGCTGGCTCGGGAGGGTTGGCCACTGGGGTGAACGGCGCGGTGAACCAGAACGTGCTTCCTCGGCCGCGCGTGCTGGTGACCCCGATCTCACCACCCATGGCGGTGACGATCTCCCGGCAGATGGCCAGGCCGAGGCCGGTACCGCCATACTCGCGGGTCGTCGACGTGTCTCCTTGCGAGAAGGCAGTGAACAGACGGCTCTGCACCTCGGGCGTCAGGCCGTCTCCGGTGTCACTCACCTCGACGCGCAGCCAGACCGAGTCGGCCGGTGCGCCCCGCTCGAGCGAGGCGCGGACCACGACCTCGCCGTGGGCGGTGAACTTCACGGCGTTGGCGGTGAGGTTGGCGATGACCTGGCCGAAGCGGAGGGGGTCGCCGCAGACGGCAGTGGGCAGGTCGGGCTGGCACGAGACGACGAGCTCGAGGGACTTGCGCCGCGCCTGCTCGGCGACGATGGTGCTGCTCTGTTCGATGACCGAGCACGGGTCGAAGTCGACCTGCTCCAGGTCGAGGCGTCCTGCTTCGATCTTGGACAGGTCGAGGATGTCGTTGACCAGGGCGAGGAGCTGGCGACCGGCGCTGTCGATCCCGTCGGTCAGGTGTCGCTGGCGGTCGGTGAGCTCGGTGCGGTTGAGCAGCTCGGAGAGGCCGATGACGCCGTTGAGCGGGGTCCGGATCTCGTGGCTCATCGTCGCGAGGAACTGGGACTTGGCCACCGAGGCGGCCATCGCGTCGTCGCGGGCCGCAGCCAACCGCTCACGGGCCAGCTCGCGTTCGGCGACCCGGGCGAACAACGCGGAGGCCTGGTTGACGGTGGCCCAGTCACTGTCCGAAGGTGGCGCCTGGGTGCGGGTGTCCAGGACGAAGACACAGGTGGCGCGACCCTCGGCGACGATCGGGGCGGCAACGAGGGTGGTGCCCCTGGTGGTCCGGGAAAGCGTCGGCTGCCGGTCCCGGACGGCCTCGTCGGTCAGGCGCAGGACCTCGACGCGGTCCTGCTGGGGGACGGGGCGCAGCGGCACGTCCACGGGGCGCAGCGTGCCCTGCTCGTCGACCAGCCAGGCCGCCACCGGTCGCCACCCGGTGTGGGTCACGACGTCCGAGAGGATGGTGGGGACGACGTCGACGAGCCGGGAGGCCTGGTTGGCGGTCGTGGCCATGGCCGACAACAGGGCCAGGGACAGCTCAGCGTCCTTGGTCGCGGTGATGTCCTGGGACGTGCCACCCACCCGTGTCACCTCACCCATGGCGTTCCGGGTCACCTGCCCGCGGCCCCGGATCCACATGATCGACCCGTCCGGCTGCATCGCGCGGGCGTCGAACTCGAACGCGTCGGTCCCACCCAGGGCCGCGCCGACCAGGGCGCGGACGCGGTCCCGGTCGTCAGGGTGCAACCGGTCGAGGAACGACTGGTAGTCGGGCACGAGCACCGTGCCCCGGTCGACGTGGTAGATCCGGTAGAGCTCGTCGGACCACGTCACCCGGTCTTGTTGGACGTCCCACTCCCAGCTGCCGATCCTGGCGATGCGCTGGGCCTCGGCGAGCTGCTGCCCCCGGTGCTGGTGGGCGTCGAGGAGCTTGCGCTGCTCGCTGTACTCCGTCACCCGGTGCAACCACCCGACGTGGTCACCGTGGTCGTCGTGGATGGGGGTGTGGCTGACGAGTGCCCAGATGTCGGAGCCGTCGCCGCACAGGAAGCGGCACTCCAGGTTGCTGCCGGGGATCCTGGTCGTGGCGAGCTGCGCGAGGTGACCGGACAGGTCCTGCTTGCCCTGCTCGTCCATGCAGTCGAAGACCGACAGCCGAACCATCTGCGCCGAAGTGCGCTTGAGCAGCTGTGCGAGCCGGTCGTTGGCGAACACGGTCATCCCCTGGGCGTCGAACACCCACAGCCCGTCGGGCGAGGCCTGGACGAGCCATCGACCCAGGTCCCCTGGGTCGTGGTTGCGGAGGTCGTCGTGCTGCACAGGAGGATCTTCACGCATCGGTGCTCGTCGAGCGTGGTTCCACGCTCGAAGTCGTCCCTTCGGCGGGGGCCAGCGGCAGGGTGAAGGCGAACTGGGCGCCGCCACCGGCGTGGTTCCCGGCCCAGATGCGACCGCCGTGCTGCTCCACGAGCCCACGGCAGATCGCCAGCCCCAGACCGGTGCCCCCGTGGCGGCGGGTGTCGGAGGCGTCAGCCTGCCGGAACGGCTCGAAGATGATCTCGAGCTGGTCCGGCGGCAGTCCCGGACCGTGGTCCCGCACCTCGAAGCAGAGCTGGCGGCCGATCTCGCGGGTGCTGACCTCGACCACCGAGCCGGGGTCGGAGAACTTCACGGCGTTCGTGATGAGGTTGGTCAGCACCTGGATCGCGCGGTCGGGGTCGGCCACCACCCGGGCCCCCCGCCCCTCGACATCGATGCGGACCCGTCGCTCGGCCACGAATGCCGCGGTGTCCTGCAGGCTGGCAGCCATCAGGGCGGCCGTGTCGGCGTGCTGGGGGTAGAGCGTCATCTGCCCGGCTGCGAGGCGCTCGATGTCGAGGATGTCGGTCACGAGGCGGATCAGCCGGTTCGTGCTCACGGTGGCGAGGTCGACCATGCGCGCGGCCGCGACGGGCAGCTCGCCGGCGGCGCCACCACCCAGCAGGCCCAGCGCACCACGGATGGAGGTGAGCGGCGTACGCAGCTCGTGGCTCACCACGGCGAGGAACTGGTCCTTCATCCGCTCCACCGCGCGCTGCTCACTCACGTCCCGGAACACCACGACGGCGCCGCTCTCGACGCCCTCGCTGACGATGGGCGCGGAGATCCACTCGGAGTCGAAGGACGTGCCGTCGGCGCGGGTGTGCCTGCCGAGGACACGGGTGACCAGGGGCACGGGGGAGCCGGCAGCGGAGTGGGCAGGGGAGTGGGCAGGGGAGTGGGCAGGGGAGTGCGTCGGGGCCTCCTGCGACGGCCGTACGGCGCCGGGCTGGCTCCCCGTGGGGATGCGGCGGGGAGCGGTGTCCACCTCGGCCGGCAGCACGCTGTCCACCGTCTTGCCGATGATCTCGTCGCGACGCCGGCCCACGAGGGCGGCACCGGCCTCGTTGATGAAGGTCACGTGGTCGGTCTGGTCGACACCGTAGATACCTTCCCCAGCCGAGTTGAGGACCGTCTCCAGCCGCTTGGAAAGACGGCGGAGCTCCAGCGCGTGCCGGGCCAGGTGGTGCTCTGCCCGAGCCCGCTCGACGACGCGCCCGAGCTGGGTGCCGAGGTGGCGCATGATCTGGATCGTCGCGCTGTCGAGCTCTCGCACCTCGGTGCTGAAGAACTCCAGGACTCCCACGGGCTCCTCGCGGATCATCAGCGGGAAGGCGCAGCCTGACACCAGGCCGGCCGCGGAGCCCTGGATCGCTCGTCCCAGCTGAGCGCGTTCGTCGAGTCGGTCGACCCACTGCGGGGTGGCTGCTTCGAACACGGTGCGGGGGAGGCCGAGGTCGGCGACGGGCAGCACCTCGGTCCGGGCTCGGAACTCGGCGGACGAGCCGGGGATGACCGAATGCCACTCCGAGTGCTGAAGGATGCCGGTGTCGTGGTCGGCGAGGTAGGCGTGGGCCAGCTCCCACCCGCCGTAGTCGCAGAACGCCCCGAGCGTCGCCTTGAGCGCGTCCTCCACGCTGGAGGCGGCGTTGGACGCGGTGGCCACGGTGCCGAGCAGCTCCAGGGTGCGGGCCTGGCGGGCCAGGGCCAGCTCGGCGTCGCGGCGCTCGGTGATGTCCTGGGTGACCTTGCCGAAGCCGCGAAGGGCGCCGGTCTCGTCGTGCAGGGCGGTGAGCACGACGCTGGCCCAGAAGCGCGATCCGTCCGGGCGAACCCGCCAGCCTTCATCCGTGGCGCGGCCCTCGGACCGGGCTTCTTCCAGCAGCTGCCAGGGGCGGCCGGCGGCGACATCCTCCGGAGGGTAGAACGCGGCATGGGAGCGACCGAGGATCTGGTCCTCGGTGAACCCGTGGATTCGCACTGCACCCACCGTCCAGGTGATCACGTGGCCGTGGGAGTCGAGGTTGAGGATGGCGTAGTCGCGCACCTGGCTGACGAGCATGTCGAGGTTGGCCTCGCTGTGCCGCAGGTCGGCCTGCAGACGACGTTCGTCGGAGACGTCGCGAAAGCTCCACACCCTCCCCATGGTCTGGCCGTCGACCCTCTGCGGTTGCGAGTAGCGCTCGTAGACCCGACCGTCGTGGAAGGTCAGCTCGTCGAAGCTCGTCTGCTCGGGGTGGTCGTACAGGTGGCGGATCTGCGCGGCGAAGCCATCGGGGTCCACGAGCTGCTCCAGGACCGAGCTGATCACGGCAGCGTCGTCGCCGCTGGTCAGCAGCCACCGGTCGATGCGCCACATCGCCGCGAAGCGCGCGTTGTGGCCGACGATGTGGCCGACGCGGTCGACCACGAGGATCCCGTCGACGGTGGACTCGAGCGTGGCGGCCAGCAGTGAACGGGAGGTCGCGGCTCGTTCGCGCTCGCCGGCCCGGGTGACCGCGAGGGCAGCCAGACGGGCAGCCCACTCGGGAAGGCCGAGGTCCCCGGGTGGGGGCGGGGTCCCGGGCGGGTAGTGCAGGGTGACGATGCCGAGCTGCAGACCATCCGCAGAGCTCACGTCAGCGGAAAGTGCTGTCGCGGTGTCGGGTGTTGCCCCGGTCGTCGGGTCGACCTCGGCTGTGGCGTCCTCGGACGTGGCTGGTTCCACCACGGGACGCAGCCCGTGGACGGCGATCACGCAATGGCTGCCCGACGCCATACCCATCACCCCGCGCGCAAGTCCGGCGAGGACCATGGAGAGGTCGGTGGGTCCCGACAGCGCCTCCACGAGCTCGGCCTGGGTCGCGAGCATGAGCTCGGCCCGCTTCTGCTCCGTGACGTCGACCAGGAAGCCGTCCTGGACCAACAGCCCGTCAGGCGTCAGCGCCATCGCGGCGTCGTCGACGAGCCAGACGACTCGCCGGTCGGGGCGGATCATGCGGTACTCCGAGCGCACCCGACCGTCGAGCTGCAACCGCGACTCGCGGGCGAGCGCGCCGTCGCGGTCCTCGGGGTGCACGTGGCGCCACCACAGGTCGGGCTCGGCGAGGAGGGCTTCCGGGGTCAGGCCGACCATGGCGGTGACAGCCGGGCTGATGTGCAGGAAAGGGCCGTCGAGTCCGGGCTCGGCCACGTACACGACCACACCGAGGCGGTGGACCAGAGCTGCCTTGTCCTCGGGCTGGACAAGGACAGGACGCTCGGACCACTGCGTGAAGGGCCCTACTCCTGCGGTCATGACATTCCCCCTGGTGCGTGGTCTTGTCATCCGTGACAGGTGACCAACACGAGGAGCGTACGAGGGGGAGTGTCGCAAACATCCGGTTTGGGCGAACTCCGCCCTGCTTGTCAGCCCGTAGTGCGGAGACCTGAGTCGGCCCTATGGACAGGATCTTGCGTGCAGGTGCCACCGGCGGCCTCGGTTTGATGCACCATGTCGCCATGCCGTGTCACCGCCCGGGGGTCGCTCCCTCCTCCCTCCTGAGCCCCGCGTCGTCGCCGCGTGGCCCGCGACGCGTCCTGGTGGTCGACGACGACGAGCTGATCCTGGAGGTCGCGGAGATGAGCCTGTCGATGGTCGGAGGCTGGGAGGTCACCACGGCCACGGGTGGTCAGGAGGCGCTGGACCGTTGCGTCCGCGACCTGCCCGACGCGGTGGTCATGGACGTCATGATGCCCGGCATGGACGGGTCGACCGCAGCCGTCCTGATCTCCCTCAATCCCGCGACCAGCCACATTCCTGTCGTGCTGCTCACCGCGAAGGCGCAGGCCGTCGAGGACGCCCAGAAGGCAGGGCTGCCCGTCGTCGGAGTGCTCGCCAAGCCGTTCGACCCGATGACCTTGCCCGCGCAGCTCAGCACGATGCTCGGGTGGACCGCATGACCCGTTCTTCGGAGGACAGTATGGGAAGGTCAGGATGGCACGCATGACCGACGACCCGGACGTCTGGGCACGGATGCGCGAGCGCGCTCGCGCGACCAACCTGGCGCGGACCGACCAGATCGAGCCGGCGCTGGCCCACGGGGCTCCTCGTGAGGTCGTCGAAACCGGCCGCGCCGTCGCCCACTCCGTCGCCGGAGCGGCTGGCACGTTCGGTTACGACGAGGCCTCCCGCCTGGCTCGCGAGATCGAGCTCGCGCTCGAGGACTCGCTCGACAGGCCGGGGCCGGCGGCGGCCGGCCTGAGGGACGTCCTGGACACCCTGCGCGGAGAGCTCCGGCCCGACTCCTCCTGACGTCCGCGAGACACCCCCGGCAAAGCGGGTGTTGTTCCGCGACACGGGTCAGGTAGACCTCGGTTTCCCCGAACAACCCCCGCTTCGTGGGGTGTTGACGGGCACGACGGCCCGCAGCGATGCGCTGGCACACAGCAGCCAGGTGGCACCCAGGACCGCGATGGCCGCGAGGCCCACGTCGCCGACGAGTGCGTGGCCCGAGGAGTCCCCCAACATCCGCGTGCCCAGCGCCAAGGTGCCCAGGGGGAAGGTGAGCGCCCACCAACCGGGGGTGAACGGCATGCGTGCCCGGAACCCGCGAACCGTCATGGACACGGCATACGCCATGACAGGCAGGCTGAGCGCGAGCATGACGTAGCCGTAGGCGTCTGCCAGGTCGTGCGCGGCCGCCGCTGTCATCGGGGTGAGCAGTGGCGCGCTCTGGGCGGCGATGACCTGGGCGGCGGCCATCGACTGCCCTACGACGCCCAGGGGGATCCACGCCGAGGCGGACGCCGAGATCGGCAGCGTCGAGACCCGCCAGTGGTGGTGGTAGGAGATCGCGAAGACCAGGCCGCCGAGGAAGAGGGAGAGGAAGAAGCAGGCGACCGTGGCCGCGAGCATGGTCAGCTGGGCGATGGGCGTGTGCAGCTGGGGGACCAGCGCGGCACCGGTGGTGGCCGACACCATCGGTGGGACGATCGGCAGGCCCCACGCGGGGACCGGGGAGCCGACTCTGCGCCCGAGGACGACGGCGCCGAACCCGAACGCAGTGACCACCCCCAGTGTCGTGCCGGTGACCCAGAGCCCGGCGCCGATGGCCACCACCCATCCGGCGGGTCCACCGGTGGAGGACCGGGCTCCGAGCTGCGGCAGGACGGTCATCGCCGCCGACCCGATCGAGAGGATGCCCATGGCCACGGTGCCCCACGTCGGCAGGACGGCCAGGTCCCGCAGGGTCGAGGTGAACGCTGCCCGGTCGCGGACGACGCGAGCGGCGAACCCAGCGGTGAGGCCGAGCAGGAGCAGGACTCCGACAGCGAGCAGCGCGGTCGCGGGGACCAGCAGGGCCGTCGAGTGCGACGCCTCGCGACCCAGCAGGGTGGCCAGGATCCCCGTGCCCATCACCGAGCCGAACCAGACCGGCCCTGCCGGCGGCAGTGCGGTCCGGGCGCCTCCGGCACGCTGGGTCACCGGTGGTTGCGGCGCAACCCGTTCCGGCTCAACAAGATCCGGGACAACCCGAGCCGGGGCAACCCGAGCCGGGGCAGACACCGTGGGACTGGAGATCGACATGGGTCCAGCCTCGCGGGCGCGGTCGTGGACCGGTACCCGTCCCCTCGGTGTTCGGCCACAACGAGACGTTGTGACCTTGGTATGCTGCCGAAGGTGTCCTCCCTGCACCATGTCCCTTCCCTGGACCAGCTGGCGGCCCTCACCACGGCGGCGGCCTACGGCAGCATGGGCGCGGCGGCCCGACGCCTCGAGGTCAGCCAGCAAGCGGTGAGCGCCCGGATCACGGCGGCCGAGGGGCTGCTCGGGGTCGTGGTGCTGGAGAGGTCGACCAGCGGTGTCAGAGCCACCGGACAGGGGCAGCTCGTGCTGACGTGGGCCCAGCAGGTCCTCGACGCGGCCGGTGAGCTGCAGGACGGTGTCCAGGGACTGCGAGGGACAGGTCGCAGAGTCGTCGTGGCGGCGAGCAACACCGTCTCCGAGGCGCTCCTGCCGCTGTGGGCCAGCCAGCTGCGACGGGTGCACCCCGATGTCGCTCTTGAGGTGGTCCTGGGCAACTCCCAGGGAGTGCTCGACGCCGTCGCCAAGGGCGAGGTGGACCTGGGCTACGTCGAGACGCCGCGCATCCCGCGAGGGCTTCGCTCCAAGACCGTCGCCCGGGACGAGCTCATCGTCGTCACACCTCCCGACCACCCATGGGCGCGTCGACGGCGCGGCATCGACCGCGCCGAGCTGTCCAGCGAACGGCTGGTCCTGCGCGAGGACGGGTCCGGCACCCGCACCCACGTGGAGGAGGCGATGCCCGGGCATGCATCGCCGCTGCATACGTTGCACTCCACCGCTGCCGTGCGCGACGCCGTCCGCACCATGAGCGTGCCGACGATCTTGTCCTCGCTCGCCGTGGAGGACGACCTCGCGACAGGCCGGCTGGTCCGCATCCCGGTGCGCGACCTCGCCATGCCGCGCACCTTGCGCGCGGTGTGGAACCCCAACCAGCGGCCGCGGGGCGCCGCCGCCGACCTGCTGCATCTCTCGGCACAGTGAGTGACTGCGCGAAGATGGTGACCATGAGCGTCGATGTCCAGGTGGAGTGCACGATCGACCGACCCCCGGCTGTCGTCGCGGCCTTCGCCGGGGACCCGGCGAGGGCTCCGCGCTGGTACGTCAACATCAAGTCGGTGGAGTGGAGGACGCCGCCGCCGGTGGCCGTCGGCTCCCAGCTGGACTTCGTCGCCCGGTTCCTCGGGCGGCGCCTCGCCTACACCTATGAGGTGGTCGAGCTCGAACCCGAGCGCCGGCTGGTGATGCGTACGGCTGACGGCGCGTTCCCCATGGAGACGACCTACACCTGGGAGCCGGTGGGGGACGGCGCCACGCGGATGACGCTGCACAACCGGGGCAACCCCTCAGGCTTCTCGCGAGTCGCGGCGCCGATGATGGAGCGCGCGATGAGGCGGGCCACGACCAAGGACCTGGCGCGGCTCAAGGCGATCCTGGAGGCCATATGAAGCAGCTACTGACCCGTTCGCCCCGACTTTCCCTCGTGGTGGGCGCTGCCGGGGTCGCAGGGGCGGGGTTGGGTCTGGTTCTCGCCGCGGTCGCCTTCGCCAGGCGCGGCAAGCCCCTTCACCCCGTGGGCATCGTCGCCAACGCCGTTCTGAGTGTGTCGCCCGGGCCCGTCCGC
>JBDSKZ010000107.1:0-8298 GCA_039916625.1 Pedococcus sp.
ATGGCGAGGGCGCCGAAGTTGTCGACGACGAGCGCGCCCGGGTCGACCTTGCCGTTCTTGGTGGCGAGGGTGGCGCCGAGGACACCCAGCCAGACCACCGGGATGAACTGGCCGAGCACGCTGGCGAGGTAGAGCTTGCGCCGCGACATGGTCCGGCTGACGAAACGGGAGTAGTCCGCGGCATACGTGAACCACGTGATGCCCCAACCGATTCCGATCGCCGTCATGACTCCGGACATCACGACCCAGCGCTCGCTGCCGGTGAGGATCTGACCCGCCGGGCCGGCGTAGCCCCAGTCGATGTCAAGAAAGAACCAGGCCGCGATCGACATCGCGACCAGTACGACGATGGTGGGCGGCACGGTCCAGCGCTCGAACGCTGCGATGGTGCGGTACCCGGCCCAGGAGATCGCGACCTGGATGCCCATGATGAGGGCGGCCACACCGATCTTCCACGCATAGTTGGTCGCCTCGGCGTCCACGACCCCGATCTTGCCCAGCAGCGCCATGACGAGGTCGAGGATGATCCACGTGTTGACCGCGCACCAACCAACGGCCAGAGCCGCTTGGATGGTGGCAGGCAGGTAGGCGCCGCGGCGACCGAAGGCGGCCCGTGACAGCACCATCCCGGTGACGCCGGTGCGCTGGCCCATCAGCACGAAGAGGCCGAAGAGGGCCATCCCGATGAGGTTGCCGAGGACGAGGACGATGAGGGTGTCGCGCAGGCCGAGGCCGAGCGCGATTCCCAGGGCGCCGAGCACCCAGTTGATCGGCGCGATGTTCGCGCCGCACCAGATCCAGAACTGGCCGGACACGCTGTGGGTACGTGCTTCCTCGGGGATCGGCTGGAGGACCTGCTCGACCTCGTAGATGATGTGGGACTGTTCCGCAGAGCTCATCTGCGCCTCCATTCATGGCCGGGTGTTACCGCACAGCGTGACCTTCCCTGCCGGGCTAAGACAAGATACATTTCGACAGTCAACGGTCTATCTGGATGGACGAAACGTCATGCCGATGCCGCTCCGCGACGTCCTCAAGGACCCCACCGTCACGGCCGCAGATCCTCGCGTCCTCGCCGGGCGGACCCGGCTGGGACGGCTCGTGACCTGGGTGCACACCAGCGAGGTGCTCGACATCGCCAGCCTGCTGCGTGGCGGAGAGCTGCTGCTCGTGGGCGGGGTGAGCCTGGCGACCGCCGCACGGGAGCAGCGGGTCGCCTACATCCAGGAGCTGGCAGCGCGGCAGGTCGCGGGCATCGCGATCGAGACGGGGGGGCGGCTGCCCACGGTGCCCCCGGAGATGGTCGAGGAGGCCGAGCGGCAACACCTGCCCCTGATCGAGCTGCGCAAGGTGGTCCGGTTCGTCGAGGTGACACAGTCGATCAACGGGCTGCTCGTGAACGAGTCGGTGCGCCGCCTGCAGCTGGCGGACCGGGTCTCGCACGCCTTGGCCGCAGGTCTCGCCGATGGTGCCGAGGTCGGACAGCTGATGGACATCCTCGCCGCAGAGGTCGAGGCCGACGCGACCCTGTCTGCGCCGAACGGGGAAGTCATCGCTGAGGCGAGGGCTGACCTCGAAGGCTCCTTGACCTCGGCCCAGGACCACCCGATCGTGGCGCCCGTGAGCAGCGCGGGTGTGACCGTCGCCCTGCTCACCCTCAAACCACGACCTGGAGCCGACCTGCTGCTGCTCGACGCCGCTCGGGATCGCGCACCGGAAGCGCTCGGCCTCGCCCTGCTCCGGTCTCGGCCACTGTCCCGGCTCGAGCGAGACGCCCACGAGCTCCTGGGCTTGGCAGTGTCCGGCGGACGATCCCCGAGACGGTTCGTCGAGCTCGCGACCCGGCTGGGGATCAACGCGCACGACGCCTGGGTGTGCACGGTCGCCAGAATCGGACCGGGCCAGAGACTGACAGCCGGGATCGAGGCCGCCGTCAGCCGCGGCGGGCGCACCGCGATCAGCCAGATCGACCACGACTCCTACTTGTCGGTCATCGCGCTGCGGCTGGACGGCACTACCCTGAGCGCCGCGCGAGAGGGCATCATCGCGGACCTACGAGACGTCCCGCTCCCGCCGCAGGTCAAGGTGGCGGTCGGCCCGGGCGCCCGGGGGTTGACGGACATCGGCCACTGCTTCGCCGAGGCCGAGGCGGCGCTGGACCTGGCCGAGGACACCCGCGAGGTGGTGGTCGACGCGGTGGCCCTGGGGGTTCCCCGGCTGCTCGTCGCGCTCAACCGGCCCCAGCTCGTCGCTTCCTTCATCGAGGAACAGCTGGGCGATCTGCTCGACCTGGACCGACGACGCGGTGGCCAGCTCTTCGAGACCTTGGCAATGTACCTACGACACTCGGGCCACAAGACCGACACCGCCGCAGCCCTGCACCTGCAGCGCCAGAGCCTCTACCAGCGACTGGACCGGATCCTGCTGGCCCTGGGCAACCCCCAGCCAGGCAGCAGTCGATGGGGTGCCCTGGCTCTTGCGGTGGAGCTCGAGGCTGCCCGCCGCCGGATCGGTGACCAGCGATGACATCGCAGACCAGCGGTGGCAGCGGTGGGTGAGTGGTGGCACGCTGCTGCGACGGAACGAACGACAGGAGACCCGGTGAGTGACGTCATGGAGCAGGATCGGCGCTGGTTGGCCCTGGCCGTCGACCAGGCGCGGATCGGTTGGTCAGAGGGCGGCATCCCCATCGGGGCTGCCCTCGTGCACGGGGAGGAGCTCCTCGCGGTGGGGCGCAACCGCCGCGTGCAGCAAGGCAGCGTCATCCGGCACGGTGAGACCGACTGCCTCGAGAACGCCGGCCGCCTCACTGCCCGGACCTACCGGGCAAGCGTGCTCTACACCACCCTCTCCCCCTGCCTGATGTGTGCGGGAACCGCACTGCTCTACCAGATCCCGCGCATCGTCGTGGGTGAGAACCGAACCTTCGAGAGCTCGGAGGACCTGCTTCGGTCGCGAGGGGTCCGCGTGGACGTCGTTGACGACGACGAGTGTCGAGCCCTCATGGACCGTCTGATCGCGCAGAAGCCGGAGCTCTGGAACGAGGACATCGGCCTCGACCCCTGACGTCGCACCCTCTCGGCGCCAAGATGGCGGACGGGGGTGGCCGAGCGGTTCGGATGGGTAGGGACCTTTGGCCCTCACCAACGTCCACGGTTTCCACTGTGCTTGTTCTCGCATGGCACCACCACCGCCGGTGGGTCAGTGAGGAGACCCGACATGGCCCACGAGGCCACCACGAAGCTCGACGCCCACCCTCGAGGGGATGGGCTGGCGGCAACCAGGTCGCCCTGGCTGATGCTGGCGATGGCCACCATCGGCTTCGCAGTGAACTTCTGGGCCTGGGCGCTGATCAGCCCGCTCGGTCCCCTCTTTCGGACCACCGGCACCCTCGGCGCCCTTTCCGAGTCCGATGTCGCATTGCTCGTCGCCGTCCCGGTCGTCGTGGGCTCCCTCGGTCGCATCGTCGTGGGCGGGCTCACCGACAGGTATGGCGGGCGGGTCATGTTTCCGGTCATCTCCGGCGTGACCATCCTCCCGACGCTGTTCATCGCCTTCGTCGCCCTCGACTCATACGCCCTGCTCCTGGTGGGCGGCTTCTTCCTCGGGATCGCCGGCACGGCCTTCGCCGTCGGCGTCCCCTTCGTCAACGCGTGGTTCCCACCCGAGAAGCGCGGCCTCGCGATCGGCGTCTTCGGCGCCGGTATGGGCGGCACCGCGATCAGCGCCCTGACCACCGTCAAGCTCACCACCCACCTGGGGGCGAGGTCGCCCTTCCTCATCACCGCCGCAGTGCTTGCCGCGTATGCCGTCGCAGCCTGGCTGATCCTGCAGGACGCCCCCGGCCGGGTCGTCCCCTCCACCTCCCTGACGTCGCGGATCTCGGCCAACGCCCGGCTCCCTATCACGTGGCAGGCCAGCCTCCTCTACGCCGTCGCCTTCGGTGGGTACGTCGCCTTCTCGGTCTACCTCCCGGCATACCTCAAGACCGCCCACCAGCTCACTCCGGACAGCGCCGCCAACCGGATGGCCGGCTTCGTGCTCGTCGCCGTCATCATGCGGCCCGTCGGGGGCTGGCTCGCTGACAAGGTGGGCTCGATCCCGGTGCTGGCCGCCGGGTTCGGGGTCGTCGTCGTGTGCGCCGGCATCTCGGCAGGCACACCACCGCTGCAGGGCATCGGCACGCTCGCCTTCCTGGCCATGGCCGCCGCCCTCGGCTCGGGGAGCGGCGCCACCTTCGCCCTCATCGCCAAGGTCACCGAACCGTCGCACGTCGGTGGCGTGACCGGACTCGTCGGCGCCGCCGGGGGTCTGGGTGGGTTCGTCCCGCCGCTGATCATGGGCTACGTCTACGGCCGCACCGAGTCCTACGCCATCGGGCTGTGGATGCTGTGCGTCACCGCTGCGCTGGCCGTGCTGCTGACCGTCACCGTCGTCCGGCGAACCGCCGCCCTAGGACAGGAACCTCGTTGACCCCTTCGCCCAAGAAGTCCACGTCCGACATCGGGATGGATGGCTCCTTCACGGAGGCCATGGTCCGCAGCAGGAGGTTCTTCACCAAGGGGACCGTCTCCGACGACCTGCGGACCATCTCGAACGTCGGGGGGCGCGAGGCCGACGACTTCTACCGCGACCGCTGGAGCCACGACAAGGTGGTGCGGTCCACCCACGGCGTGAACTGCACGGGATCCTGCTCGTGGAAGGTCTATGTCAAGGACGGGATCATCACCTGGGAGACCCAGCAGACCGACTACCCCTCGGTCGGCCCGGACTCTCCCGAGTACGAGCCCCGTGGTTGCCCACGGGGGGCGGCGTTCTCGTGGTACACCTACTCCCCCACCCGCGTTCGCTACCCCTACATCCGTGGCGTCCTGCTCCAGATGTTCCGTGAGGCGAAGACGCAGCACGACGGCGACCCGGTCAGGGCGTGGGAGCACATCGTGGAGAACCCGTTGCGCGCCAAGGCGTACAAGTCGGCACGCGGGAAGGGCGGCCTGGTCCGGGCCACCTGGGAAGAGGCGAGCGAGATCGTCGCCGCGGCACACGTCCACACGATCAAGAAGTACGGCCCCGACCGGGTCGCAGGGTTCTCGCCGATCCCGGCGATGTCGATGGTGTCCCACGCGTCCGGGGCTCGGTTCGTGAACCTCATCGGCGGCTCGATGCTGAGCTTCTACGACTGGTACGCCGACCTCCCCGTCGCCTCACCGCAGGTGTTCGGCGACCAGACCGACGTCCCCGAGTCCGGCGACTGGTGGAACGCCGGCTACCTCATCATGTGGGGCTCCAACCTCCCTGTCACCCGCACGCCGGACGCGCACTGGATGCCCGAGGCCCGTTACCGGGGTCAGAAGGTCATCGCCGTCGCCCCCGACTACGCCGACAACGTCAAGTTCGCGGACGAGTGGCTGCCGGCCAAGCCCGGGACCGACGCCGCGCTGGCGATGGCCATGGGCCACGTCGTGCTCAAGGAGTTCTTCGTCGACCGGCAGACGCCGTACTTCATGCAGTACGTGAAGTCCTACACCGACCTGCCGCACCTGGTGCGCCTCGAGGAGTCGGCCGACGGTGGGTACACCGCCGGCAAGTTCCTCACGGCCGCCGACCTCCCGGACCACTGCGGTGACGAGAACGCCGCCTTCAAGACCGTCCTCGTCGACTCCCGCACCGACGAGGCCGTCGTTCCGAACGGATCCCTGGGTCACCGGTACGGCGAAGCAGGTATGGGTAGGTGGAACCTCGACCTCGGCGACGTCGACCCGGTGCTCTCCCTCCTGGACACCGCGACCGAGTCGGTGGTCGTCCGGATGCCGCGCTTCGACACCCCCGACGGTGCCGCCTCCGACCTACCCCGTGGCGTACCGGTCCGTCGCGTGGAGGGCCACCTGGTCACGACCGTCTTCGACCTCCTCCTGGCCCAGTACGGCGTCGGCCGCTCGCACCACGGCCAGCCGCTGCCGGGGACCTGGCCGACCGGTGGCAACAAGGGGTACGACGATGCGCAGGCGCCGTACACCCCTGCCTGGCAGGAGGCCATCACCGGGGTGCCGGCCGCCACGGCCGCCCGGATCGGTCGGGAGTTCGCCCAGAACGCCGAAGAGTCCAAGGGCCGGTCGATGATCGTGATGGGCGCCGGCACCAACCACTGGTTCCACTCCGACACGATCTACCGCGCCTTCCTCACCCTCACCAACCTCACGGGCTGCCAGGGTGTCAACGGCGGCGGCTGGGCCCACTACGTCGGCCAGGAGAAGGTCCGTCCAATCACCGGCTACACCCAGATCGCCAACGCGCTTGACTGGAACCGCCCGCCGCGCAACATGATCCAGACCGCGTACTGGTACCTGCACACCAACCAGTTCCGTTACGACCACTTCGGCGCCGACACGCTCTCCGCGACCACGGGCAAGGGCCAGCTCGCGGGGAGGTCCACTGCCGATGTCATCGCCCAGAGCGCGCGGATGGGTTGGATGCCCTCGTACCCCACGTTCGACCGCAACCCGCTCGACCTCAGCGACGACGCAGCCGCGGCCGGCAAGTCGGTCGGCGAGTACGTCGTCGAACAGCTCAAGTCCGGCGACCTCGACTTCGCCGGGGAGGACCCCGACGCGCCCGGCAACTACCCGCGCATCCTGTCGATCTGGCGAGCCAACCTCCTCGGCTCGTCCGGCAAGGGCAACGAGTACTTCCTCAAGCACCTGCTCGGCACCGAATCCTCGGTGCGCGCCACCGAGACACCGGAGGGCCAGCGTCCGGTCGACGTGACGTGGCGGGACCAGGCACCGGAAGGCAAGCTCGACCTGCTGATGACGATCGACTTCCGCCAGACCAGCACCACGATCTTCTCCGACGTCGTGCTCCCGGCCGCGACCTGGTACGAGAAGCACGACCTCAACACCACCGACATGCACCCCTTCGTGCACTCCTTCAACCCCGCCATCGCGCCACCGTGGCAGACCCGCACCGACTGGGACGCCTGGCAGACGATCGCCGAGAAGTTCAGCGAGCTGGCCGCCACCCACCTCGGTGTCCGCAAGGACGTGGTCGCGGTGCCGCTCACCCACGACACCCCGGACGCGATGGCCAACCCGCACGGTGTGGTCCGCGACTGGAAGAAGGGCGAGTGCGAGCCGATCCCCGGTGTCACGATGCCGAAGCTGGTCGAGGTCGAGCGTGACTACGGTGCAGTCGCCGAGAAGATGAACGCCCTCGGCCCACTGGTCGACACCCTCGGTGCGACCACCAAGGGCGTCACCTTCGAGCTGGGCAAGCAGGTCGACTACCTCCGGGCCAAGAACGGCGCCGTGCGGGGCGGAGTGGCCGACGGCCGGCCGTCGCTGAAGAAGGACGTCAACGTCTGCGAGGCGATCCTCGCGATGTCCGGGACCACCAACGGACACCTGGCGACGCAGGGCTTCAAGACCCTCGAGAAGCGCACCGGCGTCCGGCTGGCCGACCTCGCCGAGGAACACCAGGGCAAGCAGATCACGTTCGCCGACACCCAGGGTCCGCCCGTACCGGTGATCACCTCACCGGAGTGGTCGGGCTCGGAGACCGGCGGGCGGCGCTACTCCCCCTTCACCATCAACGTGGAGCGCAAGAAGCCCTGGCACACCCTCACCGGACGGATGCACTTCTACCTCGACCACGACTGGATGACCGAGCTCGGCGAGGGCCTGCCCGTCTACCGACCCCCGCTCAACATGGCGGCGCTGTTCGCGGAGCCCGCCCTCGGCACCGTGTCCGACGGATCGGCCGGCCAGGTCGAGGGCCTGACCGTGCGGTACCTGACCCCGCACAACAAGTGGTCGATCCACTCGGAGTACCAGGACAACCTCTTCATGCTCTCCCTGTCGCGAGGCGGCCAGAACATCTGGATGAGTGACCGGGACGCAGCCAAGGTCGGCATCGAGGACAACGACTGGATCGAGGCCGTCAACCGTAACGGCGTCGTGGTGGCCCGGGCGATCGTCTCGCACCGGATGCCCGAGGGGACGGTGTACATGTACCACGCCCAGGACCGGCTGATCGACGTACCGTTGGCCGAGACCTCCGGCAAGCGCGGAGGCATCCACAACTCGTTGACCCGGCTGCTCGTGAAGCCCTCCCACCTGATCGGGGGGTATGCCCAGCTGACGTTCGCCTTCAACTACCTGGGCCCCACCGGCAACCAACGTGACGAGGTCACCATCATCCGCAAGCGCAGCCAGGACGTGACGTACTGATGAAGGTCATGGCCCAGATGGCAATGGTGATGAACCTCGACAAGTGCATCGGGTGCCACACCTGCTCGGTGAC
>JBDSKZ010000108.1:0-33077 GCA_039916625.1 Pedococcus sp.
AGCTCGAGGACCTTCTTCGCCCGGGGCGTGAAGGGAATGTGGCCGCTGGGGGCCTGCTGACCCTGGCCGATGATCTCCTGGACCTGCTCGCGAACCGACTCCAGCGAGATGCCGAGGCTCTCGAGAGCCTTGGAGGCGACGCCTTCACCCTCGTGGATGAGGCCGAGCAGGATGTGCTCCGTGCCGATGTAGTTGTGGTTGAGCATGCGCGCCTCTTCCTGCGCGAGCACCACAACCCGACGGGCCCGGTCGGTGAACCGTTCAAACATCTCTTCTGCTCCTGCCTATCGAGATCACCCTCGATGGTATCCGTGCGACACGTGCCCCGCGCGCCCCTTCCGCCGACCGATACCCGATCGGGACGGTTTACGGCCTGCTCGTGGCGCTTGTTCGGGGAACGCCCGTGCGTACCGCCCTGTTCCCCACCCTGAGCCGGGTCGGCTCATGTTCGCCGTGAGCGGACGCGGCCCGGGAGTGGTCGGAGGTCACCCGGTGGCGCCGGGGCCTTTTCGACGGACCTCGTCGACGTGCTCCATCGCTGTCCGGAGATCGGCGAGCCAGCTGTCGGAGTTGTCGCCGACGAGGCGCACGCACCAGGCGAGGGCCTCGGAGCGGGACCTGGCCACACCCGCCTCGACCAAGGTGTCGAGGACGCGACGCTCGGGCTGGCGCAGCCGGGTCATCACCGGCGCCGCAAGGTGGGTGAACATCGCCTCGGTCTCCCCGACCCGCACTCCCCAGGAGACCTTGCGTCCGGAGCGGTGCTCGAGCTGGCTGGCGATCTCGATGCGTCGTTCGCGGGTGTCCTCGCGGAAGGAGGCGATGCGCAGGCGGACGGCGGCATCCCGACCGGTGCTGTCGTCGGTGTCGCGATCGGGCTCGGGGAGGGACCCGGTGACGATGAGCTCGTCGCGGTCACGGGTCACCTCGACCGGGCCGGTGAACCAGTCGGGCGGGATGCGCTCGGCCAGCCACGTTGCTGTCGTGGGCGTGGTGGTGGGCTCAGATGTCATGTAATGATGATTACATGATTACGGGTCGCGCAGCGGTCTCGTTCGCTCACGGCGAAACCGAACGCCCACACCCGGTCAGCGCAGGTGGCGTTGGTCGCTGATTCGCTTGGCCTTGCCGAGCGAGCGCTCGAGGGCGTGCGGGGCGAGCACCTCGACCGCGATCGTGACCCCGACATGGTGCTTGACCCGCGAGCGCAGCTGGGCCGCCATCGCCGACCTGCTCGTCTCGTCGCCGTCCTGGGCGGCCTCCACCTGCACCGTCAGCTCGTCGAGCCTGCCGGGGCGGGTCAGGACACAGAGGTAGTGCGGGGTGAGCCCCTCGACCGCGAGCAGCTGCTCCTCGACCTGGGACGGGAAGACGTTGACGCCGCGCACGATCATCATGTCGTCGCTGCGCCCGGTGATCCTGGCCATCCGGCGGAACTGCGGGTAGGCCGTTCCCGGTAGCAAGGTGGTCAGGTCACGGGTGCGGTAGCGGACGACGGGCATCGCCTGCTTGGTCAACGACGTGAACACGAGCTCGCCCTCCTGTCCATCAGGCAGCACCTCGCCCGTCACGGGGTCGACGACCTCGGGGTAGAAGTGGTCCTCCCAGATGTGCAGCCCGTCCTGCGTCTGCCCCGACTCCTGGGACACCCCGGGTCCCATCACCTCCGAGAGCCCGTAGATGTCGACGGCCCGCAGGTTGCTGCGGCGCTGCACCTCCTCACGCATCTGCTCGGTCCAGGGCTCGGCGCCGAAGATCCCGATCTCCAGCGACGTGTCCTTCGGGTCGATGCCCTGGGCCTGCATCTCGTCGAGGATCGCGAGGAAGTAGGACGGGGTGACCATGATGATCCGCGGCCGGAAGTCCTGGATCAGCTGCACCTGGCGCTCGGTCATCCCCCCGCTCACCGGCACGACCGTGCAGCCGAGCCGCTCGGCGCCGTAGTGGGCGCCGATACCACCGGTGAAGAGGCCGTAGCCGTAGGCGATGTGGACCATGTCGCCGGGCCGCCCGCCCGCCGCCTCGATGGAGCGCGCCATCACCTCGGCCCAGGTGTCGATGTCCTGGCGGGTGTAGCCCACCACGGTGGGCTTGCCGGTGGTGCCGCTCGAGGCGTGGATCCGCGACACCTGTTCGCGCGGCACCGCGAACATGCCGAAGGGGTAGTTGTCGCGCAGGTCGGCCTTGGCCGTGAACGGAAGACGCGCCAGGTCGCCGAGCTCCTGCACCTCGTCGGGGTGCACCCCCGCCGCGTCGAAGGCCCTGCGGTAGTGGGCGATGTTGTCGTACGCGTGCCGCAGGCTCCAGCGCAACCGTTCCAGCTGCTGGGCGCGCAGCTCCTCCACCGACGAGACGACGTTGTCCATGGTCGTCAATCTACGACGGGGCGCCGGCCCTGACGGCAACGGTCAGGCGCCGGGGGCGCCGACCCTGAGAGTTTGCCGTGAATGCCGGATGTCGGTGTTGCCCCGCGCGGATCGGACGTACCCTCGCGAAGGTGGACCGGGTGCCTGCACCGCTGGTCGTCGACACCTCCTCGGGACCGGTGGGCGACGAGGTTCCGCCTGCCGGGCGTCCACGTGCGTCCCGTCGCTGGATCGCCCTCGTGGCGGTCGTCGCGCTGCTCGCCGTGGCCGTGGCCGCGTTCACCCTCGGCCGCGGGCCCGATGTGGCCCCGTTGACGCAGGCGCAGGTGCAGGAGCAGGTGGACCAGGGGATCGCCGACGCGCGGGAAGCTGCCCGCAAGGCTCCGACCGACGCGACCAAGGCCTACCAGACCGCCCTGCCGTCGCTGGTCACCATCACCACGACCGGCGTCGGCGACAACGCAGACCAGCACGGCACTGGCGCAGGCGTCGTCGTCAGCGCCCAGGGCACCATCCTCACCGCACTGCACGTCGTCGACGGCGCCGACACGATCGGAGTCCGCTTCGCCGACGGCACCCAGACGAGCGCCTCGATCCAGGAGCAGGAACCCGCGAGCGACACCGCGGTCCTCGCCCCGGACCGCCTGCCCCAGGTCGTCGTCCCGGCGGTCCTCGGCGGCGGGGTCCAGGTCGGCGACGAGGTCTTCCCTCTCGGCCACCCGCTCGGCCTCACCCAGTCGCTCAGCGGCGGTGTCGTCTCGGCACTCGACCGCTCGATCGGCGTGAGCTCCGGCAAGACGCTCGAGGGGCTGATCCAGTTCGACGCCGCGGTGAACCCCGGCAACTCCGGAGGGCCGCTGCTCAACCGTGACGGGCAGGTGGTCGGCATCGTCACCGGCCTGGCCAACCCGTCCGAGCAGAGCTTCTTCGTGGGCATCGGCTTCGCCGTTCCCATCGCCACCGCCGGCGGCGTCGCCGGCAGCCCGCCCCAGTAGCCAGCCCAGTCGCCAGCCCAGTATCCGCCCCAGTAGCCAGCCCAGTAGCCAGCCCAGTCGCCAGCCCAGTCGCCAGCCCAGTCGCCAGCCCAGGAGAGCCCATGGACCCGCACCGTCACCAGCCCGACGGCCCGCAGCACCCGCTGGAACAGGCTCTGTACGAGGTCAAGAAGACGATCGTCGGGCAGGACCTGCTCGTCGAGCGGATGCTCGTGGCGCTGCTCGCTCGTGGACACCTGCTCGTCGAGGGGGTCCCCGGCCTGGCCAAGACGATGGCGGTCAAGACCCTAGCCGAGGCGATCGGCGGACAGTTCCAGCGCATCCAGTTCACCCCGGACCTGGTCCCTGCCGATGTCATCGGCACCCGGATCTACAACCAGAAGGACGGGGAGTTCCAGGTCTCGCTCGGACCGGTGTTCGCCAACCTCGTCCTCGCCGACGAGATCAACCGTGCGCCGGCGAAGGTGCAGAGCGCACTGCTCGAGGTGATGCAGGAGCGGCAGGTCACCATCGGGCGGGAGACCTTCAAGGCGCCTGACCCGTTCCTCGTCATGGCGACCCAGAACCCCATCGAGTCCGAGGGCACCTACGCACTCCCCGAGGCACAGGTCGACCGCTTCATGCTCAAGACCGTGATCGGCTACCCCACGCCGTCGGAGGAGTTCGTCGTCGTCGAGCGCATGACCACGCGTCTCGAGCCGACGCAGCGGGTGCTCGAGCCCGGCCAGCTCCTGGAGTACCAGCAGCGGGCCGACGCCGTGTACGTCGACCCTGCGGTCATCGAGTATGCCGTCCGCCTCGTCGGCGCGACCCGCAACCCGGCGTCGGTGGGGCTGCCGGAGCTCGCCAAGTACCTGTCGTTCGGCGCGAGCCCGCGAGCGTCGATCAACCTCGTCCTCGCCGGGAAGGCGTTGTCCTTCCTTCGTGGCCGCGACTTCGCCCGCCCCCAGGACGTCCGCGACCTCGCCTTCGACGTGATGCGGCACCGTCTCGTGCTGTCCTACGAAGCCCTCGCCGACGGCATCGGTCCGGACGACCTCCTCGAGCCGATCCTGCGCGCCGTCTCGATGCCCGACGTCCCGCTGCGCGAGCGCAGACCCCAGCAGAGCGAGGCGCCGTGGACCGTCGGCCCACGCTGACCGAGCCGGAGGCCGCCGCCTCCCCCCTGACCGCCGAGCGGCTGCTCCGGCGGTTGGAGTGGCGCGTCGTCCGTCGGCTCGACGGCCGGCTCCAGGGCGACTACCGGACGTTGTTCCGCGGGTCCGGTGTCGACTTCACCGACCTGCGCGAGTACGCACCCGGCGACGACCTGCGCCACATCGACTGGAACGTCACCGCGCGGATGGACACGCCCTACGTGCGTGAGTACATCGAGGACCGTGAGGTCACCTGCTGGCTCCTGCTCGACCGCACCGCCTCGATGGGGTTCGGCCCCGTCGACCGGCAGAAGTCGCTCGTGCTGGCCGAGGTCGCGACGACCCTCGCGCACGTGCTCGCGCGCGGCGGCAACCGGATCGGTGCCGCGCTGTTCGACGGCAAGGTGGAGACGATCCCGCCGGCGCAGGGCCGCAACCAGGTCCTGCGGATCGCCGCGGCCCTCCTGCGTCCCCCACCGGGCCCGCCCGCACCTCCTGACTCGGGCGGACGGCGGCGGTGGGGCAAGGCCAGGGCCACCGGTGCCCCCCCACCCGCCGGGACCACCGACCTCTCGGTGCTGCTGCGCGCCGCCCTGGGGCTGGCGCGGCGCCGGTCGCTGCTCGTCATCGTCTCCGACTTCATCACCCAGCCCGGGTGGGAGAAGCACCTGTCGTTGCTGGCCCGTCGCCACGACGTCGTCGCCATCCAGGTGGTCGACCCCCGCGAGTCCGAGCTGCCCGCGGTCGGGATGGTCTACGTCGAGGACTCCGAGACCGGCGAGCAGATCTTCGTCGACACCGACGACACGGTGTTCCGCGAGCGCCTGCGCCGCCTCGCCGCCGAGCGCCAGGAGTCCCTCGAGGCGGCCGCCCGCAGGGCCGGGACCCAGATCCACACGGTCGCCACCGACGACGACCTGGTCCGGGCCCTGTCGCGCATCTCCGAGCTGCGAAAGAGGCGGGCCCGATGAGGTTCACCTGGCCGTGGATGCTGCTCGGGCTGGTCGCCGTACCGCTGCTCGTCATGGCCCACCACGCGCAGCAGCGGCGACGGAACACCCGCCGCGGCGAGCTGGCCGACATGGGGTTGGTGCCCGTGGGCGGCATACCGGGAGCAGGGGGTGCACCGGGCGCGGTCGGGGTATCCGGCGCGGGCGCCGCCCGCGGTCCGCGACGGGACCGGCTGCGGCACCTCGCCCCGGTACTGATGCTGGCGGCGCTCACCGTGCTGCTCGTCTCGCTCGCCCGCCCGACCGCGACCGTGGCCGAGCCGCGGCGCGAGGGGACGGTGATGCTGGCCGTCGACATCTCCACGAGCATGGCCGCCAAGGACATCGCGCCCACGCGCCTCGACGCGGCGAAAGCGGCCGCGCGCACCTTCGTCCAACGTCAGCCGACCTCGATCCGGATCGGGGTCGTCGCCTTCGGCGACAGCGCCCTCGTGTCACAGCAGCCGACCGAGGACCGTGCCGAGGTGCTCGCGGCGATCGACCGCTTGACGCCGCAGGGCGCCACCGCGGTCGGCCGGGGCATCGTGTCGTCGCTCAGCGCCATCGCCGGCAAGCCGATCGAGGTGGGCGCCGAGCCCGGCGCGGGAGACGCGATGCAGATCGGCTACTACGCCTCGGCCGCCATCGTGCTGCTCTCCGACGGGGAGAACACCACCGACCCCGACCCGCTCGAGATGGCCGACCTGGCCTCCACCGCGGGTGTGAAGATCTACACGATCGGCGTGGGCAGCCCCCAGGGCACGGTCCTCGAGGTCGACGGGTTCCAGATCTCCACGGCCCTGGACGAGGACTCGCTGCGCAAGATCTCCGAGACGACCGATGGCACCTACTACGCGGCCGCCGACGCCGCCTCCCTGTCGAAGGTCTACAGCTCCATCGACCTCGCCTGGACCGCCCGCACCCAGGAGCGTGAGGTGACGTCGTGGTTCGCCACGGCTGCAGCGATCCTGCTGCTGCTCGGTGCCGGCGTATCGGTGCTGCGCACGGGACGGGTGGTCTAGATGTCGTTCGCGCTCCCCTACGCCCTCGTCGCCCTCGTGACGGTGCCCCTGCTGGTCGCGGCCTACCTGTGGCAGCTGCGCCGGCGGCGTCGTGACGCCGTCGCGTTCTCGAGTGTGGCCCTGCTCCGCGCGGCCCTGCCCAGGCAACGCCGCTGGCGCCGGCACGTCCCGATCGCGCTGGTGCTTGCCGCCCTGGCCGCGCTGGGGACGGCCGCCGCTCGACCGCAGGTGCAGGCCCAGGTGCCGACCTCGAGCTCGGCGGTCATCCTCGCCGTGGACGTGTCGGGCTCGATGTGCGCCACCGACGTCAGCCCCAACCGGCTGGCCGCCGCCCAGGACGCGGTTCGCTCCTTCATCGACAAGCAGGACAACCGGACCCGCATCGGGCTCGTGGTGTTCTCCGGGTTCGCCCAGGTGGCTGTCGCGCCCACGACGGACCACGACCAGCTGGGCAAGGCGGTCGACGGCTTGACGACGGGCCGGGGCACGACGATCGGGGCGGCCATCCTCAAGTCGATCGATGCCATCGCCGAGATCAACCCGGACGTCGCCCCGGCCGACACGAGCGCCTCGGGCACGGTGCCGGGAGTCCCCGGCGGGCTGCCTGGCTCGCCGGGAACACCCGACAACCCGACACCCGCGCCGAAGTCCCCGGGGACCGCACCCGAGATCATCGTGCTGCTCACCGATGGCGCCAACACCCGCGGGGTGACACCGCAGGACGCAGCTGCCCAGGCCGCCGCCCGAGGCGTGCGCGTCTACCCGATCGGTTTCGGGACGACCGAGCCGACGCAGATGGTCTGCACCCGCGAGCAGCTCGGCGGCGGCTTGTTCGACGCCCCCGGCCAGGGCCTGAGCGGCATCGGCCCCGGTGGACGCAACTTCCTCGTCGTCGACGAGACTGCCCTGCGCACGGTGGCCGAGACCACGGGCGGCGAGTACTTCACGGCCAGCGACGCCGACCAGCTCCAGGGGGTGCTGGAGGACCTGCCCAAGCACGTCGTCACCCAGGAGCAGTCGGTCGACGTGAGTGTCGCCTTCGCTGCCCTGGCTGCGCTGCTGCTGCTCGGGGGACTGTGGCTCGGTGGACGCTGGCGGTCCAACCCCAGCTGATAGGCATCAGGAGGGGCACGACCGCGGTGAGCCCGCGGCGTTGCTGGCGTGGTCGATCAGCCAGCCGGCACCTTGCCGCTCCATCGAGTAGGTCAGCGAGTAGATGGAGCAGCTCTGGCCCTTGTAGCCGTCCTTGCCATCCTGCTCGGTGCGGAGGGCGACCTCGACGACGGCGGCATCGCCGGAGACTTCCACTGAGCCCACGGTGAGGTCGGTCCAGTAGGAGGACGCCAGGCCAGACTCCCACTTCGACAGACTTCCCAGGTCGCGTTTCATCTTCGGGGTGAACAGCTCCCAGGCGATCTCGTAGTCACCGTGGTTGATGCTCTCACCGTGTACCACGAGTGAGCGGGCCACCTCCCCGGCCTCGAGGGAGTCCGGCACCACGGTGACGTCCAGGACGGCACCGTCGCCCTCGGGTGCTTCGGTGTCACCGTCGCACCCCCGTCCACCGTCCGGCGGTGTCAGCCCACGCCACTCGCGCAGGTGCGGGGCGAGCTGCGACGCAGGCACGAGGAAACCGGTGCCCTCGACGGGGTCGGCGTGGACGTTCCAGAGCTGCTTCCCGGTCACGAGGCCGATGACGGACCCGTCGCGACCCATCGCCGGGCCGCCGCTGTTGCCTCCGTTGATGGCGGCGTCGGTGGCGATGAGGCGATCGAGGTGGATGTCGACATCGGGGTAGTCCGCAGACGCCCCGAGTCCGCTCACGATCCCCTGGGTGACCCGCAGGTCGCTCACCGCCTGGGGAAAGCCCAACAGGGCGACCGGAGCGGCCAGCTGGGGCGAGACGGGGGCGAGCCCCAGGGGGTGCTCGAGCTCCTCGGGCGACCAGAGCACGGCCGAGTCCGAACCACGGTCCAACCCGACCACGTCAGCCGTGGTGTTGAATCCGTCGCCCTGGACGCTGATGGTCTGCGCGTCGATCGCCACGTGGGCAGCCGTCATGATCTGGTGCGGCCCGACGACGAACCCCGTTCCCATCCAGCGGGAGTCGCACGAAGCGACCTCGAGGCGCACCACCGCCGGTCGCACGTCGGCCACGATGTCCGCCCAGTCGGTAGGCGCGCTGGAGCTCGTCGGCGACGTCGTGGAGCTCGTCGGGCTGTCCCGGGTTGTCGTGGCCGCCGTGGCCGGTCCGGTCGTGGTCGTCGGCGCCGTGGTGGTCGTTGGTGCAGTGGTGGTCTTCTGGCTGCCCAGGCCCACCCCGCCGGCGCAGGCCGTCATCGACAGGAGCACGACACCCCCGACCACCAGAGCGTGGTTCCGCTGCACTGTGCCTCCCCTGCGCGACGCGTTGCCTCTCTTGTACTCCTCACTGCTGGTGCTGAGAACCCACAATGTGCGTCTTTCCGGGGCGGAGCGTGACCCGCCGGAGCAGGCCGGGGCGGGCCGGGGCCGGCGGGCGGAGCCTCAGGAGCCGGCGTCGGACCTGGGCACCGAGGTCAGACGCGGTGACGCTCTGCGTGGGCGCGGACCTTGGCGCGGTTGCCGCACCACTGCATGCTGCACCAACGTCGACGACCCGGTGGGTCGATGAAGACCCAGCCGCAGCCGTCGCCCGGACAAGCGCCGACCGTCGAGAGGTCGTGCTGGGTCAGGAACTCCGACGCCGCCCATGCGACGGTGAGCAGCGGCCGCTCAAGGCCTCCACCGACCGACCAACGGGGCGCCGAGGTGGTGGCCTGGACCAGCTCGGCCTTCGCGGCAGCTCTGCGGACGACGTGGTTGACTCCGCGCAGCGCCCTGGGGTCACCCGGAGCCAGCGCGAGCGCGTGGAGGTCTGCTCGAAATGCCCTGGCGTCGGCCAGGATCGAGTCCGCCTCGGCCCGGCGGGTCGCAGCCCGACGCCGCAGGGCCCTGGCCGGCCCGGCCTCGAGCAGGCCGGACACCGAGGCCCACACGGCGAGGTGGTCGTAGGTCTTGAGGAAGTCGCCACCCTCGGCCTCGGACCACCCGGCGAAGGTGTTGACGAAGTCGAGGGCGGGGTGACCGCCGACGGCGCGTGGCAGGTAGAGACCGTCCACCTCGAACCAGTGGGCGCCCGGTCCGCGAGCCGACGTCGTCCGGCTCGCTGCAGGGCTGCCGGGCTTGACCTCGGCCCGCGTCGAGGATTGACTGCTAACCATTCGAGAGATGTTATCTGGTTAGGAGACGACATGCGACGACTTGCCGCAACCACCGCCACAACCCTGATCGCAGCAGGCTCCGTCGTCGGGCTGGGGGCCGCGTCCGCGACGGCCACCGGGGCGGGGAGCCCGTGGACGCCATACCGCACGACCGACGTGACGGTCACGGCCGCACGCTCCACGTGCGCGTTCGACGTCCGGATCTCCGCGGTCCGCGACGACGAGCAGTACCGCACCACGGCGACCTACCCGGACGGCTCACCCAAGACGCAGCTCTTCCGCGGGGCGCTCGTCGAGCGGTACACCAACCTGTCGACCGGCAATTCGGTCGTGCGCGACCTCAGCGCCACCGCGGTGTTCGCCTACAACCCCGACGGGTCACCGGCGTCGCTGACCTCGCGCAAGGGAGCCTTCGGGGCGACGATGCCGGCCGGCAGCACCCCGGACACCGGGTTGTTCGTGCTGTCGGGCAGGGGCAGCCAGGTCGCCTTCAACGCCGACGGGACCCGCACCTTCACCCTCGGCAAGCACGGCACCGCAGAGAACGTCTGCGATGCCCTGGACTGAGCGGCGGCTCAGCGACGTCGCTGGCATCGACCGCACCAGAACAGGTTGCGCCCGGCGACCTCGCGGGTCCGGATGCGGGACCCACAGACCAGGCACGGCTCGCCCTGACGCTTGTAGACGTAGGACGTCCGTGTCTCGAGGGGGTCCAGGTGTCCGGCCGCGAGGTCGGCCCTGACCTCCTCGACCTGCTCGGCCACCGTGACGATCTTCCCCGTCGCGACGCCCAGGGGCAGCAGGTCGACGAGGTCGAGCCAGATGGCATCCCAGCTGGTCCGCCGCAGCTCCTTGCCCGGCCGGAACGGGTCGATGCGCGCCCGGAAGAGCACCTCGCTGCGGTAGACGTTGCCCACTCCTGCCAGCACCGACTGGTCCATGAGGAGCTCGGCGACCGACCGCGCACTGCGCGAGATCTTCCGCCAGGCGAGGTCGGGGTCGGGTCCGGGCCGCAACGGGTCCGGGCCGAGCCTCGCGGTCACCGACTCGACCTGCTCGGGGGTGATCACGGCACACAGGTTGGGACCGCGGAGGTCCGCGACGTGCGCGTCGTTCGCGAGCCTCAGCCGCACCTGGCCGACCACCGGCACCTCGCCGATGTAGGCGTACTCGTCGATGGTGAACGTGCCGATGAGCCCGAGGTGGACGTGCAGCCACGCATCGCCGTCGAACTCGACGAGCAGGTGCTTGCCCCACGAGGTCGCGTGGACGAAGGTTCGGCCCGAGAGCAACGCCGCGCCGGCGACGAACTTGCCCTGTGGGCTCGTCGCCTCGGGCTGCGTTCCCCGGTAGGCAGCGTCGAGGTCGCGGGCGAGCCGGTACAGGGTGTGGCCTTCGGGCATGGGGCCATTCTGCCCGCCTGGCTTCGCGCACCGTATGGCGACTACGCCTACCTCACAGGTGGCCGAGGTCGCGCCCAGGTGCGCGGAGTGGACTTCGCGCACCTGAGACGTGCGCGGAGTCGACTTCGCGCACCGTGGGCCGGCAGCAACCGGGGCGAGCAGACTCGACTCAGTCGGGGGCGACGGTGCCCTGGTGGTGGCGCAGCTGCCAACGGCCACCCTCGCGCAGCCAGACCGAGCTGCGGTGGGCGCGGCGCGTGGGGGTGAGCGAGTCGTAGGTGACCAGGACGACGCCGGGTCCGAGCCCGGTGGTCACGAGGTCGACGGCCTTGATGTCCACCGGACCCTGCGCGGCGTCGGACTCCATCAGGTCCAGGATCGACTCGCGGTCCCACACGGCACCCGAGGCGCCCAACTCGTGGAAGTCCTTGTGCAGCAACAGGCTCGCAGAGGTGCGGTCACCGCGGACAGCGCCACGCAGCAGGGCCAGCTCACAGTCCTTGACGATGTCACAGTCGTCCTGCGTGGGCATCTCGGTCGTGGTGGAGAGGGGCACGTCAGCTGGCCTTCTTCGCGGTCTTCTTGGCGGCGGCCTTCTTCGTCGTGGTCTTGCTGGTCGACTTCTTGGCAGCGGTCTTCTTCGCGGCCGGCTCGTCGTCGGACGTCGACTCCCCGCGCGCTGCCTTGGCCTTGTCGACCGACCTCTTGAGCGCCGCGAGGAGGTCGACGACCTCACCGGACTCGTCCTTGGACTCCTCGGCGACCTGGACCTCACCACCCTCGACCTTGGCCTTGACGAGGGACTGCACGGCGGCGGCGTAGTCGTCCTCGTAGTCGTCGGGCTCGTAGTCGCCGGCGAGCTGCTCGATGAGCAGGTCGGCCATGGCGAGCTCCTGCTTGGTGGCCTTGCCGTCGTCGTCGAGGTGGGCGAAGTCGGGCTGGCGGATCTCGTCCGGCCACAACATGGTCTGCATGACGATCACGCCGTCGCGGACCCGCAGGACGGCCATGGTCATGCGGGTGCGGATCGAGACGGAGACCACCGCCATGCGGTTCTCCTTCTCCAGGGCGTCGCGGAGCAGGACGTAGGGCTTGGTCGACGCCTTGTCGGGCTCGAGGTAGTAGCACTTGTCCAGCAGCATCGGGTCGATCTGGTCGGTCGGCACGAACTTCTCGACCGCGATCTCCTTGGAGCTCTTGGACGGCAGGTCCTTGAAGTCCTCGTCGGTGAGGACGACCATGTCGCCGTCCTCGGTCTCGTACCCCTTGGCGATGTCGTCGTAGGACACCACCTCACCGTCGATGCTGCAGATCCGCTGGTACTTGATCCGGCCGCCGTCCTCGCGGTGCACCTGGCGGAACTGCACGTCGTGGTTCTCGGTGGCCGAGTACAGCCGGATCGGCACGTTGACCAGGCCGAAGGACACCGCGCCCTTCCAGATCGCTCGCATCCCACACGCTCCTTCTCCCGGTTGACTTCCACGGCAAAGCCTATGCGTCAGGATGGCCCCATGCGCCCCATGCTGGCCAGCCCCGCCACCACGATCCCCCACGGCGAGGGCTGGATCCACGAGGTCAAGTGGGACGGCATGCGTGTGCTCGCCGACATCCGCGACGGCCGGCTGACCCTGACCTCTCGCACCGGCAACGACGTCACGGCCAGCTACCCAGAGCTCGCCCCGCTGGCCGAGGCCTACGAGGACATGCTCCTCGACGGCGAGGTGGTCGCCCTCGACGGGGGACGCCCGTCGTTCGGTGCCCTCGCCGAGCGCATGCACGTGCGGGACCGCC
Organism: Pedococcus sp.; assembly: GCA_039916625.1. Lineage (GTDB taxonomy): Bacteria > Actinomycetota > Actinomycetes > Actinomycetales > Dermatophilaceae > Pedococcus. The sequence goes on from JBDSKZ010000108.1 coordinate 12,945, forward strand.
GCAAGGCCGAGCGGCTGGCCTCGGTGCGCCCGGTGACGCTGATGGTGTTCGACCTGCTGCGGCTCTACGGCTCCGACCTCACGACCCAGCCGCTGTCCGCGCGCCGCGACCTGCTCGAGCGGCTCGACCTCGCAGGCCGGCACTGGCAGGTGCCACCGGTCTACGACGACGGCCAGGAGCTGTTCTCCGCGACCCTCGAGCAGGGGCTGGAGGGGGTCGTGAGCAAGCGTCTCTGCGCGCCGTACCTGCCGGGGAGGCGCTCCGCCGACTGGCTGAAGTCGCCGCACCGCACGACGGTCTCGGCCGTCGTCGGCGGCTGGCGACCGGAGGTCGGCACCACGGACCGCCTGGGCGCGGTGCTGCTCGGGATGCCGTCGCCGCAGGGTTGGCGGTATGCGGGACGGATGGGTTCGGGGATCGCCGGCAGGGCCCAGCGCCAGCTCGCTGAGCTGCTCGCGCCACTGGGGCGCGACACCTCTCCGTTCACCACCGACGTGCCACGCATCGACGCGGATGGCGCGTCCTGGGTGGAACCGCGGCTCGTGGTCGAGGCCCGCACGCTGGAGGTCACCAAGGACGGGCGGCTGCGCCACCCCGCCTATCTCGGCGTCCGCACCGACCTGACCCCCGAGGAGCTCCTGGCCGAGGCGCGAGAGGAGACCGGCGATGAGTGAGACGACGTCGGTCGTCGTCGAGGGCCGCAAGCTCAAGCTCACGAGCCTGGACAAGCTGCTCTACCCCTCCACCGAGACCACCAAGGGCGAGGTGCTCAGCTACTACGCCCAGGTAGCCGAGGTGCTCCTGCCCCACCTGGCCGCGCGCCCCCTCACCCGGGTGCGCTGGCCGCACGGCACCGGCGACCAGAGCTTCTTCGAGAAGAACCTTCCGTCCGGGGCGCCATCGTGGCTGCCCCGGGTGCAGGTCGACGACGTGACCTACCCCCTCGTGGAGGACCTCGCCCAGCTCACCTACCTCGTCAACCTCAACTCCATCGAGCTGCACGTGCCCCAGTGGAAGATCGACGAGGACGGCACCCGGCACCACCCGGACCGGCTGGTCATCGACCTCGACCCGGGCACCGGCGCCGGGCTGCGCGAGTGTGCGCAGGTCGCGGTGATGGTGCGCGACCGGCTCACCGAGCTCGGGATCGACCTCTTTCCCGTCACCAGCGGCAGCAAGGGGATGCAGCTGTATGCAGCCCTGCCGGGCGACCTCTCGTCCGACCAGACCCGCGACCTCGCGCAGCAGCTCGCCCAGGAGCTGACCAAGAAGCACCCGGACCTCGTCGTCTGGAAGATGACCAAGTCGCTGCGCCCGGGGAAGGTCTTCCTCGACTGGAGCCAGAACGTCGCAGCCAAGACCACGATCTGCCCGTACTCGTTGCGGGGCAAGCAGACTCCGACAGTCGCCGCGCCGCGCACCTGGGACGAGGTGGAGGCCGGAGCCGCGGGGAGCAAGCTCGAACAGCTGATGTTCGACGAGGTCCTCGACCGCCTCGACACCGACGGCGACCTCGTGGCCGACCTGCTCTGAGGTGATCGTTCAGCGGCGGCGCAGGCGGGGGCAGCCGGCGCACTCGTGGGTGCCGGGCACGGCATACAGGTAGCAGCACGAGCCGCGCTGCGCGGGGGGCCTGCGTCGCAGCTTGGCCACCGCCATCGCCCAGAGGTCGTCGACCATCGCCAGCCGCTGGTGCCGGCCGAGGTTGACCCCGGGCCGGTAGGCCTCGGCCAGCTCCCGGCCGGCGTCCAGGTAGGCCTGCTTCGCCGCCACGAGCCGCCGCGCGGGGTCCGCGACGAGTGCGCCGGCGGAGCGCAGCTGCAGGGTCGTCGGGTAGGCCGCGGACGGTTCCACCGCGAAGCTCAGGCCTACGGCCCGCGGGTCGAGCACCCACGGCCCGAGCAGGGCGGCGGTGGCGCCCAGGGTGGCAGGGAGCTCGAGGCACCACTGCAGCACGAAGGCTGCCGGCATGGCCGGGGGCGGGGGCGCCCGGTAGTAGCGCTCGGTGGCATCCGTGAACGCCGTCCGCCACCGTGCCGTGGGATCTGCCCCAGGCGCCTTCTCAGGTGCGGCGACCAATTCATTCCACACCAGCGGAAGGTCGTGGGAATGGTCGTCGGCACCGACGAGGCGCCACAACAGCTGCGGTTGGACGACGCGCACGAGGGCACTCAGGGATTCGTCCACGACATCACCGCAGGTCACAGCGCCAGCGGGTGGCATTTCGGGCCGATCCCGAAATGCCAACCGCAACACCGAGTGCTCTGCAGAACACATTCTTCGTGCTCTGCACAGCGATCAGCGGGCCCGAGCTCAGTGGGCCTTGTCGTAGGCAGCCTGGACCTCAGCCGAAATGCGACCGCGCTCGCTGACCTTGTGGCCAGCCTGGCGCGCCCATTCGCGGACGTCGCCCAGGTCGCGCTTGCCGGCGGAGGGCCGGGCGGCCGAACGGGAGCCGGTGGTGCGACGGCCAGCGGCACGGCGGCCGTGGGCGACGTACGGGGCGAGTGCGTCGCGCAGGGCCGTGGCGTTGGCCGTGGCGAGGTCGATCTCGTAGGTGACGCCATCGAGGGCGAACGTCACCGTCTCGTCGGCAGGGGTGCCGTCGAGGTCGTCCTCGAGAACGATGTTGACGCGTTGAGCCATGGCGAATTCCTCTCGGTTCTACTGCGGGGGGTGCCCCAAAAAGTATTCGCTATTCCCGCTCAATGCAAAAGCCGGTGTCAGTGGGTATTGTCGATATCTGCCGGAGGAGTTGAATTGTCATCATTTTTCGGGTGGGCCGCCTCCCACTGGGAATGGGCGAGGCGTTCCTTTCGGTCCCCTTCGAGCATGTTCTTGATGACCAGGTAGAACAGAAATCCGACTCCCGCCGACGGAATGAGCGCTGCGACATAGGGCCAGATGTTCATCGGCCGACCTCCGGCTTCAGGTGCGGAAAGAGAATGGTCTCGCGGATGCTCGCGTCGGTGAACAGCATGACCAGACGGTCCACGCCGAATCCCAGGCCGCCCATCGGCGGGGCGCCGTACTCCAGCGCCCGCAGGAAGTCCTCGTCGAGCTGCATCGCCTCGGGGTCACCGCCCGCCGCCTTCACCGACTGCGCGGTGAGCACCTCCCGCTGGACGACAGGATCGACGAGCTCGGAGAAGCCGGTGCCGCGCTCGACGCCGCCGATGATGAGGTCCCACGCCTCGATGAGGCCGGGCTCGCTGCGGTGCGGGCGGGCCAACGGCTGGGCGACCGCGGGGTAGTCGCACAAGAAAGTCGGCTGCAGCAGGCCTGGCTCGACCAGCTCACCGAGCAGCTCGAGGAACACCTTGTCCTTGTCCCAGGCGGGGTCGATGGCGACGTCGTGCTTCGCGGCGTACTCGCGCAGCGTCTCCACGTCGGTCTCGACGGTGACGGTCTCCCCGACCGCCTCCGACACCCCTTGGTGGACCGGGAGCCAGCGCCACTCGCCATCCAGGTCGACGGTGCAGGCGGTGGTCTCGACCTGGCGGGAGCCGAGCACGTCGGCGACACCGAGGAAGATGTCGCGCATGAGGGCCGCGATCGTGGTCTGGTCCCCGTAGGCTTGGTAGGCCTCCAGCATGGTGAACTCGGGGCTGTGGGTGGTGTCGACGCCCTCGTTGCGGAAGATGCGCCCCATCTCGTAGACGCGGTCCACGCCACCCACGACAGCCTTCTTGAGGTTGAGCTCCAGCGCGATCCGCAGGGTCATCTCCTGGTCGAACGCGTTGAGGTGGGTCTTGAACGGTCGGGCAGCGGCGCCGCCGTGGATGAGCTGCAGGATCGGCGTCTCGACCTCGAGGTAACCCTGGACGTCGAGCACCTGGCGGATCGCCGCTAGGGCGCGCGCCTTGGTGCGCACCATGTCGCGGGCCTCCTGCCGCACGATGAGGTCGGCGTAGCGCTGGCGGACACGCGACTCCTCGGACAGGTCCTTGTGCAGGACGGGCAGCGGCCGCAGCGCCTTGGACGCCATCTCCCAACGGGTCGCCATGACCGACAGCTCACCACGCCGCGAGGCGATGACCCGGCCCTCGACGAACACGTGGTCACCGAGGTCGACGGTCGACTTCCAGTCGGCGAGCGCCTCCTCACCGACCTCGGCAAGGCTGAGCATGACCTGCAGGCGTGTGCCGATCCCCTCCTGGAGGGTGGCGAACGCGAGCTTGCCGGTGTTGCGGACGAAGATCACGCGGCCGGCGACGCCCACGACGTCCTGCGTCTCCTCGCCGGTCTCGAGGTGGCCCCACTGTGCGCGGACCTCGCCAAGGGAGTGCGTGCGGGCCACCGTGACGGGGAACGCCTGCTTGCCCTCGGCCAGCAGCCGGTCGCGCTTGTCGCGTCGCACCCGCATCTGCTCCGGCAGGTCGGAGTCGGGCGTGACCGCGGCGGGGTTGGCGGTGCTGGCGCTGGGGGTTTCACTCACCCGCAAAGGGTACCCAGCGGCATACGGTCGGCCCGCACCGCCGTGACGCCGTCAGCCGCACGTCAGCCGCCACGTCGGCCGCCGCGTCGGCTCCGCGCTCTCGACCCGCGCTCTCGACCCGGCAAAGCGGGGGTTGCGCGGGAAAACCAGTACGTACAAGTCCCGTGTCCCCGAGCAACCCCCGCTATGCGGGGAAGGGGGGCGGGCGCGGACGGGAAGGGGGCCGGCGCGGACGGGAAGGGGGGCGGCGCGGAAGGGGTCAGTCGACGAGGTCGAGGGCGAGGTCGAGGGCGAGGTCGAGGATCGGCGAGGAGTGGGTCAGGCCGCCAACGCTGAGGTAGTCGACCCCGGTGAGGGCGTACTCGCGGGCCACCTCGAGCCTCAACCCACCGGTCGCCTCGAGCTCGACGTCCTCACCGGTTGCCCGGACCGCCTCGACGGTCGTGCGCAGCAGGTCGACAGACATGTTGTCGCACAACAGGAACCGCGCGCCGACGCCGACCGACTCGAGCGCCTCCGCCGTCGTGGTGACCTCGACCTGGACCGGCACGTCGGGGTAGCGGGCCCGCACGCTTGCGTACGCCTGGGCGAGCGAGCCCGCCGCGATCTTGTGGTTGTCCTTGATCATGGCCACGTCGTACAGGCCCATCCGCTTGTTCGTGCCACCACCGGCGCGTACGGCGTACTTCTCCAGGGCGCGCAGGCCCGGCGTCGTCTTGCGGGTGTCGAGCACCGTGGCGCCGGTCCCCTGGAGCTGCTCGGCCCACCTCCGGGTGTGGGTCGCGATCCCGGAGAGCCGGCAGACGAGGTTGAGCATGGTGCGCTCGCCGACCAGGACGACCTGGGTCGAGCCCTCGATCGTCGCCACGACATCGCCGCGGACGAGCAGGTCGCCGTCGGCGCGCTGGAGGGTGGTGCTCACCGGATCGGCGCCGAGACGGCGGGCCACCTCGCCGAAGACCAGCGGCAGCACAGGTATGCCGCCGAGCACGCCGGCCGCGCGCGCCACGACCTGGGCGGTGCTCACCTGGTCGACGGGGATGGTCGCCGAGGTGGTGACGTCGACCCCGTCGGGACCACCGAGGTCCTCGTCGAGGGCGACGCGCACCACCTCGAGGGCGACGGACTCTGGGAACCCGAGGCCGGTCACGCGAGGTCCTGCTCGGGAACCGGGCTGAACGTCGTCGTCACGGCGCCGTCTGCCCCCCGGACGAGGAAGGTGTGGCCGCGCCACCGGGGGTCCACCTGGCTGGGGAAGTCGGAGCGGACGTGACCCCCACGGGTCTCCTCGCGCAGCGTCGCCGCCAGGGTCAGGGCCTGACCGACGTGCAGGAGGTTGGTCGTCTCCCACGAGTGCGGACCGGGCTCGGCCGAGGTCGCAGCGGCGGCGAGCTCGACGAGGGCCGCGCGCGCGGCGGCCAACGAGTCAGCCGAGCGCACCGCGCCCGAGCCCGTCGTCATGGTCGCCTGCACCTGCACCCGGGCCGAGCCGTCGAGCAGTGCGGTGTCGGTCGTCGGGGTGACGGAGTCAGCCTGCGGCAGCTCGCCGGCAGCCAACCGGGCGCTGATGTCGTCGGCGATGCGGTGGGCGAAGACCAGTCCCTCCACCAGCGAGTTGGAGGCAAGCCGGTTGGCGCCGTGCACACCGGTGCAGGAGACCTCACCACAGGCATACAGGCCGTCGAGGGAGGTGCGGCCGGCGAGGTCGGTGCGGACCCCGCCGCTGGCGTAGTGCTGGGCGGGGGCGACCGGCAGCAGGTCGGTCGCCGGGTCGAACCCGAGCTCACGGCAACGTGCCACGATCGAGGGGAACCTCCCCTCGAGGAACTCGCGCCCGAGGTGGCGCGCGTCGAGGAAGACGTGCTTGGCGCCGGTCTCGTGCATCCGGTCGACGATGGCTCGTGAGACGACGTCACGGGGCGCGAGGTCGGCCAGGGGGTGCCGACCCTGCATGAACCGCACCCCGTCGCGGTCGACGAGGAACGCACCCTCGCCACGGACCGCCTCGGAGATGAGCGGCTGCTGGCCACTGGCTCCCTCGCCGAGCCACAGCACCGTCGGGTGGAACTGCACGAACTCGATGTCGGCGAGCACGGCCCCGGCCCGCAGGGCGGCTGCCAGCCCGTCACCGGTGGCGACCGAGGGGTTCGTCGTCGCCGAGTAGACCTGACCGAGGCCACCCGTCGCGAGGACGACGGCGCGGGCCAGCCCGGCGCCGACGCCGTCCATCTGGCCCTCGCCGATGACGTGCAGGGTCACCCCGCACACGCGGTCGTCGCCATCCTGGAGCAGGTCGACGACGAGGGCGTGCTCGATGACCTCGATGCCCGGGTCGTCCTGCACCGCCCGCAGGGCGGCGATGAGGGCCCGGGAGATCTCCTTGCCCGTCGCGTCGCCACCGGCGTGGGCGATGCGGTCGCGGTGGTGACCCCCCTCGCGCGTGAGCTTCAGCTCGCCCTCGTCGTCGAGGTCGAACTCGGCCCCGAGGGCCACGAGCTCACGGACGCGGGCCGGCCCCTCGTGGACCAGGGTCGTGACGGCCGGGACGTCGCAGACCCCGGCACCGGCGACGAGGGTGTCGTGGAGGTGCTCCTGCGGGGAGTCGGCAGGGTCGAGCGCCGCGGCGATGCCGCCCTGGGCCCACTGCGTCGAGCCCTCGCTGAGCACCGTCTTGGTGACGAGCAGCACCCGGTCGACCCGTTGGCGCAGCCGCAGCGCGGTCGTCAGGCCGGCGATCCCGGAGCCGACCACGATGACGTCTGCCGACGCGGTCCAACCGGGCTCCCCCGCGACCAGCCAACGCGGCACCACCAGCGAGGGACCTGCTGGCGGTGTCGGGTCAGTCGACATCCGGGCGACCCGTCACGGACGGGATCGCGGAGGTGGCCGGCGCCCCGATCTTCGCGGTGGCCGCGTCGACGTCCGAGAAGACCTCGAGCGCGCGGCCGCCGGGGCCGATGAGCAGTGGCACGTTGTCGATCAGGCGCGTCGTGCCGACCCGGCCGGCCACGGCGAGCAGCGCCTCCCCGTGGTACCACTCGGGCACGTCCTCCAGGGTCGACGGATGGACCAGGACCAGGTAGTCCACCAGCGCCAGGGGCTCGCGCACGAGCACCGTGCGGGCAGCCCGACGGATCGCCGACGGCCCCTCGGCGACGGCTGCCGCACCGGCCTGCAGCGCCATGGACAGGCACAGTGCGACCTCGCGGTCGGACGCGGTGAGGTAGGTGTTGCGGCTGCTCATGGCCAAGCCGTCGGCCTCGCGGACGGTGGGCACGGAGACCACGTCGACCGGGAGGTCGAGGTCGCGCACCATCCGGCGGATGAGCAATAGCTGCTGCGCATCCTTCTGCCCGAAGTAGGCGCTGTCTGCGGCGCAGAGGTGCAGCAGCTTGGCCACGACGGTGAGCATCCCGTCGAAGTGGCCGGGGCGCGCCTGGCCCTCGAGGACGTTGCCGAGCGGGCCCGCGGAGACACGCACGCCGGGGTCGCCGTCCTGGTAGATCACGTCCGGGGTCGGGGCGAAGACGAGGTCGACGCCGGCCTTGCGGCAGATCTCCATGTCGGAGTCGAAGGTGCGTGGGTAGCGCGACAGGTCCTCGCGCGGCCCGAACTGCAGGGGGTTGAGGAAGATCGTCACCACGACGTGGGCGGCCTTGCGGCGAGCCGTCTCGATGAGCGTGGCATGCCCTTCGTGCAGGGCGCCCATGGTCATGACCACGGCCACGTCACCACCGGTGAGGCTGGCCCGCGCGGTGCGCAGCTCGGTGCGCGAGCGCGCGACGACAGGACCGTCGGCGCCAGTGGGTCCGGTGCCCGCGAAGGTCCCGGTGGGGCGGGGGTCGCTCACTTATCGCTCCTGATCGCTCGCGAGGATGTCCAGCAGTGGCTCCGCGGCCTGGGCGCGCAGGCGTCCGCTGGCCAGCGCCCGCTCCGCTGTGGCCCGCGCCAGCGCCACGTAGGTCGACCGGATGTCGGGGGTGAGGCCCTGCAGCTGTCGCAGGTGCTCGGCCACGGTACCGGCATCGCCGCGGGCCACCGGGCCGGTGAGCGCCGCATCCCCCGCCCGCAGGGAGTTGTCCAGGGCTGCGGCGACGAGCGGGCCCAGCACCCGTGACGGGGTCTGGACGCCGGCGGCCGCGAGCGCCTGCAGCGACTGGGCGATCAGGGTGACCAGGTGGTTCGCGCCGTGGGCCAGGGCCGCGTGGTAGAGCGGACGCATCTCCTGCTCGACCCACACCGGCTCCGAGCCGATCTCGAGGACGAGGGCCTCGGCGACCGCCCGCAGCGGCTCCGGCGCGGTGACCCCGAAGCAGGCCTCCACGAGCCGGTCGAGGTCGAGCGCGGTGCCCGTGAACGTCATCGCGGGGTGCAGCGCCAGACCGAGTACGTGCTGGTCGAGCGCCGGCGCGAACACCTCGAGCCCGTGCCGGCCCGACGTGTGCACGACGAGCTGACCGGCCTGCCAGGTCCGGGTGCTGGCCAGCCCCGCCACGAGGTCGGCGAGGGCGTCGTCGGGCACGGCGAGGACGACGAGCTCGGCCCGCCGGACCACGTCCTCCACCGGGAGGATCGGTACGCCGGGGAGCAGCTCCTGCGCGCGGCTGCGGGACGCCTCGCTCACGCCCGAGGCAGCGACCACCCGGTGGCCGGCCCGGCGCAGCGCCGCACCGAGGACGGCGCCGACGCGGCCGGTGCCGACCACGCCCACAGCGAGCCGTGCGGGACGATCGTCGGCCGAGGTCACGCGAGCACGCTACCGCCAGGCCCGACCCCGCCGTGCGCGGCGCCCATCCGCAGCGACGGGCTCCGTCCGCACCGGGCCCACCGTCCGCACCGGGCCCACCGTCCTTCTGACGGACCCACAGGCCACCCCGACCCGGATAGCGTGTGCCGGATGGCGGGGGTCGAGTGGCAGGACGCGTGGCAGGACGCGTTGTACGGGACGCGGGGGTTCTACCGGGGCGAGAGCGGGCCACGCGGTCACTTCACGACGGCCACCCACGGCACAGCCGGCGCGGTCCTCGCCGGGGCCCTGGCCCTGATGGCCCACGAACACGGCCTCACCCACGTGGTCGACGTCGGGGCCGGGCGCGGTGAGCTGCTGGAGCACCTCCACGTCGCCGACCCCGGCCTGCGCCTGACCGGCGTCGACGTGGTCGCCCGGCCCTCGGCCCTGCCTGCGTTGGTCGAGTGGGTCACCTCCCACGGCGGTCGCCATCTACCCACCAGCCTCCGGCAGCTGTCCGGCGCACTGGTCCTGGCGCACGAGTGGCTCGACGTGGTCCCCTGCATCGTCGGCGAGGTCGACGCCGAGCTGGTCCTTCGGACCTTGGAGGTCGACCCGACCACCGGAGCGGAGACCTTGGGCCGGCCCGTCGACGGACCCGAGCTGGACTGGGCCCACGCGCACTGGCCGACCGTCGGGCCCGGTGACCGCGTCGAGGTCGGGCTCAGCCGCGACCAGGCGTGGACGGCGCTGCTCGAACGGGTGCACAGCGGACTGGCCGTCGCGGTCGACTACGGCCACCGCGGAGGCTCCCGGCCCCTGCACGGGACGCTCGCGGCATACCGGCAGGGACGCGAGGTGACGCCGGTGCCTGACGGGACGTGCGACCTCACCGCCCACGTCGCCATGGACACCCTCGACCACGACGACCTGCTCGACCAGCGCACCGTCCTGCGCGGGCTCGGCGTCGACGGGACGACGCCGACGTTCGCCCTCGCCGCGCAGGACCCGCAGGCCTACCTGCGCGCACTCGAACGGTCCTCGGCCTCGGCGACGCTCACCGCGGTGGGCGGGTTCGGCGACTTCCTCTGGGCCGTCAAGCGCGTGGGCTGACCACCAGCCGCTCGAACCCGCGCAGCACGAAGGTCGCTCGCCGCTCGACGTCGACCACCTCGAGGTCGGGGAAGCGCGCGAGCAGCGTCCGCAACGAGATCTCGAGCTCCAGCCTGGCCAGCGGGGCGCCGAGGCAGAAGTGGATGCCGGCTCCGAAGGCCAGGTGGGGGTTCGGGTCACGGGTCGGGTCGAACCGGTCCGGGTCGGCGAAGACCGCCGGGTCGCGGTTGGCTGCCCCGAGCAGCGCGGCCACCTTGTCGCCGGGCTCCAGGTGGATCCCGGCGAGGTCGGCGGGCGCCTTGGCCGTGCGTTCGAACAGGTGCAACGGGCTGTCGTGGCGCAGGAACTCCTCCACCAGCCGCGCCAACGCCGCGGAGTCGCCGACGTCCACCTGGGGCCGGTCGGGTGCGGTCAGCCACGAGTGCAGCCCGTTGCCGAACCCGTTGACGCTCGCCTCGTGCCCGGCGTTGAGCAGGAGCACGGCGGTGGCGACGAGCTCGTGCGCCGACAGGCGGTCGCCGCCGTCGCGCGCCTGGACGAGGTCACTGAGGAGGTCCTCCCCGGGCACCTTGGCGCGGTGGGCCGCGAGCTCCTCCACGTATGCCGCGAACTCGGCGCTCGCGACCCTCGCCGCCGCCTCGTGCTCGGGGGTTCGGTCGACCTCGTACATCCTGACGATGGCCTGGCTCCACGGGCGCAGCGCGGTGCGCTCGGACTCGGGGACCCCGAGCAGCTCGGCGATGACCAGGACCGGCAACGGCTCGGCATACGTCTGGAGCACGTCGAACTCACCGTCGGGCAGGTCGGCGAGCAACCCGGCAGCGAGCTCCTCGATGCGAGGCGCGAGCCGCTTCACGTGACCACGGCCGAACGCTCCCGCGACCAGGCGTCGCAGCCGCGTGTGCTTCGGGGGCTCGCTGTCGAGGATGGAGTCGGCGTGCAGCCAGTTGAAGGTCTCCCAGTCGGCATCCGGGGTGCGCGGCCCGAACACCCGGCCCAGGCGACGGTCACGCAGGACCGCCCCCGCCTCGGCGTGGCCGGTGGCCAGCCACACCCCCATACCGCTGTGCCACGCAAGCGGTGCGGCAGAACGCAGGGCGGCCAGGTGGGGGTAGGGATCGGCGACCACGCAGGGGTCGGTCAGGTCGAGGTGGTCGGCGGCGTCGACGCTGTTCGCGGAGGTGGCAGGGGGCACGACTGCAGCCTGCCGCAGAGCCACGGGTTTTGTCAGGCGCCATCGCAAGGGCAGACTGGGTCGTTGCTGACCGTCGAGAGGACCTCCCTGTCCATGAAGCACCAGCGACTGCCCCTGGCCGCGACCGTCCTGGCCGCCGCCCTGGCGACCTCGGCCTGCGGAGCCGGCGGCACCTCCGAGAGTCCGGTGACCGTCACCGTGACGCCCACCGTGACCGCGGGCGACTCCTCCTCTTCGAGCTCGAGCAGCTCCGAACCGGCCGCCCCCACCAGTGACGTGGTGGGTCGGGCCTTCGACTACGGCGTCGTCACCAAGGTGAGCAAGGTCGCCGGGGTGAGCGTGGTCGAGCTCGACCGCTTCACCTGGGCCAAGCTCGCCGACGCCGAGCTCGCCCGGACCGGCGTGCCGAAGCAGTCGTTCAAGGGCAAGGCCCCCTACTCCAACCAGAACGCCACCATCACCTTCACGATCCCGCTGGCTGATGGTGCCCGGATCCTCTACCACCACTGCGTCGCGGCCGACCAGCCGCTGCAGACGAGGTCGGCCACGGTCCAGGAGCTCGCCGACCTCGGCGACCGCGAGAACACCGTGGTCGTCAGCCTGGATGACCGGGGCCGCCTCCTGACGGCCGACAACATCGCGGGCTGTCCCGGCTGAGCCGGCCCGGGTGCGCCCGGACGCGCCCGGACGCGCCTGCCCAGTCGCCCCGGCTCCGCGCCGCGCGGCATACGGCAGACTGGCGGCCATGACCACGCAGGGAGGACGCGAGCTCACCGTCGGGCTCGGTGCCGGCGGCCTCGCCTCCGCCGACATGGTCCTCAACATCGGCCCCCAGCACCCCGCCACCCACGGTGTGCTGCGCCTGCGGATCGTCGTCGACGGCGAGCGCATCGTCTCCGCCGAGCCCATCGTCGGCTACATGCACCGAGGCGCGGAGAAGCTGTTCGAGGTGCGCGACTACCGCCAGATCGTGGTCCTGGCGAACCGGCACGACTGGCTCTCGGCGTTCTCCTCCGAGCTCGGCGTGGTCCTCGGCGTCGAGCGGATGCTCGGCATGGAGGTGCCCGACCGCGCGGTCTGGGCGCGCACGCTGCTGGCCGAGCTCAACCGGGTGCTCAACCACCTGATGTTCCTCGGCTCCTACCCGCTCGAGCTCGGCGCCATCACCCCGATCTTCTACGCGTTCCGCGAGCGCGAGGAGCTCCAGGCCGTGATGGAGGAGGCTTCCGGTGGGCGGATGCACTACATGTTCAACCGCGTCGGCGGCCTCAAGGAGGACCTTCCCGCTGGGTGGCTCGGTCGTGTCGCCCATGCCGTGGCTGCCGTGCGCGGCCGGATGCCTGACCTGGAGTCGCTCATCGTCGGCAACGAGATCCTCGAGGCGCGCACGCGCGGCGTGGGAGTGCTCTCTCCGGAGATCATTGCGGCGTATGGCGTTTCGGGCCCGATCGCGCGGGGCGCCGGTGTCGACATGGACCTACGCCGTGACGAGCCCTACCTGGCTTACGCCGAGCTGTTCGCCGAGGGCGGCCCCGGTCGGGTGGTGACGCGGTCAGCCGGCGACTGCCTGGCGCGCCTCGAGGTGCTGCTCGAGCAGGTGCACGTCAGCCTCGACCTCGCCGAGGCCTGCCTCGACCGGCTCGGCTCCCTCCCCCGCGGCCCGGTCAACGTCAAGCTGCCCAAGGTGCTCAAGGTGCCCGAGGGTGACCTCTACACCGCCACCGAGAACCCGCTCGGCTTCAACGGCTACTACCTCGTGTCCCGCGGGGAGAAGACCCCGTGGCGGCTCAAGCTGCGGTCTGCGTCGTTCAACAACGTCGCTGTCCTCGCAGAGGTCCTGCCCGGCAACCTCATCGCCGACATGGTGGCGATCCTCGGCTCGATGTTCTTCGTCGTCGGCGACGTCGACAAGTAGCCGGCTCCCCGGCCGACCCTGCGCGGTCCCCCGGGGCGTGGGGCGTCAGTCGTCCTGCTCACCGCGGTCGGGCGGGTCGACCCGGCACATCCGCTGGGTGACCATCCCCGCAGCAGCCAGGACGGCGGCGGTCAGGCACAACGCCAGAAGGCGCCAGAGCAGGTCGCGGTAACCGGGTAGGGACAGCTCGGCGAGCGCATGGGCGACCTGTGCGGCATACCAGCCGAGGACTGCCGCACCGGTCAGGGCAGCGGCCTGCGCGAGGACCAGGGTGCGAGCGGCCCGGATGGGGCTGAGCGGCTTGGTCGCCTCACCGCGCAGGAACCGGCGGACCGGCAGGCCCGCGCCCACGACGAGCACGGACAGGACCAGCAGCAGCACCGAGGAGATCCACGAGGCCGGCCCGAGGAGGGCGCCGGTGTTGAGGTAGATCCGCAACCCGATCCACGACACCGCGCCCACGACCAGGGCTGTGGCAGCGAGCTGGGCCCAGCGCAGCCCGAGACCCTGGTTCACCACGGCCCCTCCAGCAGGTCCACGTCCGGCCCTGGACGCACCCCCGAGGTGTCGAGCCCGGCCACGAGGTCGGCGACGCGACGGACCGTACCCGCCACGCGCAGCACGGCTTCGGGTTCGATCCGCAGCCACGGCACGAGGACGAAGGCCCGCTCGTGGGCCCGGGGGTGCGGCAGGGTCAGCGTCGTGCTGCCCATCACGACGTCGGTGTCGAACACCGGGTCGCCGTACTGCACGAGGTCGAGGTCGAGGGTGCGCGGCCCCCAGCGGACCTCGCGGGTGCGGCCGTGGGCGAGCTCGATCTCGTGCAGGCCGGCGAGCAGCGAGGAGGGTGCCAGATGGGTCGTGCCCGTGACCACGGCATTGAGGTAGGCGGGCTGGTCGGGGCCACCCACGGCGTCGGTCTCCACGACGGGCGAGACGTCGGTGATGTCGATCAGGCCGTAGAGCTCGACGGTTGCGTCGTGCAGCGTCTCGACCGAGCTGCCGACGTTGGAGCCGAGCGCGATGACCACCAGCGCCTGGCGTTCCCGCACGACCCGCACCTGGACGTCGGTGAAGGGGTGACCCACCGGGGCCTGGGGCTTGTGCACGACCACCTCGACGGCCTCGACCAGCGGGCGGCTCAGCACCTTGTCGGCGATCCGGGCCGCGAGGGCCTCGATGAGGTCGAGCGGCTCGCCCTCGACGAGGGCGACGATGTCGCCTGCGACCTCGGCGTAGTTGACGGTGTCGGCCAGGTCGTCGCTCGCGCCTGCAGGCACGAGGTCGACCTGCATGGTGACGTCGACGACGAAGACCTGCCCGTCCCGCTTCTCGAAGTCGAGCACCCCGTGGTGGCCGCGGGCGGAGATCACCTTGAGGACGATCTGGTCGGTCACGATGTCATTCTCCGTCGGCGGCTGGGTCCGGTGTCGTGGGCGTCGGCGTGCTCGATGGCTGCTGTGGCGCGCAGGGCGTCCAGGGTCGAGGGCACGTGGTGGACGCGAAGGCCCCAGGCACCGAGCCGGGCCGCGTGGACCGAGGTCGCCGCCGTCGCGGCGTCGCGGCCAGCCGGGGGTCGAGGTGGTTCGCCTTCGGGGATGCCGAGTCGGCCGAGGAAGGTCTTGCGCGAGGTGCCCACGAGGACCGGATGACCCAGGTCGACGAGGCGGTCGAGGTGGCGCAGGAGGGACCAGTTGTGGTGGGCCAGCTTCGCGAACCCGAAACCCGGGTCGAGCACCAGCCGGTCGGCAGCCACGCCGGCTGCCACCAGGTCCTGGACCCGGGTCGTCAGCTCGGCACAGACCTGCGCCACCACGTCGTCGTAGACCGCGTGCGACTGCATGTCGGCACTGTGCCCGCGCCAGTGCATGACGACGAAGGGCGCACCCGAGTCGGCCACGGCCGCGGCCATCGCCTCGTCGGCGAGCCCACCGCTGACGTCGTTGACGATCGTGGCACCCGCCGCGAGGGCCTCGACAGCAACTGCGGCCCGCATCGTGTCGACCGACACCACGGCACCCGCGGCGGCCAACGCCTCGACGACAGGGAGCACGCGGCGCAGCTCCTCCTCGACAGAGGGGCGCTCGGCGCCGGGACGGGTCGACTCCCCACCGACGTCGAGGATGTCGGCGCCCTGGGCGAGCAGCTCGCGGCCGTGCGAGATCGCAGCAGCCGGCTCGAACCACGCACCCCCGTCGCTGAACGAGTCGGGGGTGACGTTGACGACGCCCATGACGACGGGGAGCCCGTCGTCGCGACGCAGCGGCCAGACGCTGCCGACCGATGCGTTCGCAGCGCTCACAGCCGCCTGCCGATCCGCCCGAGCTTCGGCCAGGTGAGGAACGCCTCGGCCTCGAGGGCTGCCAGGCCCACCCTCGGGAGGTCGGACCCGGTGGGATACAGGAGGAACCGCGGTTGCCAGGCCGGCTGGAACTTGGCGTTGAAGCGGTAGAGGCTCTCGATCTGGAGCCAGCGAGAGGCGAACAGCAGCACCGACCGCCACGCCCGCAGGACGGGACCGGCCCCGAGCTTCTCACCGCGCTCCAGGGCGGAGCGGAAGGCCGCGAAGTTGAGGGAGACCCGTCGCACCCCGAGTGCGGGGGCGGCCTTGAGTGCCTCGACGATCATCAGCTCGTTGACGCCTCCGTCGGCGGCGCTGTCGCGGCGCATGACGTCCAGGGACATGCCGTCGGCACCCCAGGGGACGAACTGCAGGAACGCGCGCACGACCCCATCCTGCCGTGCCGCGACGAACACGCAGTCCGGGTCCGCCTCGTCGAGCAGGCGGCCCAGGGCCATCGAGAAGCCGCGCTCGGTGTCGGACGAGCGCCAGGCGGCGGCGTCGGCCATCGCCAGGTCCCGCAGTGCGGGCTCGATGTCGCGCACGCGGGTGATGTCGACGGAGTATCCAGCGCGGACGATCCGGCCCACCATCTGGCGGACGTTGCGCATCGGCCGCCCCTCGAGGCTGAAGGCGGTCGTGTCGACCACGGCCTCGTCCCCGAGCTCGATCGCGGACATCCCGGTCTGGCGGACCCAGCTGGTGCCGGCCTGCTCCGAGCAGCCGAGCACTGCAGGCGTCCAGGCGTGGTCGCGGGCCCTGTCCACGAACGCGGCCATGGCGCCCGGCCATGCCTCGGGATCGCCGACCGGGTCACCACTGGCGAGCATGACACCCGACACGACGCGGTAGGAGATGGCAGCCTTTCCGGACTCGGACCAGACGACGCTCTTGTCGCGGCGGGTGTTGAAGTAGGCGAGGGAGTCGCCGTGGCGCGCCATGAGGGTGCGCAGCCGCGCCTCCTCGTCGTCCGTCAGCTCGGGATGTGGCTCCGACGGGCGCAGCGCGAGGTAGACCGGCGTGAGCAGCGTCATCAGGCCCAGGCCGAGCAGCAGGGAGCCGACGACGTCGGTCGAACGGTCCCTCGCGAAGGTGAGCGGGCCGTTGGCCCCGACGAACCCGTACAGCAGCTCCTGACCCAGTGCGCCCAGCCCTGGAAAGCCGCCGACGATCTCGTGGCGGTTGAGCCAGATCACGAGGACACCTGAGGTGACCGAGACGAGGAGCAGCACGACGAAGACGCGCACCGCCCGCCACCGGGTGCTCGGGTCACCGAGCGCCTGGAACTCCTGGCGGTACCGCACCAGCAGGACCAGACCGACCACGGCGACCACCGCTGCAGCCGGCTCGGCCTTCAGGCCGTGCAGGACGACCGAAAGCGCCAGCAAGATCACGGCGGCGACCCAGGCCCGGCGCTTGCGCCGCTTGAGGGAGTGGCCGAGCACCAGCAGGAAGACCCCGGAGACCACCGTCGCGGCGGCTGCCGCGTCCGACAAGGCACCGGGCAGGAGCTCGGTGAGACCCTCGAGGCGGACCCGCCAGGTGTGCAGCAGCCCGGTGGCGACGTCGACCGCACCGACGAGGTAGGTCAGGTTGCCCAGCAGGCGCGGGACGGTGCGGGCGGTGAGTACCGACGGCAGCTTCGAGGGGATCTTCGCGGAGAGGGTGGACAACGGGGAACGCGAGGGCTCGCGTCCGGTCACCGCTTGCCGCCGAGCAGCAGCGCCATCGCCT
Organism: Pedococcus sp.; assembly: GCA_039916625.1. Classification (GTDB taxonomy): domain Bacteria; phylum Actinomycetota; class Actinomycetes; order Actinomycetales; family Dermatophilaceae; genus Pedococcus. Next base: position 30,410 of record JBDSKZ010000108.1, read on the forward strand.
CGGCGCGGGTCGCGGGGTCGCGCAGCTGCCCGCGGACCGCCGAGGTGATGGTGCGCGAGCCCGGCTTGCGGACGCCGCGCATCGACATGCACAGGTGCTCGCACTCCACGACGACGATGACGCCCTGCGCGCCGACGTGCTCGACGAGCGCGTCGGCCACCTGGGTGGTGAGGCGCTCCTGCACCTGCGGGCGTCGCGCGAACATGTCGACGAGACGAGCCAGCTTGGACAGGCCGGTGACTCTGCCGTCCTTGGAGGGGATGTAGCCGACATGGGCTACCCCGTGGAACGGCACGAGGTGGTGCTCGCACATGCTGAAGACCTCGATGTCGCGCACGAGAATCATCTCCTCGTGGTCGATCTCGAAGGTCCTCGAGAGCACCTCCTCGGCTTCGAGCCCGAGCCCGGCGAAGAACTCGCCGTACGCCCTGGCCACCCGTGCCGGCGTGTCCTTGAGCCCGTCCCGGTCCGGGTCCTCACCGATGGCAAGCAGCAGCTCGCGCACCGCCGCCTCGGCGCGGGGCTGGTCCACCCCGTGCGAAGGACCTTCAGTGGTCATTCGGGTTGACCTGACCGCCCTCGGGGATCTCGATGGTCTGGGTCGCCGGGTGCTCCTCGGGAGCCTTGACCGCACCGGCCTCCGCTGCCTTGTGGATCGCCTCGGCCGTGTGGCGGTCGGTGCCTGCCGACTCGAGGGAGTGCGAGCTGCCGTTCTGCGCGGCCTTCTCGGCCGGGGTCAGCACCGGCGGCTGGTCGGACAGGAAGCGCGTCTCGCTCGACAGCCAGGTCGGGCGCACGGGGCGCTTGCGGATCGGCTCGAAGATCGTCGCGAGGTCCTTGGCGTTGAGCGTCTCGTGCTCGAGCAGGTCGAGGACGAGCTTGTCGAGGATGTCACGGTTGTCGTTGATGACGTGCCACGCCTCGTCGTGCGCGGCGTCGATGAGCTTGCGCACCTCGGTGTCGACGACACCCGCGACCTCCTCGGAGTAGTCGCGCTGGTGGCCCATGTCGCGGCCGAGGAAGACCTCGCCCTGGCTCTGGCCCAGCTTGATGGCACCGATGCGCTCACTCATGCCGTACTCGGTGACCATCTTGCGGGCCATGCCGGTGGCCTTCTCGATGTCGTTGGACGCACCCGTGGTGGGGTCGTGGAAGACGATCTCCTCGGCGACGCGGCCACCCATGGCGTAGGAGAGCTGGTCGAGGATCTCGTTGCGGGTGGTGGAGTACTTGTCGTCGGTCGGCATCACCATCGTGTAGCCGAGCGCTCGACCGCGGGGCAGGATCGTCACCTTGGTGACCGGGTCCAGGTGGTTCATCGCCGCGGCGACGAGCGCGTGGCCGCCCTCGTGGTAGGCCGTGATCTTGCGCTCCTTGGCGGACATGATCCGGGTGCGCTTCTGGGGACCGGCGATGACGCGGTCGATGGCCTCGTCGAGGGCGGCGTCGTCGATGAGCTTGCCGTCGCTGCGCGCGGTGAGCAGGGCAGCCTCGTTGAGGACGTTCGCGAGGTCGGCACCGGTGAAGCCGGGCGTACGGCGCGCGACCGCGAGCAGGTCGACCCCGGTGGCCATCGGCTTGCCCTGGGAGTGCACCTCCAGGATGCGGTGGCGGCCGATCATGTCGGGGGCCTCGACCGCGATCTGGCGGTCGAACCGGCCCGGACGCAGCAGCGCCGGGTCGAGGATGTCGGGGCGGTTGGTCGCGGCGATGAGGATGACGTTGGTCTTGACGTCGAACCCGTCCATCTCGACGAGCAGCTGGTTGAGCGTCTGCTCGCGCTCGTCGTGCCCACCGCCGAGGCCGGCCCCACGGGGGCGGCCGACGGCGTCGATCTCGTCGACGAACACGATGGCCGGGGCGTTGGTCTTGGCCTGCTCGAACAGGTCGCGCACCCGGGACGCACCGACACCGACGAACATCTCGACGAAGTCCGAGCCGGAGATCGAGTAGAACGGGACGCCGGCCTCACCCGCGACCGCGCGGGCCAGCAGGGTCTTGCCGGTGCCGGGAGGGCCGTAGAGCAGGACACCCTTGGGGATCTTGGCGCCGACCGCGAGGAACTTGGACGGCTCGGCCAGGAACTCCTTGATCTCGTGGAGCTCCTCAACGGCCTCGTCCGCACCGGCCACGTCCGCGAAGGTGACCTTCGGGGTGTCCTTGGTCGCGAGCTTGGCCTTGGACTTGCCGAACTGCATGACGCGCGACCCACCGCCCTGCATCTGGGTCATGAGGAACCAGAACAGGCCCAGCAGGATGATGATGGGCAGGATCGAGCCGAGCAGGGCGACGAAGGGGTTGGTGCCCTTGATCTCCTGGTTGACGCCACCCGACGGCGGGTTGTCCTCCAGGAGCTTGATGAAGCCCGGGCCGGCCGCCTCGACGTACTCGGTGCGGACCTTCGTCGCGCCCTTGACGTTCTTGCCGTCGGAGTAGGACTGGCCACTCTTGAGGTCGAGGTCGACGACCTCGTTGTTGGTGACCGTGACCTTCTGGACCTTGTTGTCCTTGATGAGCTGTTGTGCCGCGGAGGTGTCGATGCGGGTGTAGCCACCGGCGTCGCTGAAGGAGAAGACCATCAGCGTGATCGCGATGACCGCGACGACCCAGAACAACGGGGCCCGAAGGATGCGCTTGAAATCCATGTGTGTAGCGGGGCTGGCCGCCC
>JBDSKZ010000109.1:0-6515 GCA_039916625.1 Pedococcus sp.
CCTGGGCGCGGTGGGCACCCGACGATGCGTTCGCCGAACGTGACCAGCAGGCCGTCGGTCTCTGCACGACTGCGGCGTGGGCGTCGTCGACACCTGCAGCGGGCTGAAGCTCGCAGGGCCGACCGGCCACGACGACCTCGGGAGCCACGGACGTGCACCATCGACGCGGACCCGTGCACGCCGCACTCGACCACCCGCTCCGCCCGGCCCGCCCTCGCTCATCCAAGGCGAGAACGGCACCCTCTTGCACCTCCGGGGCTCCATGGGATCGACCTCGTGGTCCAACCCGGGCCTGGGGGCACCCACCTCCTACACCGAGGTCTCCGGACTCGAGGGACAGGTGTCGCTGCCCGCCGGCCTCACCACACCCTTCGACACCCCGGACACAGCGGGTGCACATCGAGCTCCCGGCGATCGTCCACCGCGTCGAGGCGGGACATCGACAGCTCGCGCTGGCAGGCACCGACGCCGCCTACAAGAACGCGTATGCCGTGCAGCCGGTCACCGTGCATGCATCACCGACGGCTCCGCCCACGTTCAGCGTTCCGGTCGCGCGGCCTACTGGTGGGTGACGTTGCCGCGGACCCACTCCACGATCTCGGTCGTGGTCGCGCCGGGGGTGAAGACCTTGGCGACGCCGATCTTCGCGAGCTCGGGGATGTCTGCCTCGGGGATGATCCCGCCCCCGAAGACGACGATGTCAGCAGCATCACGCTGCTCGAGCAGGTTCATGACCTTTGCGAAGAGGGTCATGTGGGCGCCGGAGAGGACCGACAGCCCCACCGCGTCGGCGTCCTCTTGGATGGCCGCCTCGACGATCTGCTCAGGCGTCTGGTGCAGGCCGGTGTAGATGACCTCCATACCGGCGTCACGCAGGGCTCGGGCCACGACCTTGGCGCCCCGGTCGTGGCCGTCCAGGCCCGGCTTGGCCACGACCACGCGCAACGGTGAGCTAGTCATAGCCGCACACTATCCACTCCGTGGACACTTCTGCGCATCGCCTCGGGGCGATGGCCGCCACACCCCGCCGCCGGGAGGGCAGAAGCCGCGCGCGACGCCCCTGCTCGACTAGGTTCGGAGGCGTCATGTCGCAGAGCAGCCCCCACCCGCGCCGACCCGCCGCCACGCTGCGGACGGCATCGGGTGTCGTGCCACGCCGAGCGCGGGCCCTTGGCCGCCTCGCGGGCTCGACCATCGGACGCATGGCGGGCACCACCGTCGCGGCCACCGCCACCGCCCAGGACGTCGTCGGCGGCGCTGCGAAGGCGCTGGCCACGCCCACGGGGCTGCTCGGTGCCGCGGTCGAGGCGGCTTGGCTCACCACGCACCTCGCCCTCTACCCATGGGGGCTGGTCGGGCGGCACGGCCGCGACAGCCAGCTGGAGTACCGCGTCGAGCACCTGCCGCCGACCCAGCGGGGCCTGGTCATCTCTGACGTGGAGGCGGCGGGGACGCCCATCCTGCTCGTGCACGGCATGGTCGACAACCGCTCGATCTTCACGCTGCTGCGCCTCGGGCTGCGCCGCCGCGGGTTCGGCCGCGTCGTGAGCATGAACTACTCCCCCTTGACCGCCGACGTCCGCGTCGCCGCGGCCCAGCTGGCGCAGGAGGTCGAGGCGCTGGTGGCCGAGACCGGGTATGAGCGGATCCACGTGGTCGGTCACTCCATGGGTGGCCTCATCGCCCGCTACTACGTCACCCGCCTCGGCGGCGACCTCCGTGTGCACACGCTGGTGACGCTGGGCACCCCACACCAGGGCACCTACACGGCCTACGGGTGGCACAACCGGCTGACCCGGCAGCTGCGGCCGCACAGCGGGCTCATGCGCGAGCTCGACCAGCCTGTCCCGCAGTGCCGCACCCGGTTCGTCGTCTACTGGTCGGACCTGGACCAGATGGTCTTCCCGCAGCGCAACGCGGCCCTTGAGCACCCCGACCTGAGCGTCCGCAACATCGACCTGCACGGGGTCGGTCACATGTCGCTGCCCATCATCGGCAGCGTGGTGCATGGCATCTCCACGACCCTGGCTCACCTCGACTCAGAAGGTCATACGGTCACCCCCGGCGTCACGGAGCTCCCGCGCCGCGCCGCGCGCTCCACCCTCTGACCTGCACGAGCGTCGCCCGCCCCGCCCTGCCCCGTCGCGTCCTGCCCGCCGAGCCCTACCCGGTGCACCGTGCACGGCCGGAGGGTAGTCCCGAGCCTGTGCGTGCGCATTTTGTATAACGAACTGGTCACGCTACGGTGGATGCTTCCGTGTCCCCACACGCAAGGCTTCTATCTCTGTGAGCTCCTCCCCCTCCTACCAGGGCCATCACCGCGCCCCCGGCCGCCACCGTGCGCCCCGTCGTGGACTGCGCGTCCCCACAGGACTGCGTGGCGGCTTCGTCCTGCCGACAGCGGCTGCCGCTGCCCTGGTCGTGACCACGACCGGTGCAACCGTCGCCGAGTCCTCGCCGGTGCACCGCGACCTCGTGGGCACCCAGGCCACGTCGCGCGCCCAGGATGCGGCTGTCACCGACTTCGACCACGTCGAGGCGACCCAGCAGCGCGAGCTCCAGCTCGCCACGGCGGAGAGCCGGGTCATCCAGGGCCAGCGGATCGCCCGCAGCGCTGAGCGCAAGGCCGTCGCGAAGAAGGTGGCTGCTGCCACCGCCGTCGCCAAGACAGCGGCCAAGCGCGCGAGCTCGGAGAAGTGGCTCATGCCGATCAAGGGCGCGACCTTCACCTCCGGCTATGGCTGGCGCTGGGGACGTATGCACCAGGGCAACGACTTCGGCACCCCGGTCGGGACACCACTGCACGCCATGTCGAGCGGTACGGTCGTCTTCGCCGACGTGGGGGGCGCCTACGGCAACAAGGTAGAGGTCGAGTACTGGGACGGCACCGTGTCGGTGTACGCCCACATGGACTCCATCGGTGTCTCGGTCGGCGAGAAGGTATCTCCTGGCGACGTGGTCGGCACCTCTGGCAACACCGGTCACTCGACCGGCCCGCACCTGCACCTCGAGATCCACCCGAGCGCCGGTGCGGCGATCGACCCCGCTCCCTGGCTCAAGGACCACGGGCTGCAGTAAGGCCCACACCACACCGGGCTAGAGCTTCTCGAGGGGGGCGTAGCGCAGCAGGAAGCGCTTGACGCCGGTGTCGCCACCGAAGTCGACGTGGGCCTGCGTCTTGTCGCCCTCGCCCTCGGTCTTGACCACCGTGCCCACGCCATAGCTGTCGTGGGTGACCTTGTCGCCCGCGTGCAGCGAGATGAGGGGACGGTTGCCGGGCGACCGCACACCGGGACGCTGCGCCAGCCGCGCCACCGCCGGGGTCGAGGAACGCCGGTAGCTCGTCGTGGCCTCGGCGCGCTGCCAGTCCACGAGGTGGTCCGGGATCTCGTCGAGAAAACGGCTGGCCGGGTTGTACTGCGGCGCACCCCAGGCTGACCGGACGGCCGCACGTGACAGGTGCAGCCGCTCACGGGCCCGGGTGATGCCGACGTAGGCGAGTCGGCGCTCCTCCTCGAGCTCCTTGGGGTCGCCCAGGGAGCGCAGGTGCGGGAAGGTACCGTCCTCGAGCCCGGTGACGAACACGACGGGGAACTCCAGCCCTTTCGCGGTGTGCAGCGTCATCAACGTCACCACCCCGAGATCCTCGGCCTCCTCACCGTCAGGGATCTCGTCGGCGTCCGCCACGAGGGAGACCCGCTCGAGGAAGTCCTCGAGTGAGGCGACCTCGCCGGTCTCCGCGCGGGTCTCGTCGAACTCCTGCGCCACGGCGACGAGCTCGGCAAGGTTCTCGATGCGGGTCTCGTCCTGAGGGTCGCGGGAGGCGCGCAGCTCGGCGAGGTATCCCGACTTCTCGATGACCGCCTCGAGCAGTGCGCCGACGCCCTGCTCGTCGTCGGCGTGGACGCGGCCGAGCTCCTCGAGCAGACCGGTGAACCCCTTGATCGCCGCGACCGACCGGGTCGCGATGCCTGGGGCGTCCTCAGGACGCCCCAGCGCCGCCACGAACGGGATCCGTTCGCGCTCGGCCAGGGCCGAGACGCAGGCCGCAGCCCGGTCGCCGATGCCACGCTTGGGCACGTTGAGGATGCGGCGCAGGTTGACCGTGTCGGTGGGGTTGGAGATGACGCGCAGGTAGGCCAAGGCGTCCTTGACCTCGCGGCGCTCGTAGAACCGTGTCCCGCCAACGACCTTGTAGGGCAACCCGACCCGCACGAAGACCTCTTCGAGGGCACGGGACTGGGCGTTGGTGCGGTAGAAGACCGCGACGTCCTTGGGCTTCACGTCCGCGGAGTCGCCGAGCTCGTCGATCGTCTTGGCCACGAAGGCCGCTTCGTCGTGCTCGTTGTCGCCGACGTAGCCGACGATGAGGGCGCCGTCGCCGCTGTCGGTCCAGAGGTTCTTCTTGCGGCGCTCGGGGTTCTTGGCGATGACCGAGTTGGCCGCCTGCAGGATCGTCTGGGTGGAGCGGTAGTTCTGCTCGAGCAGGATGGTCCGCGCGCTCGGGTAGTCCTGCTCGAACTCGACGATGTTGCGGATCGTCGCCCCCCGGAAGGCGTAGATGGACTGGTCGGCATCGCCGACGACCACGAGCTCGGCGGGGGGCACCTCGGGGCCGTCACCCAACGCCATGGCGGCGGTGCCTGCGGCACCACCGACCAGCTCCCGGACGAGCTGGTACTGCGCGTGGTTGGTGTCCTGGTACTCGTCGACGAGGACGTGACGGAACCGGCGGCGGTAGTGCTCGGCGACATCGGGGAACGCCTGGAGGATGTTGACCGTGGTCATGATCAGGTCGTCGAAGTCGAGGGCGTTGGCCTGCCGCAGGCGGCGCTGGTACCCGGTGTAGGCGTCGGCGAGCATCCGTTCCTGGTGGGTGCCGTCGGCGACCTGGGAGGAGAAGGTCTCCTCGTCGACGAGCTCGTTCTTGAGGTTGGACACCTGGTGGCTGAACGACCGCGGCGGGTAGCGCTTCGGGTCGAGGTCGAGGTCGCGCATGACCATGGCCATGAGGCGCTGGCTGTCGGCGGCGTCGTAGATGGAGAACGTCGACTTCAGCCCGACCTTGCCGGCCTCGCGGCGCAGGATCCGCACGCAGGCAGAGTGGAACGTCATGACCCACATCGCCTTGGCGCGCGGTCCGACGAGGGAGGCGACCCGTTCACGCATCTCGGCGGCGGCCTTGTTGGTGAACGTGATCGCGAGGACCTGGCCGGGCTGAACGCCGCGGGCACCGAGGAGGTAGGCGATCCGGTTGGTGAGGACGCGCGTCTTGCCCGACCCTGCCCCGGCCACGATGAGCAGCGGGGAGCTTTCGTGCAGCACCGCCTCGCGCTGCTGGGCGTTGAGCCCCTCGAGGAGGGTCTCGGGGTCGGCGTGGCGGGCCGCGGCGTCGTCCGGGCCGTGGCCCTCGGCAGCAGCCTGCGCCCAGGTCGGGACGCCCCGCTCGTCCACCGAGGTCGCCCGAGCGGCCGCCGCGCTCGGTCGGGAGCCGGGCTGGGGCGGGTCGTTCCGGCCCTGCTCGGGCAAGGGCAACAGGTCGTCGAAGAGCGTGCTCATGTTGTCCCCCAGCCTACGGTGCCCGGCGGACAGGCCGACCCGCGCGACCACCGCCGAGCACCAGTAGCGTCAGGCGCATGACCCGGCTCGTCGCTCCGCACGTGCGCCACCAGGAGTCCTACCTGGCCGCCACCGACGAGTTCCTCGCCGCCTGCGAGCAGCGCGACGGCGACGGTGACTGGGTGCAGGAGGCGGGACCTGGCCTGGCCGGCCTCGTCTTCACCCGGAAGCGGCTGGCTGACCCGGAGGAGTTCGCGCGGTTCGTCGAGCACCGCCTCCGGGCCCGCGACGAGGACGCGCCACGCCGCCGCGGGTGGACGCCCGTGACCTTCCTGTGGATGCTTGCCGGCGACGAGTACGTGGGCTCGCTGGCGATCCGGCACCGGCTGACCGACCGCCTCCTCGAAGAAGGCGGCCACATCGGGTACAGCGTGCGGCCCACCGCCCGCCGTCGCGGCCACGCCAGCAGAGCCCTCGGCCGGGCCCTGGTCCTTGCCCATGGCCTCGTCGACGGCCCGGACGTGCTGCTCACCTGCCTGGCGGACAACCTCGGGTCGAGAGTCGTGATCGAGGCCAACGGCGGCCAGCACGAGGACACCCGCAAGGGCGTGCGCCGCTACTGGATCCCCACCGCCTCCGCTGTCCGCATCCTGTCGACGCCGACCGAGCCAAGGCTGGTCTCGTGACCCACGATCACGGCACCCACGAACAGCACACCCGCCACCCCGGCCTTCGAGACCCCAGCGCCGGTGACCCCCACCCCGTGACGGGCCAGGTCTTCGACTCGCCCGTGCCGCCCGGCACGGGCTGGCCGGGGGACCCGGCCAGCCGGCATACCGACGTCGCCCGCTCCGCCGAGGCGGTGGCGGACCTGGCCGCCAGCGCGACCGAGGTCGGTGAGCTCGACGCGTGCGTCAGTGTCTGCCGTGCCTGTCCACGACTGGTGCAGTGGCGCG
>JBDSKZ010000110.1:0-26927 GCA_039916625.1 Pedococcus sp.
GGCACGCCTCGGACATCGTGCAGGTCGCGAAACGACGCACCGAGCTCACCGAGGCGTCTGCCGCCCTGGATGCCGGTGAGCTGTCGTTGGACCAGGTCGCCGTCATCGCCCGCAGCGTCCCACCCACCTACACGACCTCGGTGACCAACCTGGCCCGCAACGCCACCGTCACCCAGCTGCGCCGAGCGGTGTCCCGCCACGGGTTCCCCCCCGACCGCGCCCACAGCAGACCCCGCCACAGACAGCTCTGCGGTGGAGGACTCGGCTTCGGAGCAGCGGGCGTGCGCCAGGGCGGACCTGTCGATGTCCTACGACACCGACGGCCGGTTCCAGCTGCGGTACTCCGCCCCCGCCACCATCGACGCCCTGGTCGAGCAGGCCGTCAAGGAAGCCAAGGACGCCCTGTTCCTGCGCCGCCGCGACACCAACACCGACACGGCCGCCGCGGTCGAGTCCCGGCCGGGCGTTGAGGCCGCCAGGTACTCCCAGGACCCTGGGGCCGGGTTGCCGACCTACGCCGACGCGCTGGAGGAGATGGCCACCCGCTCCCTCGCCGCGATCCCCTCGACCAGCAGGGCGTCGCGGTACCGGGTCTACCTGCACCTGTCCACCGACGGAGCCTGGGTGGGCGGCGGCCCCGCCATCCCCCTACGCCTCCTCGGGCGGTTCATCACCGACGGGAAAGTCCAACCCGTCTGGGAAACCGAAGGCCGACCGGTCTCGGTCGGGCGGTCCATGCGGATCCTGCCCGACCGCACCCGACGCCTGATCCACGACCGCGACCGCGGCTGCCGGTTCCCCGGCTGCCCCACCACCCGCTTCGTCGAGATCCACCACCTGCACCCCTGGGACGACGGCGGGGCGACCGACGAACACCACCAGGCCAGCCTGTGCACCATCCACCACGACGCCCTTGACCGCGGCGACTACACCATCACCGGCGACCCCACCCACCCCGACGGCCTGACCGTCACCAACAGGCACGGCCTACCCATCCGACCACCCCAACCGAAAGAAACCGCCCCACCACCAGGCGGTGACCCACCCATCCACGCCAACACCTACCACCCACCCAGCGGCGGACCCATCCGCTGGACCGACCTCGAACTCCCACCCGACACCGACCCACCACCCGACACCGACCTCCCAACCCACACCCCACCGGGCACCCAACGCCTGGCCCCCCTACCCAACCCGCAACCCCTCACCCCTCAACAAAGAGCCGAGCTCCAAGCCCGCCTCACCCAGGAATGGCAAGACCAGGTCGCCGCCAACCGCAACCCCCTCATCCGCCGCAACTACTGAACCCGCCGACCTCTCGTGGGCCGGCCGGCGGTGGTGACGCTGGGAGTCGCTCAGCCTCGGAGGTTGCCGCGCCGCGGCAGCGACTCGCTGTCGTGGACTCAGGCGTCGAGTCCGCGACGATGAAGGACGTCCGCGTACACCTGGTTGGTCTGCTCGCCGATGCTGGCCCAGGAGAACGACTCGACTGCGCGGCGCCGTCCGGCCAACCCCATCTGGTCGGCGCGCGCGGTGTCACTCACGGCGTCCGTGAGCGCTGCGGCGAGGTCGTCGACGAACTTCTGCGGGTCGAGCGGGATGCCGCTGCCGTCCTGGTGCTGCTCGATCGGGACCAGCCAACCCGTCTCGCCGTCCACGACGACCTCAGGGATGCCACCGGTCGCGGTGGCGACGACAGCGAGCTCGCACGCCATTGCCTCGAGGTTGACGATGCCGAGCGGCTCGTAGATCGAGGGGCACGCGAAGACTGTGGCCGAGGAGAGCAACGCGATGACCTCGGCGCGCGGGAGCATCTCGGCGATCCACACGACGCCTTCGCGCGCTGCCTTGAGCTCATCCATGAGGCCCTCGACCTCGGCAAGGATCTCGGGCGTGTCGGGAGCCCCGGCGCAGAGGACCAGCTGGACCTCCGGCGGGAGCTGGGCGGCCGCCCGCAGCAGGTAGGGCAAACCCTTCTGACGGGTGATGCGCCCGACGAACACGACCGACTTGGCCTCGGGGTCGATGCCGTGGCGGCGCACCGTGTCGAGGTCCTCGTGGCGTTGCCAGAGCTGGGAGTCGATGCCGTTGTGGACGACCTTGACCCGCTCGGGGTCGATGTCCGGATAGCTGCGCAACACGTCCTGACGCATACCCTCGCTCACCGCGATGACGGCGTCAGCACCTTCGTAGGCGGTGCGCTCCATGAACGACGACAGGCGGTAGCCACCACCGAGCTGCTCAGCCTTCCAGGGGCGCATCGGCTCGAGGCTGTGGGCCGACACGACGTGGGGCATGCCGCCCAGCATCGATGCGACGTGTCCGGCGAAGTTGGCGTACCAGGTATGGGAGTGGACGAGGTCGGCCCCGACGCAGTCGCCCGCCATCGTGAGGTCGACACCCATGGTCCGGACCGCCGGGTTCGCGTTCGCAAGGTCCGGCAGGTCGCCGTACCCGGTCGTGCCCTCCTCGGCCACCGGCACGCCGAATGCGCGCACCCTCGTGTCGATGTCGCCGCGGTCGCGCAGCGCCCGCACGAGCTCGGCGACGTGAACCCCCGCCCCGCCGTAGATGTTGGGCGGGTACTCCTTGGTCAGGATGTCGACTCTCATCTTGGTGAGCGTAGTAGCGGAACAGGTTTGCGGACAGGGCTCGCCACAGCGGCGACGATTCCCTAGGGTCGGTGCTATGCCGTACAGACGCGGAGTCCCGAAGGTTCTCGCCATCGTCCTCGCAGGCGGAGAAGGAAAGCGGCTGATGCCGTTGACTGCCGACCGTGCCAAACCTGCGGTGCCGTTCGGGGGGATCTACCGCCTCATCGACTTCGCGCTGAGCAACATCGTCAACAGCGGCTACCTCAAGGTCGTGGTGCTGACGCAGTACAAGTCGCACAGCCTCGACCGCCACGTCACCAAGACGTGGCGGATGTCGACGATGCTCGGCAACTACATCGCGCCGGTTCCCGCGCAGCAGCGCGTCGACAAGAACTGGTACCTCGGGTCCGCCAACGCGATCTTCCAGAGCCTCAACCTGGTCCACGACGAGAAGCCGGACATCGTCGTCGTCGTGGGCGCCGACCACGTCTACCGCATGGACTTCTCCCAGATGGTGGCCCAGCACATCGAGACCGGTGCAGGGGTGACCGTCGCGGCGATCCGTCAGCCCATCGCCCTCGCCGACCAGTTCGGCGTGATCGAGGTGGACGACGACGACCACCGCAAGATCGGGGCCTTCCTGGAGAAGCCGACCGATGCCAAGGGACTGCCCGATGCCCCGGAGGAGGTGCTGGCCTCGATGGGCAACTACGTCTTCGACGCCGACGTCCTCATCGACGCCGTGACGCGGGACAACGAGCGCGAGGGCAGCCGGCACGACATGGGGGGCGACATCGTCCCGGCGTTCGTCGACGAGGGCCGCGGCTATGTCTACGACTTCAAGGACAACGTCATCCCGGGTGCGACCGAGCGCGACCAGGCCTACTGGCGTGACGTCGGGACGATGGACTCGTACTGGGACGCCCACATGGACATCGTGTCGATCCACCCGGTCTTCAACCTCTACAACTACGAGTGGCCCATCTACACCGACTACGGCCCGTTCCCCCCGGCGAAGCTCGTGCACGGTGCGATGGGCAAGTTCGGCGAGGCGCACAACTCCGCGGTCTCCCCCGGTGTGGTCATCTCCGGGGCCACCGTCACCAACTCGGTGCTCTCGCCACGGTGCCACGTCCACAGCGGTACGACGATCGACGACAGTGTCCTGCTCGACGGGGTCGAGGTCGGCCGCAACTGCGTCATCAAGAAGACGATCATCGACAAGAACGTCATCGTGCCTGCCGACACCAGCATCGGGGTCGACCACGACCACGACCGGGAGCGGGGCTTCATGGTGACCGAGTCGGGCCTCACCGTCGTCGCCAAGTTCCAGGAAGTCACTGCGTGACGGGTCAGGTCCAGCCGATCCGGATCGGGGTCCAGCTCCAGCCCCAGCACGCCGACTACGCCGCGATCCGGCGTGCCTGCGCGCAGGCAGAGGAGATCGGCGCTGACGTCATCTTCAACTGGGACCACTTCTTCCCGCTCTACGGCGAGAGCGATGGTGCCCACTTCGAGTGCTGGACGATGCTCGGCGCCTGGGCCGAGGCCACCGAGCGCGCCGAGATCGGCGCGCTGGTCACCTGCAACAGCTACCGCAACCCCCAGCTGCTGGCCGACATGGCTCGCACCGTCGACCACATCAGTGAAGGCCGACTCATCCTCGGCATCGGGTCGGGGTGGTGCCAGCGCGACTACGACGAGTACGGCTTCGAGTTCGGGACCGCCGGCGGCCGCCTCGACGCCCTCGCCCGTGACCTGCCGCTCATCCGGGACCGCTGGTCGCGGCTCAACCCCGCGCCGACCCGCGAGATCCCGGTCCTCATCGGGGGTGGCGGCGAGAAGAAGACGCTGAAGATCGTCGCCCAGCACGCCTCGATCTGGCACGGGTTCGGTGACGCCGCGACCGTGGCGCACAAGCACGCGGTGCTCGACCGGTGGTGCGCCGAGGTCGGCCGTGACCCCGCCGACATCGAGCGGTCGGCGGGGGTCTCCCCCAAGCCGGGCCGGCTGCCGGAGGACGTCCCCGACTACGCCGCAGGCGCACAGGCTCTCCACGACATCGGCACCCGCCTGTTCACCGTGGGCATCGGTGGCCCGTCCTACGACCTCGCCCCCCTGAGGGACCTGGTCGCATGGCGAGACTCGCACCTCGAGGGCTGAGACCGATAGGTATCGTCCGAGGGTGCCCGAAGTGATGCCGCAGACCCTCCTGGTGACCATCTCGGGCGAGGACCGGCCCGGCGTCACCAGCTCCTTCTTCGACGCGATCGCCGACATCGGGGCGGAGGTCCTCGATCTCGAGCAGGTCGTCGTCCGCGGCCACCTCACCCTGGCGATGCTGCTCGCCTCCGGCGACGTCGACGAGCGGCTCCGGGAGGTCATCGCGGCCGTGGGCACCGACCTCGACCTCAAGGTCAAGATCAAGAAGGGCACCGGCGACAGCCGCCCACGGCGCAGCGGGCGCGCCGCGGTCGTGGTGCTCGGAGCCCCTCTGCGCGCCAGCGGCGTCGCCGCCATCACGGCGCGCATCGCCTCGCACGGCGCGAACATCGACCGCATCCGACGGCTCTCCCGGTATCCGGTGACGACCGTCGAGCTCGAAGTGTCCGGTGCCGACGTGGACCGGCTGCGGCGCGAGCTCGCCCTCGAGTCCAGCGTGCACGGGCTGGACATCGCTGTCGCCGCGGGCGGCCTCGCCCGGCGCGGCCGACGGCTCGTGGTCATGGACGTCGACTCCACCCTCATCCAGGACGAGGTGATCGAGCTGCTCGCGTCGCACGCCGGTCGCGAAGCCGAGGTCGCCGCCGTGACTGCGGCGGCCATGCGCGGCGAGCTCGACTTCGCCGACAGCCTGCGTGAACGGGTGGCCGCCCTCGCCGGCCTGCCCGTCTCGGTGCTCGACGAGGTCCGCGCCGCAGTGCAGTTCACCCCCGGGGCCAGGACGCTGGTGCGGACCCTGAAGCGGCTCGGTTTCACCGTTGCCGTCGTCTCCGGAGGTTTCATCGAGATCGTCGAGGTGCTCGCCCGCGAGCTCGACATCGACCATGTCCACGCCAACCGGCTCGAAGTTCGTGACGGCCTCCTGACCGGCCGGGTGGTCGGCGAGATCGTCGACCGGGCAGGCAAGGCCGCTGCGCTGCGCCGGTTCGCGGCCGAAGAGGGTCTGCCCCTGTCACGGACCGTGGCCATCGGTGACGGCGCCAACGACCTCGACATGCTCGAGGCCGCCGGGCTCGGGGTGGCCTTCAACGCCAAGCCCGTCGTGCGGGAGCAGGCCGACACCGCGGTCAACGTGCCCTACCTCGACGCGGTCCTCTACCTGCTCGGCATCACCCGCGAGGAGATCGAGGAGGCGGACGAAGCAGACGGCACGCCGACCCCCGCTCCGCCGGTCTCCCGCCCCTGACTCCTAGGCTGGAGCGATGGCCTCGTCAAAACCTCGTGCGACACCGACCCTCCTGATCATCGGAGGTGCCGAGGACCGCGTCGGCAGGGCCACGGTCCTGCGACGGTTCGTCCGTCTCGCGGGTGGGCGAAGGGCCAAGATCGTCCTGGTACCCACAGCGTCGGCCTTCCAGGACGAGGTGACACAGGCATACACCGAGGTCTTCACCCGCCTCGGCGCCCCCGCCCCGTCCGTGGTGAACCCCCAGTCCCGGCAGGATTCCCACGACGAGGCACTGGTCGCCCTCGTCGACGAGGCCACCGGGGTCTTCCTCAGCGGCGGCAGCCAGCTCAAGCTCAGCCAGCGCCTGCCCGGCACCCCGCTCGGTGACGCCCTGATCCGCGCGCACGACCGAGGGGCCGTCGTCGGCGGCACGTCGGCGGGCGCCTCGATCATGAGCCGGTTCATGATCTCCCTCGGCGACGAGGGCATCACCCCGCGTCAGCGGCACAGCCAGCTCAGCGCCGGGCTGGGGCTGCTGGACGGGGTCATCATCGACCAGCACTTCGCCCAGCGGTCCCGCTACGGGCGCTTGATGGCCATGGTCGCCGCGTCCCCGAGCCTGATCGGCATCGGGATCGACGAGGACACGGCCATCGAGGTCCGTGACCGATCGGGTTTCACCGTCCACGGCGCGGGTGCCGTCTTCGTGCTCGACTGCCGCCAGGCTGTGTCCGACGCCCCTGACGCCCGGCGAGGAGCGCCCCTGATGGTCTCGGGTGCGGTCGTGCACTCCCTGCCTGCAGGCGCTACGTTCGACCTCTCCGAGGTGCGGCTCGTCGACTTCGTCGAGAAGCATGCGGACGCCGCGGTGGCCCTGGCCTCCGCGAAGGCCTGACCGGCCGCACCCCAGCCCGACCGCTAGGAGATCCCATGGCCGATCGCCCCACGCCCACCCGGCCTGCAGCTCCAGAGCTGTCGATCGTGCAGTCGCGCGTCTACCGCGGTGGCAACATCTGGTCCTACAGCCCTGCCATCCACCTGGTCGTCGACCTCGGTGTGCTCGAGGACTACCCCACCGACATGATCGAAGGGTTCACCGACCAGCTCGTCGAGCTGCTGCCCCGTCTGGAGAACCACACCTGCTCCCGCGGCGTGAAGGGCGGCTTGATCCAGCGCCTGCGCGAGGGCACCTGGCTCGGTCACGTGGCGGAGCACGTGGCCCTGCAGGTGCAGCAGGAGGCCGGCCACGACCTGCGCCGTGGCAAGACCCGCGCCGTCAAGGGACAGCCCGGGCTGTACAACGTCATCTACGACTACGCCGACGAGACCGTCGGCCTAGCTGCCGGCACGCTGGCTGTGCGCCTGGTCAACCACCTCGTCCAGGCCGAGGAGGGCTTCGACTTCTCCGAGGAGCTCGAGCTGTTCCTGCGCCGGGCCGAGCGCTCGGCCTTCGGTCCCTCGACGGGCGCCATCGTCGAAGAAGCCGTCGCCCGGGACATCCCCTACATCCGGCTCAACAGCGCGTCCTTCGTCCAGCTCGGCCAAGGCGTCCACGCCCAGCGCATCCGCGCGACGATGACGTCCAGGACCGGAGCGCTGGCCGTCGACATCGCCGGCGACAAGGACATGACCACCCGGTTGCTCGCGTCCGCCGGCCTGCCGGTGCCCAAGCAGGAGATGGTGCGCACGGCGGACGGTGCCGTCGCGGCAGCCCGGCGCATCGGTTTCCCCGTCGTGGTGAAGCCGCTCGACGGCAACCACGGCCGCGGGGTCTGCCTGGACCTGCAGTCCGACGACGACGTCAGTGCCGCCTTCGTGACCGCGGAGGCCGAGTCCCGTCGCGGCTATGTCATCGTCGAGTCCCTCGTGGTCGGACGGGACTACCGCTGCCTCATCGTCGGCGGCAAGATGCAGGCGATCGCCGAGCGCGTCCCGGCCCACGTCGTCGGTGACGGCACGCACACCGTCGCCGAGCTGGTCGAGACCACCAACGCCGACCCGCGACGGGGAGTCGGGCACGAGAAGGTGCTGACCCGCATCAAGGTCGACCAGGCCGCCATCGGCCTCGTGCGCGACCAGGGCCACGAGATGGACGGTGTGCCCCCCGAGGGCCAGATGGTCAAGCTGGCGCTGACCGGAAACATGTCCACTGGCGGGATCTCGGTCGACCGCACGTTCGACGCCCACCCCGACAACGTGGAGATCGCCGAGGAGGCGGCCCGGATGATCGGGCTCGACGTCGCGGGCATCGACTTCATCTGCCCCGACATCGCCTCGCCCGTCCGTGAGACCGGTGGCGCCATCTGCGAGGTCAACGCGGCCCCCGGGTTCCGCATGCACACCCACCCCACCGTGGGTGAGCCGCAGTTCATCGCCAAGCCCGTCGTCGACCTGCTGTTCCCGCCCGGCTCGCCCTCCCGCGTGCCGATCGTCGCGGTCACCGGTACCAACGGCAAGACCACGACCGCGCGCATGATCGCCCACATCTTCAAGGGGATCGGCCGCAAGGTCGGCATGACCTCGACCGACGGCATCGTCATCGACGAGCGCCTCGTCTACAAGGCCGATGCCTCCGGTCCACGTTCGGCACGCATGGTCCTGCAGAACCCGCGTGTCGACTTCGCGGTCATGGAGGTCGCGCGCGGCGGCATCCTGCGCGAGGGGCTCGGCTTCGACCGCAACGACGTCGCCGTGGTCACCAACGTCGCGCCCGACCACCTGGGCATGAACGGTGTCGACACCCTGGCGCAGCTCGCCGACGTGAAGGCCGTCATCGTGGAAGCGGTGCCCCGCAACGGTTTTGCGGTACTCAACGCCGACGACGACCTGGTCCGCAAGATGCGCCGACGCTGCTCCGGCGGCATCGTCTGGTTCTCGTTGCAGCCCCCGGGCAGCAAGGTGCGAGAGTTCATCGAGGACTCCTGCCGTCGCGGTGGCCGCGCCGTCGTGCTCGACCACTCCGACCGCGGCGACATGATCGTCATCAAGCACGGGCGCCGCTCGATGCAGCTCGCCTGGACCCACCTGCTCCCCGCGACCTTCGGCGGCACGGCGAAGTTCAACGTCGCCAACGCCATGGCCGCCGCGGGTGCTGCCTTCGCCGCCGGCGCCGGGCTGCACGAGATCCGCCAGGGCCTGCGCACGTTCACGACGAGCTACTACCTCTCCCCCGGGCGCATGAACCTCGTCAACGTGCACAACGTCGACGTGTTCGTCGACTACTGCCACAACGCCCCCGGCATGCGGGTGCTCGGGGAGTTCGTCGAGGGGTATGCCGCGCAGAAGGCCGGCCAGTCCGACCTCGGCAAGGTCTCGCGCATCGGCATGGTCTCCACCGCCGGTGACCGCCGCGACGACGACATGCGCGAGCTCGGCGCCCTCGCCGCCCGCCACTTCGACGTCGTCGTGGTGCGCGAGGACGAGCGCAAGCGTGGTCGTCCCACGGGCGAGACCGCTGCCCTGATCGCCGAGGGCGCCAAGGGCGAGATCGGCAAGGAGGGCATCCGCTGCCGGCAGGTCGAGACCGTCCTCAACGAGGTCGAAGCCGTGCGTCACTGCATGGCGCGCGCCAACCCCGGCGACGTCGTGGTGCTGTGCGTCGACCAGCACGCCGAGGTGCTCGGCGAGCTCGAGCAGATGACCAAGCACGCCCAGGCCGGCGCCCACAACAAGGAAGGCATCGGCGACCCCGACCTCGACCCCGTCGAGATGCAGGTCGAGGCGCAGGCCTCCGGCGACGATGCCGCGGCGAGCAGGGCCTCGGAGGTCGAGGCCGCCACCAGCTGACCCGGGCTCAGGCCTGCCGCAGCTGCGCGGCATACGCGTGCAGCGCGCGCTGGTAGCTGAGGCTGTCCTCGTCCCCGGCGTGGTGGAGCAGGGTGTCGACGAGGTCGGCGACCGCTTCGGCCGCCCGGCCGCTGTCGTAGGCCGCGAGAGCGCGGAAGGCCTCGATGGCGACGCTTCCCGGGCGCTCGTGGGAGAGCTCGGTGAGCAGGGAGTGCGCGAGGTCCGGCTGGCCGGTCACCCGCAGGCTCGAGGCGAGCTGGATGCGGGCGCGGTGCCGGTGCGGCTCGCGCAGCCCACTGGCCAGGGCGTCGCGGTAGAGGTCGATGGCCTCCTCCTCGCGACCGGCGGCATCGAGGCTGGCAGCCAGCTCGTAGACCAGGCGGGGGTCGCCCGGACGCGAGGTGCGCAGGGAGGAGGCCGCGTCGACCCGGGCCCGGTCGTCCGACAGGTCCCAGAACCCGGCGATCTGCGACTCGAGCTCGTGCTCTCCGCGCGCCGCCACGACCTTGCGACGGATGTCGTCCGGACCATCGGACACCGCACCCTGCTCGGCCAGCCAGGAGGTGACCTGGGACCGCTCGGCATGGCACATGAGGGCGACGACATCGCCGTCGGACGCCCCGGGCACGAGCGCCTGGAGCCCACCGAGCTCGGTCTGGTAGGAGTCGATGTCCGCGACCCCGGCACGGGCCAGGCCGTTGCGCAGGTAGCCCTCCAGCTCGACCATCGTGCGGCCGCGCAGGTAGTGCTCCTTGTGCGCTGCCACGATCCGGTCGGCGCGAAGCCCGGCGATCTCGCCGATCGCCTCGAGCAGGTCGTCGCTGCGGTCGCCCGCGAGCCCGAGGCCGAGGTGGACCTGTCCGCCGGGGACCTTGAGGCCGTGGGCCACGTCCATGAGCGCCTCGAGCCCGGCCTCGTTGTGGGCCAGGTCGACGATGACGGTGATGGCCGTCCCGTCCTCGCGACGCAAGGTGTAGGTGTTCATCCGGCCGGGGTTGAGCCGGTCGTCGGGCGCAAAGGTCTTCAGGCCCTCGACGACCGCTGCGCGGGGCAGACCCAGGCCGAGCGCCGCGGCTGCACCGGCCAGGGCGTTGGCGATGTTGTGGACCGACAGGCCTGACAGCGTGGCGGGGACATCGAGGATGCTCACCAGCCGGTCGGGGTCCTGGCCGTTCTCGAGCACGGCGATGTCGCCGTCGAGGACGGTGATGGCGCGACCACCCGCGTCGAGCGCCTCCCGCACCGCTGGGGCGTCCGAACGCAGTGAGAAGACCCAGGGACGCGCCCTGGTCCCCGAACGCATGGCCCAGACCCGCGGGTCCTCACCGTTGAGCACGGCCCACCCACGGGGCCTGGTGACCTTGGTGACGATCGCCTTGACCTCGGCGAGCTGGTCGACGGTGTCGATCCCCTGCTGGCCGAGGTGGTCGGCGGAGACGTTGGTCACGACGGAGACGTCGTTGGCCGAGACGCCCATGCCCCTGAGGAGCATGCCGCCCCGGGCGGTCTCGAGGATGCCGAGCTGCACACCAGGAGCGGTCAGGACGCCGCGGGCGCCGGCCGGACCGGAGTAGTCGCCGCCCTCGATGACCTCGCCCTGCACCACGATGCCGTCGGTCGAGGACCAGGCGGTATGCAGACCGGCCGTCATGCCGATGTGCCCGAGCAGCCGGGTGGTCGTGGTCTTGCCATTGGTGCCGGTGACCGACACGACGGGGATCGACGGGTTGATCAGCGAGGGACGGTCACCGGGCTCGGCCGCGGCGATCTGTGCGCCGAGCGCCTCCACCTGGTCGTCACCGTCGAGCCAGGACTGCAGGAGCGGGGCCACCCCCTCACCGAGGGCGCGCGCGCGGCCGCTGCGGCGCCATACGAAGGCGACCACGACCTGGGCGGGGTCGCTGCCGGGACGGGCGCGCACCCCGAGCCGGGTCGTGCCGCTCGCGGCAGCGAGACGGCGAGTGGCACGCTCGACGAGCCGCATGAGGAACCGCTGCCGCTGCTCGGTGCCCGGCGCACCCGGTCGAGAGCTGCGCAGCCCCACCGACCGGGCGATCTTCGCGAGGTCAGCCTCGTCGGCGGACAGGTATCCGGGCAGCTCGAGGCTGACCTTGATGGCCGGCTTGGCGAAGTAGAGGTTCGGGCCCTCGAGGACCCGAACCTCGGTGGCGGAGACCGCAGGCTCGGGCGTCATGCGGCGAGCCTAGTAGCGGCTCACCAACCCGGCAGGACGGGCCTCACTGCCCCATCGCGTGGACCCCACCGTCGACGTGGACGATCTCGCCGGTCGTCGCCGGAAACCAGTCGGACAGCAGGGCGGCGCAGGCCTGGGCGGCCGGTACGGCGTCGTTGACGTCCCACCCGAGCGGCGCGCGGTTGTCCCAGATCTCCTCGAACGCCGCAAAGCCGGGGATGGACTTCGCAGCGGTCGTCCGGATGGGGCCGGCGGCCACGAGGTTGCAGCGGATGCCCTTCGGCCCAAGGTCACGGGCGAGGTAGCGGTTGGTCGACTCGAAGGCCGCCTTGGCCACCCCCATCCAGTCGTAGACCGGCCAGGCGAACTTCGCGTCGAAGGTCAGGCCGACGATGCTGCCGCCGTCCTTCATCAGCGGCAGGGTGGCGACGCCGAGAGACTTGAGCGAGTAGGCCGACGCGTGGATCGCCGTGGACACGTCCTCGAAGGTGCCCTCCAGGAAGTTGAAGGCACCCTGCGGCGCGAACCCGATGGAGTGCAGCACCCCGTCGAGGTGGTCGACGTGCTCGCCGAGGCGCTCCGCGAGGGTGTCGAGGTGCTCCTGGTCGGTGACATCGAGCTCGACGACCTGTGGAGTGGTCGGCAGGCGCTTGGCGATCGTCTGGGTGATCTTGAAGGTGCGGCCGAACGACGTCAGCACCACCTCCGCGCCCTGCTCCTGGGCGATCTTGGCCACGTGGAAGGCGATCGAGGAGTCCATGAGGACACCGGTGATGAGCAGCTTCTTACCCTCGAGCAGCATGGGGGTTACTCCGATCTGGTGGGGTCGGTGGTCGTGCAGCCGGCGCCGGTGGCGTCAGTGGCGTCAGTGGCCCATCCCGAGGCCGCCGTCGACCGGGATCACCGCGCCGGTGATGTAGGCCGCCTCGTCCGAGGCGAGGAACCGCACCGCCGCGGCGACCTCGTCGGACTGGCCGAAGCGTCCTGCGGGAATGCTCGACTGGTAGGCCTTCTTGCGGTCCTCGGGCAGGTCCTGGGTCATGTCGGTCTCGATGAAGCCCGGCGCGACGACATTCGCCGTGATGCCGCGCCCCCCGAGCTCTCGCGAGATGGAGCGGGCGAGACCCACGAGGCCCGCCTTGCTGGCCGAGTAGTTGGCCTGCCCGGGCGAGCCGTAGAGCGCCACGACGCTGGAGATGAAGATGATGCGCCCGTGCCGCAGCCGGATCATGCCCTTGACGGCACGCCGGGCGCAGCGGAAGGCACCTGCGAGGTTGGTGTCGATCACGGAGTCGAACTCGTCGTCGCTCATCCGCATGAGCAGCTGGTCGCGGGTCACGCCGGCGTTGGCCACCAGGACGTCGACGGGGCCACCCAGGAGCTCCTCCGCCTTGGCGAAGGCGGCATCGACCGACGCGCTGTCGGTGACCTCGCAGTGGACCCCCTGCAGGCCCTCGGGTGGCTCCCCGGAACGATGCGTGATGACCACGTGGTGGCCTGCCTCGGCGAGGGCGCGGGCGATGCTGAGCCCTATCCCGCGGTTGCCCCCGGTGACCAGGACGTTGCGGTCTGCCATCGGTTCCTCCGTGTCGTCCGTGCTCGGTTGGCGTCTGCGCGCGACCCTATCGACTACCGATGGGTACACCGCATCGCAGGCGGCTTATCGTGGACACGTGCCCCGTTCACGCCGCCACCACCCCGAGGAGCCCGTCGTCCAGTCGGTGACCTCCGCCCCGGCCAACCTCGCCGACGAGCAGTCCGGCCGGATCAAGCGCTACCTGTTCACGATGGGGGTCCGCACGGCGTGCTTCATCGGTGCCGTCGTGACTGCCACCGCGGGCTCACCGTGGTGGGTGTGGGGCACGCTGGCGCTGCTCGCCGTCCTGCTCCCGTATGTCGCGGTGGTCATGGTCAACGCCGTGACCCCACGGGGCGTGGGACGGGGCTCGGCCCCGGTCACCCCGCGTGGCGACGGCCCCCACCAGATCGGTCACTGATGGAGGGCATGGTCTGCAGCGCCAAGGCCTGCCGTGCGACCGCGACGTGGGCGCACCTGTGGAACAACCCCACGCTGCACACCACAGATCGACGCAAGGTCTGGCTCGCGTGCGAGGACCACAAGACCTCGCTCGAGCAGTTCCTGTCGGTGCGTGGGTTCCTCGTCGAGACGCTCCCTGCCGACGCCATCCCCACCACGGCGGGCTGAGCCCACGGCTCGGTCAGCCTCCGATGGCGGACATCGGCCGGTCCGGCTGGACGAAGCCGTCCGAGCCGATCCCGTGTCCGGGCGCCTTGCGCCACATCTCGCCCTGGATGAGCCGAGCGAGGTCCTCGTCGCTGGCGCCATCCCGAAGCGGTCCCCGCAGGTCGGTCTCGGCCTGGGAGAACAGGCAGTTGCGGACCTGGCCGTCCGCCGTGAGGCGAGTCCGGTCGCAGGCTGCGCAGAACGGGTCGGTGACGCTGGCAATGATGCCCACGGTCTGCGGCCCACCGTTGACGAGGAAGCGCTCGGCCGGAGCACTGCCGCGTTCGGCCTGCGCCAGCGGCGTCAGGGTGAACCGCTCTCCGAGCCGCTCGTGCAGCTCCTGCGACGACACCATCGTGGAGGCGTCCCAGCCGTGCTGGGCGTCCAGCGGCATCTGCTCGATGAACCGCAGCTCGTAACCGCGGTCGAGGCACCACTGCAGCAGGTCGGCGACCGAATCGTCGTTGATGCCGCGCATGGCGACGGCATTCACCTTAACGGGGACCAGCCCAGCCGAGGCAGCGGCCTTGAGGCCGGCCTCGACGTCGTGCAGCCGGTCGCGACGCGTCAGGTCGGCGAACTCCTTGGGGTCGATCGTGTCGAGGCTGACGTTGACGCGGTCGAGCCCGGCGTCTGCCAACGGCTGGGCGAGACGGTCGAGGCCGATCCCGTTGGTGGTCATGGCGATCCGTGGTCGAGGCTCGAGGGCCGCGATGCGGCGCACGACGTCGACCAGCGACCTCCGCAGCATCGGCTCGCCACCGGTGAGGCGGACCTGACGGATGCCCAGCCCCACGAACACCGCGACGACCCGGACGAGCTCGTCGTCGGAGAGCATTTCGGGCTTGGCCAGCCACGGCAGTCCCTCCGCGGGCATGCAGTAGCGGCAGCGCAGGTTGCACCGGTCCGTGACGGACACCCGGAGGTCCCGAGCCACCCTGGAGTACTGGTCCGGGAGGCCTACCAGGCCCCCGGGCGCGGGCGTGGCACCGCGCACGGTCGGGAAGGGGAGGCCGGTCATACCCCCCAGCCTAAGCCGGGTACCGTGAGGAAGTGCTCAGGGTGCTCTTTTCGCGGCGTTGGTTGGGAGCCCTGGCAGCGGCTCTCGGCCTGGCCGTCGCCGCCTACTTCCTCGGTCAGTGGCAGTGGCACCGCTACGAGGCGAAGGCCGCCCGTGCGGACCGCATCAACGCGCACTACGAAGCCAGGCCCCAGCCCCTGACGGACGTGCTCGGTCAGGCGCCGATGCCGCTGTCCGAGGAGTGGACCCGCGTCACCGCCACCGGCCGGTATGCCGCTGACCAGACGTTGCTCGTCAGGAACCGCCCGTACGAGAGCACCTACGGCTACGAGGTGCTCGTGCCGTTCGTCACCCAGGGTGGTGGCACCGTCCTCGTCGACCGCGGCTGGGTCCAGAACGCGAAGACCGCGCAGGTGCTGCCCACCTTCCCGGCGGCTCCCACGGACGACGTGACGGTGACGGGGTGGTTGCGACGCTCGGAGCCGTCGCTGGGTCGCAGCCTCCCGGCCGGGCAGGTTGCCAGCATCAACCTCCCGGAGGTCGGTCGCCAGGTCGACGAGCCGCTGCTCGGCGCCTACGTCGTGCTCGAGGTCGAGCGGCTGGCCGACGGCACGGCCCCCCCGCGCCCGACCGCCTTGGAGGCTCCCGACACCGGTTTGGGCCCGCACCAGGCGTACGCCTTCCAGTGGTGGATGGCGATGGTCGGCGGGTTCGTGCTCGTGGGGTTCGGCATCCGTCGCGAGTACCGCGAAGGCCTCGATGCCCGGGCCGACGCGGGCGGCGGAGCCGTCGCTGGCGCCGCTGCCCCACGCCGCCCCAAGAAGACCCGCATCTGGGACGAGGAGGACGCCTGACGTCCACCAGCGCGCATCAGGCGGGGACGTCGGACTCCTGGTCGGCGAACTGAGTCGTGTAGAGGTCGCTGTAGACGCCACCACGGTTCATCAGCTCTCGGTGGGTGCCACGCTCGACGATCCGGCCACCGTCGACGACCAGGATCAGGTCGGCGCCGCGCACGGTGGAGAGCCGGTGGGCGATGACGACCGCCGTGCGGCCACGCAGCGCCGTGTCGAGGGCACGCTGGACCGCGGCCTCGGACTCGCTGTCCAGGTGCGCGGTCGCCTCGTCCAGGACGATCAGGCCGGGGCTCTTGAGCAGCAGCCGCGCGAGAGCCAGCCGCTGTTTCTCGCCACCGGAGAGGCGGTGGCCGCGGTCGCCGACGACGGTGTCGAGCCCCTCCGGAAGGGCGCTGACCAGCGGCCAGACCTGAGCGGCCTTGAGCGCGGCGACCACCTCGTCGTCGGTGGCGTCGGGAGCGGCATAGGCGAGGTTGGCGCGGATGGTGTCGTGGAAGAGGTGGGCCTCCTGCGTGACCATGCCCACGGTCGCCGACACTGACGCCGTCGTCGCCTGGCGCAGGTCGAGCCCGTTGACGCGGACCGCACCCGCGCTCGGGTCGTAGAGACGGGCGAGCAGGGAGGTGATCGTGGACTTGCCGGCACCAGAAGGCCCGACCAGGGCAACCAGCTGGCCGGGCTCGACGTCGAAGGCGACGTCGCGCAGCACCAGGCCGGAACCCTTGCGGTCACCGGCGGCGACGCTCTCCAAGGAGGCCAGCGACACCTCGTCGGCCGAGGGGTAGCCGAACGCCACGTCGTCCACCTCGATCCGGACCGGGCCGGACGGGATGGGCTTGGCGTCCGGGCGCTCGGTGACCAGCGGTTTGAGGTCGAGGACCTCGAAGACCCGCTCGAAGGAGACCAGTGCGGTCATCACGTCGACGCGCACGTTCGACAGGGAGGTCAGGGGGCCGTAGAGGCGCGCGAGCAGCGCAGTGAGCGCGAGCAGGGTGCCGACGGTCAGCGACTGGTTGACCGCCATGATGCCGCCGAAGCCGTAGACCATGGCTGTGGCCAGGGACGCCACGAGGGTGAGGGCGACGAAGAAGACGCTGCGGTTCAACGCGATGCGCACCCCCATGTCGCGGACGTCGGCTGCCTGGCCGGAGTACTCGCGGTCCTCGCGACGAGGGTCGCCGAACAGCTTGACGAGCAGGGCGCCGGCGACGTTGAAGCGCTCGGTCATGCGAGACCCGAGGTCGGCGTTGAGGTTCATCTGCGCGTGCGTGAGGCCGGCGAGTCGCCGACCCATGACCCGTGCGGGGATCAGGAAGAACGGCACGAGGGCCAGCGACGCGAGGGTCAGCTGCCAGGACAGCGAAGCCATCGCCGCGATGATCAGGGTCAGCGAGACGATGTTGGCGACCACGCTGGACAGCACCGAGGTGAAGGCCTGCTGCGCGCCGATGACGTCGCTGTTGAGGCGGGAGACCAGTGCGCCGGTCTGGGCACGGGTGAAGAAGGCGATGGGCTGGCGCAGCACGTGGGCGAAGACCTCGGTGCGCAACGCGTAGATGAGCCCCTCACCGATCCGGCTGGAGTACCAGCGTTGCACCAGGGTGAGCACCGCGTCCGCCACGGCGAGCACGGCAACGACGAGGGACAGGTTGACGACGACGGAGCGGTCGCGGGGCGTGATCCCCTTGTCGATGAGATCCCTGAACAGCAACGGCGTTGCGACGACGAGGGTGGCGCTGACCACGACGAGCACGAGGAAGACGACGATCTGCCGTTTGAAGGGCAGGGCATAGCCCATCACCCGTCGCGCGGTGCCCGGGGCGAGCTTGCGGTCCTTCACCGAGCCGTCCCGCGTGAGGGAACGCATCGCGCTCCAGCCAGACATGCTCACAGTTGATCTCCTCCAGTCACGCGGTGGAACGTCCTACGACCACCACGACATTCCCCAGCATGACCGGCACCCCTGACAACACCGCGCGCGGGTAGGGGCGCGCGGCGCCGCGTCAGCTGTGCGCCGTGGCCCGGGCCTGACCGAGTCCACGCAGGAGCGTGGCCTGGGTCCGGCGCTCGGAGCCCAGCTGGACGTCCCGGTCCGCCGACTGCGCAGACTGCAGCAGGGGCTTCAGGGCGCGCAACGCGGCCTCGGGAGCGGCGAGCAGCGCCGCCACGAGGTCCGCGGTGGTGGCGTCGAGCTCGTCCCGGGGGACCGCCACGTTGGCCAGCCCGGTCGCGACCGCCTCCTGGGCTCCGACGAACCGTCCGGTGGCGCAGATCTCCAGCGCCCTGGCCGGTCCGACGAGCGCCACCAGGGGCCGGGTGCCCCCGAGGTCGGGCACGAGGCCGAGCGAGGTCTCCCGCATGGCGAGCTGGACGTCGTCCGCCACGACCCGCAGGTCGGCCGCCAGCGCCAGCTGGAAACCCGCCCCGATCGCGTGGCCCTGCACAGCGGCCACGACGACGACCTCGGCCTCGGCCCACGCCGTGAACCCGCGCTGGAAAGCGGCGATCACCTCGGCCGCCTCGTCGACGTCCTGCGCTGCGATCTCGAACAGGTCGGGCTCCCCATCGGGACGCTGGCTTGCGTCACCGGCGACGACCGACAGGTCGAGCCCCGCCGAGAAGGAGGACCCTCGGGCGTTCAGCACCACGACACGGACCGACGGGTCGAGGGAACCAGCCACCTCGGCGAGGGCCAGCCACAGGGACGGGAGCTGGGCGTTGCGACGTGCCTCGTTGTCGAGCGTCAGCGTCAGCACCGGCCCCTCGTGCGTGACCAGGAGGTGCGGGTGGGGCCGGGTCGTCTCAGTGCCTGGCTTTCGGGGATCGCTCACCCGGGCAGGTTATCGGCCCGCTCGAGGACGAGCTGCGCCATCGCGCCGGTCTGCGCCAGGGCGCCGGGCACCATCGAGACGCCTGCCCGGCCACAGTGCTGCGCCATCCGGTCGCGCAGGATCCCCTCGGCGACCATGAACGAGACGGCGACGGTGCGTTCGACCTCGTCAGGCATCGTCCGCAGCACCTGCTCCATCGTGGCGCCACCGTCGAGGGCGGCCACGCCCCAGCGTCCCCATCCCTCGCGGGGGTGGTCGGCGATGGTCTGACCCACGGTGGCGACGGCTTCGCTGTCGCTGGACCCGGCGGCATACAGGACCACCGCGGTGGACGGGTGGGGTTTGATCCCCCCCGCCGCCAGCAGCTCCTCGGCCGCGGCGAGGAGGAGGTGGTGCGGTCCGAGCGCCGCAGCCACACCCACCTGCGAGCCGGAGTCGGCGATCATCTGGTTGACAGCCGCCGGGACGTCGACCTTGGCGTGATGGGCCGGAGTCAGCAGCACCGGCACGACCACGGCGTGTCTCCCGATCCCGGCAGCGGCCTCGCTGGGGCTCGGGGCGTGGTGGTCGAGGTATGCCGTGTGGACCGGCCGGTCAGGCGCGAGGCCGCGCACGCGGTGGGCCAGGGTCTCGACGCCCCTTGCGTGGCGCGGATCGGGTGACCCGTGCGCGAGCAGGACGATGTCGGGCACAGTGCTCATGCCGGGACGCTACTCCCCACGAGGTCGCCGAGCCGGTGACGCACCGACACGACGTCCCCGACGACCACCACCGCGGGCGCCTTGACGCCGGCAGCGGCCGCAGCGGCCGCAGCGTGCTGGAGGGTCGTCACGGTGGTCCGCTGCTCGGGCGTCCAGCCGCGCTCGATCAGGGCCACGGGGGTCTGCGGGCGACGCCCGGCCGCGATGAGGGCGCGCGCGGTGGACTCCAGCCGGGTGACGCCCATGAGCAGGACGAGCGTGGCATCCTGGCCGGCGTCGCCCGCAGCCCGGAGGACCTGGTCGGCACCGTCGTGCGCCGAGGCGACCACGAAGGAGGCCGTGATCCCCCGGTGGGTCACCGGGATCCCGGCAGCCGCGGGCACGGACACGGCGGAGGTGACTCCGGGCACGACCTCTACGGCGATGCCGTGCTCCATGCAGTGCAGGGCCTCCTCGCCGCCGCGGCCCAGGACGAACGGGTCCCCACCCTTGAGCCGGACGACGCGCCGGCCCAGGGAGGCGTGGTGGACGAGCAGCTCGTTGATGCGCTCCTGGCTCACCGGGTGGTTGCCGGGGGTCTTGCCGACGTCGACCACCTCGACGTCGGATCCCAACGTCGACAGCAGCCCTCGGGGACCGAGCCGGTCGGTCACGACCACGTCGGCCGCCGCGAGCAGTGCTCGACCGCGGACCGTGATCAGGTCGTCGGCACCGGGGCCACCACCCACGAGGGCCACCCGTCCGACTCGGGCATGACCGGAGCCTGCGTCGTCTGCGCCATCGTCTGCGTCCGCGGTGCTGGGCCGCACGCGGCGTACGGGCAGGGTCCCGCTGTCGAGGGCAGCCAGGACGGCATCGCGCACCGCCGTGGCGCGTCGCGGGTCCCCCCCGGCGGTCACCGCCACGGTGATGCCCTCGCCGGCCGAGCCCTCGGAGCCCCGGGCGACCGCAGGTGTCCACGCACTGGAGGCTGCCGCGTCGTCGGCTCGCACGCACCACACCCGCGCCGCCTTCGCCTCACGTGCCACCTGGGCGTCTACAGCGACGTCACCGGTAGCGGTGTGCACGAGCCAGGCGGGCTGGGGAAGGACGAGGTCACCCACTGCGAACTCGCGCTCGTGCCAGTCGATCTCGCCGCGACGCAAGAGGTCACGCAGGTCCTCGCACACGAACGGGGTGATGACCTCCACCGCAGCGCCGGCGTCCACCAGTCCACGAGCCCGACGGGCTGCCACCGGTCCACCGCCCACGACCACGACCCGTCGGCCGGTCAGGTCGAGGGTGAGCGGGTAGGCGGGCCCGGCCATCAGATGCCCTCGCCGATGCTGCGGTCCGGTGCGTCGGCCATACCGGCCGCCAAGGTCGAGCCGTCGCTCTCGTCGATGAGCAGGAAGGCGCCGGTCCGGCGGAGCTGTCGGTAGTCGTCGATCGCGACGTCCTCGGCCAGGCGGATGCGCACCCGGCCGATGGCGTTGAGCCCGAGTCCGTCTGGCGCGGTCCGCTGCTCCATGGTCTCGATGTCGAGCTGGTCCACGACGTCCTCGACGATGGCACGCACGGTCCGGGTGCCCACCCGTAGCAGGACGCGGTCGCGCTGGCGGACGGGGCGGTCGTCGAGGACGGCGATGGTGCCGGCCAGCGACCGGGTCGTCGGGCTGGGCTGGTCGGCAGCAGCGATGAGGTCGCCCCGGGAGATGTCGAGGTCGTCGACGAGCCGCAGGACCACCGACTGCGGGGCGAACGCGACAGCGAGCTCCTCGACACTGCCGTCCGACCTGGCCCGGTCGATCCCGGCGACCCGGGTGCGGGCACCGGACGGGAGGACGACGACGTCGTCACCCGGGCGCACGACGCCTGAGGAGAGCCGACCCGCGTAGCCACGGTAGTCATGGTGCCCGTGGCTCTGGGGTCGGATGACGTACTGCACCGGCACCCGCAGTGGTTGGGCCGACGGGTCGGTGCCGACGGGGACGGCCTCGAGGTGCTCGAGGAGGGTCGGGCCGGTGTACCAGGAGGCCCGGTCGGACCGGTCGACGATGTTGTCGCCGAACAAGGCGGAGACCGGCACCGAGACGACGTCCTCGATACCGAACCGCTTTGCGTGGCCGCTGAACTCGGCGACGATCTCGTCGAACCGGGTCTGTTCCCACTCGACGAGGTCCATCTTGTTGACCGCCACTGCGACGTGGCGCACGCCCAGCAGGCCGGTGACGGCGAGGTGGCGGCGGGTCTGCTCGACGACGCCGTGGCGGGCGTCGATGAGGATGAGTGCGAGCTCGGCGGTGGATGCGCCGGTGACCATGTTGCGGGTGTACTGGACGTGGCCGGGGGTGTCGGCAAGGACGTAGGAACGGGTTGCCGTGGAGAAGTAGCGGTAGGCCACGTCGATGGTGATGCCCTGCTCGCGCTCGGCCCGCAGGCCGTCGGTGAGAAGGGCCAGGTCGGTGGCGTCCAGGCCGCGCTCCCTGCTGACTCGCTCCACGGCGTCGAGCTGGTCGGCCAGCACCGACTTCGTGTCGTAGAGGAGTCGTCCGACGAGAGTCGACTTGCCGTCGTCGACCGAGCCCGCCGTCGCGAGCCGGAGCAGGTCGTGGCGGTGCGCAGGGGCACCGACCTCCAGCACGGCAGTGGTCACGGTCGCCTCGCTGTCGTCAGTGGTGGTGGCGTGGGTCGTCGTCGTCGTCATCAGAAGTACCCCTGCTTCTTGCGGTCCTCCATGGCGGCCTCGGACATCCGGTCGTCAGCACGCGTCGCGCCGCGCTCGGTGAGCCGGGAGGCAGCCAGCTCGAGGATCACGCCGGCCACGTCTGTGGCGTCGGAGTCCACGGCGCCGGTGCAGCTCATGTCCCCCACGGTGCGGTAGCGGACCTGCCGCCGCTGCACCTCCTCAGCGGTCCGGGGACCGCCCCACTCCCCCGGCGACAACCACATGTCGTCGCGAGCGAACACCTCGCGCTGGTGGGCGTAGTACAGGTCGGGCAGGGCGATGTCCTCGCGCTCGATGTAGCGCCAGACGTCGAGCTCGGTCCAGTTGGACAGCGGGAAGACGCGCACGTGCTCGCCGAGGGCGTGCTTGCCGTTGTAGAGATCCCACAGCTCGGGCCGCTGACGACGGGGGTCCCACGCGCCGAAGGAGTCTCGCAGGCTGAAGACCCGCTCCTTGGCGCGGGCCTTCTCCTCGTCGCGCCGTCCTCCGCCGAAGACGGCGTCGAACCTGCCGGCCTCGATGGCGTCGAGCAGCGGGACCGTCTGCAGCGGGTTGCGCGTGCCGTCGGGACGCTCCCGCAGCCGACCGTCGTCGAGGTAGTCCTGGACGTGGGCGACGACCAGCCGCACCCCGAGCCGGTCGACCGTCTCGTCGCGGTAGGTCAGCACCTCCGGGAAGTTGTGGCCGGTGTCGACGTGCAGCAGGGCGAACGGCAGTGGAGCCGGCGCGAACGCCTTGAGCGCCAGGTGCACCATGACGACGGAGTCCTTGCCGCCGGAGAACAGGATGACCGGCCGCTCGAACTCGCCGGCCACCTCGCGGAAGATGTGGACCGCCTCCGACTCGAGGTGGTCGAGGTGGTCCAGGGTGTACTGGTCGGGCAACGCCCGCGCAGGAGTCGTCGTCATGGGTGCAGCCCGCATTCGGTCTTGTCGTTGCCGGCCCAGCGGCCGGCCCTGGCGTCCTCGCCCTCGGCGACGGGGCGCGTGCACGGCGCGCAGCCGATCGACGCATACCCCTCCTGGCGCAACGGGTTGAGGAACACCCCGTGCCCGTCGACGTAACGGTCCACGTCCTGGTCGGTCCACCCCGCAACGGGGTTCAGCTTCACCATGGCGCGCTGGTGGTCCCAGCCGACGATGCCGACGTCGGCGCGGGTGGGCGCATCGACGCGGCGCAGGCCGGTCACCCACGCCTGGTGGGTCGACAGCGCACGGTTGAGCGGCTCGACCTTGCGCATGGCGCAGCAGGCGTCGGGGTCGCGGTCGTGCAGCTTCGTGCCGTGCTCCGCGTCCTGCTGGGGGACGGTGAGCAGCGGGTGGATCGTGCGGAGGTCCAAGGGAAGCATGGCTTCGTAGGCGTCTCGGGTGCCGAGGGTCTCGGCGAAGTGGTAGCCGGTGTCGAGGAAGAACACGTCGGTGCCGGGGATCGTCGTTCCGACGAGGTGCACGAGCACCTCGTCACCCATCGAGGAGGCGACGGTCAGCCGGGTGCCGAAGGTCCCCGCGGCCCAGCGCAGCACCTCACGGGCCAGCTCGACGCGGCCCTCGTAGGACGCGACGTCGGATGTCCCAGCGCCGCCGGTGGCCTCGACGGCTGCGAAGCGGTCCCCACCTTCCTGGGCGAGGGCGCGCAGCGCGTCGGCGGAATGCGCCCGGGTGGCCACGGTCATGGCGAGCTCCCTTCGTGCTCATGGAGCTTGGCCTGGAGCTCGGCATGGAGCTCGGCTTCTTCCCGGAGGCGCCCCGGGATGCGGGTGGTGTCGATCGAGGCCATCTGCACGCTGAAGACCCTGGCGCAGGCGTTGCACCGCCAGCCGCCACGCGGCTCCTCGACCGGGCGCAGGTCCTCCTCGGCACAGAAGGGGCAGTAGTAGATGACGCTCGCGCGCGGGCGGTCGCTCATCGCAGGTCGTCCTCCGCGGCTCGGTGCGCCCAGTGGGCGAAGGACTCCTCGCCCGCGCGCTGCTCGAGGAACCGCCCGGCGATCCGCTCGACGTAGTCGGGGAGGTCGAGGGCGCGCACCTTGAGGGCGCGGGTCTTGCGGGCGAGCTGCGGCTCGGTGCCGAGGCCGCCGCCGAGGTGGACCTGGAAGATCTCCACGAGGTTGCCGTCGTCGTCGGTCTGGACCATGCCCTTGAGGCCGATGTCTGCGACCTGGGTGCGCGCGCAGGAGTTCGGGCAGCCGTTGATGTGGATCGTGAACGGCACGTCGAACTCTGGCAGCCGGCGCTCCATCTCGGCGATCACCGTGCCCGCACGGGCCTTGGTCTCGACGAGCGCCAGCTTGCAGAACTCGATCCCGGTGCAGGCCATCACGCCGCGGCGCCACTCGCTGGGCTCGGCAGGCAGGCCGGCCACGGCCAGCGCGGTCTTGACCTGCTGCGTCCTCCTCTGCGGCACGTCGAGGACCAGGAGCTTCTGGTGTGCGGTGAGGCGGACGCGTCCAGACCCCCATCGCTCGGCGATGTCCGCGACGGTGGTCAGGGTGGCCCCGCTGACGCGACCCGCCACCGGTGCCACGCCGACCCAGTAGAGGCCGTCGTCCTGGGCGTGGACGCCGACGTGGTCGCGACGGTGGGCCGAAGGCGCCTGCGGTGCCGGGCCGTCGACGAGGGTGCGGTGGAGGTAGTCGGTCTCGAGGATGTCGCGGAACTTCTCGGGGCCCCAGTCGGCCACGAGGAACTTCAACCTGGCCCGGTTGCGCAACCGTCGGTAGCCGTGGTCGCGGAAGATCGACACGACGCCCTTCCAGACGTCGGCGACCTCGTCCAGGGGCACCCACGCCCCGAGACGCTGCGCGAACATCGGGTTGGTCGAGAGCCCACCGCCGACCCAGAGGTCGAAGCCGGGACCGTGCTCGGGATGCTGGACGCCGACGAACGAGATGTCGTTGACCTCGTGCGCCACGTCGAGGCTGGGCGACCCGGAGATCGCGGTCTTGAACTTGCGCGGCAGGTTGGAGAACTCCGCGCTGCCGATGTAGCGGTCGAGGATCTCGCGCACTGCCGGGGTGCCGTCCAGCACCTCGTCGGCCGCGATGCCGGCGACGGGCGATCCGAGGATGACGCGCGGGGTGTCGCCACACGCCTCGGCGGTCGTCAGCCCGACCGCCTCGAGTCGCTCCCAGATGGCAGGGACGTCCTCGATGCGGATCCAGTGGAGCTGGATGTTCTGGCGGTCGGTGACGTCCGCGGTGTCGCGCGCGTACTCGGTGCTGACACCGGCGATGGTGCGCAGCTGCTCACCCGTCAGGGCCCCCCCGTCGCTGCGGACGCGGAGCATGAAGTACTCCGCGTCGAGCTCGGACGGGTCGAGGGTCGCCGTCCTGCCCCCGTCGATGCCTGGCTTGCGCTGGGTGTACAGCCCCCACCAGCGCATCCGGCCACGCAGGTCCTCTCCGGAGATCGAGGCGAACCCCTCACGCGAGTAGATCTGCTCGATCCGGGCCCGGACGTTGAGCCCGTCGTCAGCCTGCTTGAACTCCTCGTTGGGGTTCAGCGGGGTGCGGTCGCCGTCAGCCCAGGCACCGGTGGCCCTGCCGGCCTGGCGCTGTGGTCGCTGAGTGGTGGTCTGAGTCACCCGACCATTGTCTCGCCTGTGTTATGGATTGCATAACTGTCCATTATGCGATCCCATTGCCCCCCAAATCTATGGGAGTTTGTCCGGTGGGGCGCCGGGCCCGAGATGGTGGGTCAGGCGAGAGAGATCAGGTCGAGGTAGTCCTGGCCCCAGTGGTCCTCGATGCCATCGGGAAGCAGCAGGATCCGTTCGGGGTCGAGCGACTCGACAGCGCCCTCGTCGTGGGTCACGAGGACGACGGCCCCCTTGTAGGTGCGCAGCGCCCCGAGGATCTCCTCGCGCGAGGCCGGGTCGAGGTTGTTCGTGGGCTCGTCCAACAGCAGGACGTTGGCCTCGGACACCACGAGCATGGCCAGCGAGAGACGCGTCTTCTCGCCACCTGAGAGCACGCTCGCCGGCTTGTCGACGTCGTCACCACTGAACAGGAACGAACCGAGCACCTTGCGGACCTCGGTCTCGCCGAACGAGTCGGGCGCGGCTGTCTTCATGTTGGCCAGCACCGTGCTGGAGATGTCGAGGTTCTCGTGCTCCTGGGCGTAGTAGCCGAGCTTGAGGCCGTGCCCGGGCTCGACCTCACCGGTGTCCGGGGCATCGACACCGGCGAGCATCCGCAGCAGGGTGGTCTTGCCGGCACCGTTGAGCCCCAGGACGACGACGCGCGAGCCGCGGTCGATGGCCAGGTCGACGTCGGTGAAGATCTCCAGGCTGCCGTAGGACCGGGACAGCCCGGTGGCCCGCAGCGGCGTGCGCCCGCACGGGGCCGGGTCGGGGAAGCGCAGCTTGGCCACCTTGTCGGTGGTCCGCGCCCCCTCCAGGCCGGCCAACATCCGTTCGGCACGCTTGATCATGTTCTGCGCGGCCACGGCCTTGGTGGCCTT
Organism: Pedococcus sp.; assembly: GCA_039916625.1. GTDB lineage: Bacteria > Actinomycetota > Actinomycetes > Actinomycetales > Dermatophilaceae > Pedococcus. The sequence goes on from JBDSKZ010000110.1 coordinate 26,787, forward strand.
CGCGCGCATCTTCTCGGCCTGCTCCATGAGGGCAGCGGCCTTCTTCGTCGCGTTGGCGTACTCGCGCTTGCGGGCCCGCTCGTCGGTCTCGCGCTGCTGGAGGTAGGGCTTCCAGCCGACGTTGTAGAGGTCGAGCTCACC
>JBDSKZ010000111.1:0-7650 GCA_039916625.1 Pedococcus sp.
GCCCGCAGTGCGGGCACGGCCTCGAGTCGGCCCGCGGCATCGAGATGGGGCACATCTTCCAGCTCGGCACCATCTACGCCGCAGCGCTCGACCTCAAGGTGCTGGACCAGAACGGCAAGCTCCAGACCGTCACCATGGGCTCCTACGGTGTCGGCGTGTCGCGGGCGGTCGCCTGTGTCGCAGAGGGCAACCACGACGAGCTCGGCCTGCGCTGGCCGAAGGAGATCAGCCCCGTGGACGTCCACCTCGTCGCCGCGGGTAAGGACCTGAACCGCGACCCCGAGGTGTTCACCAAGGCCGAGGAGCTCGTCCGCGAGCTCGAGGCGCAGGGCATCTCGGTGCTCTTCGACGACCGGCAGAAGGTCAGCCCCGGGGTGAAGTTCAAGGACTCCGAGCTGATCGGCATCCCGACGATCGTCGTGGTCGGCAAGTCCTTGGAGAACGGCGTCGTCGAGATCAAGGACCGCGCCACCGGCGAGCGCACCGAGGTCCCCGTCGACGGCATCGTCGAGGCGGTCCGGGCCGCGGTGAACGGTGCGACGAGCTGATGGCGACCACCGCTGCGCGTGACCGCCGCGTCCAGGCGGTCATCTTCGACTGGGGTGGCACGCTGACCCCGTGGCACACGGTCGACCTGCCACAGCAGTGGCGTGTGTTCGCTCGCGAGGTGCACGGCATGTCGGTCGAGGACCCGGCCATGCCCGTCGAGGACCTCGCAGAGGCCGACTCGCTCGCGATGCGCATCCACGCGGCCGAGGAGAAGGCCTGGTCGCGTGGACGACAGACCCACGAGAGCGCCTCGATCGAGGCGATCCTCGCCGAGGCCGGTGTGGACGCGGAGCACGACCGCCACCACCTGGCGCTCGCGGCATACCGCAGGTTCTGGGAGCCGCACACCCACACGGACGCGCAGGTCCGACCCCTGTGGGAGGGGCTGCGCGACCGTGGGGTCAAGGTCGGGGTGCTGTCCAACACCATCTGGACCCGCGCCTACCACCGCGAGGTGTTCCAGCGCGACGGGGTCCTCGACCTGATCGACGGCGACGTCTACTCCTCGGAGATCCACGTCGTGAAGCCGCACCCCGAGGCGTTCCTCGCCGCGTGTGCGGCCGTCGGGGTCGAGCCGCAGCACGCCGTGTACGTCGGTGACCGGCTGTTCGAGGACGTGCACGGACCTCAACAGGTGGGCATGCGCGCGATCTGGGTGCCGCACAGCGACATCCCGACGAGCCAGCAGGTCTCGGTCGACGTCACGCCCGATGCCGAGGCCCACCAGCTGCTCGACATCCTGGAGGTCGTCGACGGCTGGCTGGGTCGGTAGGTGGACCTCGACCTCCAGACGGTCCTGCTCATGGCGCTGGCGGGGTTCGGTGCGGGCTGGGTCGACGCGGTGGTCGGTGGCGGTGGCCTCGTGCAGCTGCCGGCCCTGCTGCTCGGCTTCCCCTCGGCGTCGCCGGCGCAGCTGCTGGCCACCAACAAGATCGCCTCGATCTTCGGCACCACGGCGAGCTCGATCACCTACTGGCGCAGGGTCCGCCCGGATCTGAGGACCGCCCTGCCGATGGCGGCGGTCGCCTACTTCGGCGCCATCGGTGGGGCGCTCATGGGCCTGCACATCCCCAAGACGGCGTTCAACCCCGTGATCCTGGTCATGCTCGTCGTGGTGGGCGCCTACACGGTCGCCAAGCCTGGCCTGGGTCACGAGACGGCCCTGCGGTTCGACGGCCACCGGCACACGGTGGTGGCGATGATCACGGGGTTCGTCATCGGGGTCTACGACGGCGCGCTCGGCCCGGGCACGGGTTCGTTCCTCGTCTTCGCCCTCGTCGGCCTGATGGGCTACGCCTTCCTCGAGGCCAGCGCCAAGGCCAAGATCGCCAACTTCGCGACCAACCTCGGCGCGCTGACGGTCTTCGTCCCCGGCGGCCACGTGATGTGGAAGATCGGTGCCGTGATGGCCGTCGCCAACATCCTGGGAGGTTACGTCGGTGCCCGGACGGCGGTGGCCCGCGGGAGTAGGTTCGTCCGCGTGGTCTTCGTCGTCGTGCTCGTCGCGTTCATCGTGCGCATCGGCGGCTCGGTGCTCGGGGTCTGGTCATGACGCCGCACGCAGACCCGCGGCTCCTCGACCGCTGCGCAGCCCTGGTCGAGGCTGCTGCCGGCACCCCTGGCGAGGGTCGTGGCCGCCGACGGATCCTGGGGATCAGCGGTGCTCCGGGCGCAGGCAAGACCACCCTCGTGCTGGCCGTTCTCGCCGCGGCGGCTGCCGACCCACGTCTCGCGGGACGCCTCGCCCACGTCCCCATGGACGGCTACCACCTGCCCGATGCCGAGCTCGACCGGCTCGGTCGTCGGGACCGCAAGGGGGCGCCGGACACCTTCGACGTCGAGGCGTATGCCGCCACGCTCACCACCGCGCGGGCCGTCCCGCGGGCCGGGTTGTGGGCGCCCAGCTTCGACCACACGGTGGGGGAGCCCGCTCCCGACACCATCGAGGTCCCCGACGATGCCGACCTCGTCCTCACCGAGGGCAACTACCTGCTGCTGGCGGACGGCGGCTGGCCGACCGTCCGGCACCAGCTCGACGAGGTGTGGTTCTGCGACCTCGGTGACGAGCAGCGCCGTACCCGCCTCATCGACCGGCACGTCCTCACCGGTCGCGAGGTGGGCGATGCCGAGGCCTGGGTCGACCGTTCCGACGAGGCGAACGCTCGTCTGGTGGTCACCGGCCGAAACGAGGCCGATGTGGTCCTCGTGGACGGACGGGTCGTCGAGGGCTGAGGCCGGGAAGCGCGACCGGCTGGGGTCAGACCGTCCGGCCGGCGAACGCCGCGAGCCGCTGGTAGGGGTCGGCGTCCTGTGGTGCGTCGCGCTCGGGCTCGAAGGCCGCGCCGCGGCGCTCCGGGGTGAGGGCCTGGGACATCGTGGCGAAGCCCCGTTCTGCCACCGCCGGGTCCAGCTCGGCAGGGTCCCGGCCCAGCGCCGTGGCCAGGTCCCAGGCGTGCACGGCGAGCTCGGCCGTCTGGAAGTCGGGGCCGGGCTCGGTCTCGGGATGCTGCGTCCACGCCTCCCGCAGGTCGTCGGCGTGGGCCGTGAAGGCGGCAGCCCAGTCCTCGGGCAGCTCGGCTGCCGCAGACCAGTCCGGGCTCCCGCCACGCACCGACGTCGCGAAGTTCGCGGGTCCCTGCACGACGTGGCCGAGCAGGTCGCGCACCGTCCAGTCCGTGCACGGTGTCGAGCGGTCGAGGTCGGCGGGCTGCACCGCGCCCACGAGGGCTCCGAGCTGGGTCAGTCCACGGTCGAGGGTCGAAAGGTCATCTCGCGAGGTGTCCATCCCGATACGCAACCATGACGGCCGGCCGACGACAAGTGCTTCGCGCGACCGCGGCCAAGCCGAAACCGGGGTCATGGGCTGTCCACAGGGAACTCCTAGACTCCGGCCGCACAGTGGGGCTGTGACCACGACCAACCTGCGGCGGACCACTGCGTCCGCCCCCGTTCCGCAAGCTCCGGCGGCATACCGCGGGCGCACGGTCCGGACCGTCCCGCGCTGGTGGCGCGACGCCTCGGGGGCCGCCTTCTGGGCCGTGCTCGTGTGGGTCACGGCGCTGTGGGTGGGGCACGGGGGAGTCCAGGACCTCGGGTCGGTGGCCGGCGCGCTCACCAGCACCGGGCGGCTCACCGGGCTGATCGCCTCGGCGCTGCTGCTCGTGCAGGTGTTCCTCATGGCGCGCGTGCCGTGGTTCGAGCAGGCCTGGGGGCAGGACGAGCTCGCACGCACCCACCGGCTGGTCGGCTTCACCTCCTTCAACCTGCTGTGGGCCCACATCGTCCTCATCACCCTCGGGTACGCCTCAGGAACCCCCAAGGGGATCTGGGGCACCCTCGTCGACCTGGTCCTGCACTACCCGGGCATGCTGTTGGCCACCGCCGGCACCGTGGCGCTCTGCCTCGTCGTGGTCACCTCCGTGCGCAGGGCGCGCCGCCGCCTGCGCTACGAGTCCTGGCACCTGATCCACCTCTACGGCTACCTCGGCGCCGGGCTCGCTCTGCCGCACCAGCTGTGGACCGGCCGGGAGTTCCTGGCCTCGACCGCTTCGACGGTCTTCTGGTGGGGCCTGTATGCCGTGTGCGCCGCGGCCGTGCTCGTCCACCGGGTGGGCATCCCCTTGTGGCGCTCGCTGCGGGCGCCGCTGCGGGTCGCCTCCGTGGTCGACGAGGGAGCCGGGGTCACCTCCGTCGTGGTCGGCGGCCGCGGAGTCGAGAAGCTGGACGTGGCCGCCGGCCAGTTCCTGCAGTGGCGGTTCCTCGACGGACCGGGCTGGAGCCGGGCCCACCCCTACTCCATCTCTGCGGCCCCTGACGGCCTGAGCCTGCGGATCACCGCGGCCGAGGTGGGCGACGGGACTGCCCGGCTCGGGTCGATGAAGCCCGGCACCAGGGTCCTGGTCGAAGGACCGTACGGCCGGCTCCACCCCGGTGTCCGCACGCGCCGCAAGGTGCTGCTGATGGGCGCCGGAATCGGGATCACCCCGATCCGGGCCCTGCTCGAGGGGCTCGACCAGGACCCCGGCGATGTCGTCGTGGTGCACCGCGCACACAGCCGCGACCAGCTCGTCTTCGCCCGGGAGCTGTTCGACCTGGCCCGGGACAAGGGCGCCCGCTACGTCACGGTCGAGGGCTCCCGGGTGCCTGGACGCGACAGCTGGTTGTCGGCCTCGGGTGCTCACCTCACCGACGCCGCTGCCCTGGCCCAGCTCGTCCCCGACGTGGCCGAACGCGACCTCTTCCTCTGCGGTGCACCGAAGTGGATGGACGCAGCCCGCCGGGCGGCGCTCGACTGCGGTGTCCCCGCCGACCACATCCACCTCGAGCTGTTCGAGTACTAGGAGCCTGCCTTGCGACGCGTCACCCTGTGGAGCCTTTCCACGCTCACCGCGCTGGTCCTGCTGTTCAGCTACCACACGTCGACCTCCAGCAAGGGCTCGACCGTGGCGGCCCCGTTCGTCGCCCAGGCCGCCACCCCGGGGGCCGCCCCCGCCCCGCGGGCCGTTCCCACCCCCGAGGCCACCAAGCGCTCGGACGGCTCGACGCCCACGCCCAGCAGGAGCTCGACGTCGAGCCCCTCGCCCAGCTCGTCAAGCTCGTCGGCCGCCAAGACCTACGACGGCGACGCGGTCAGCACCCAGTACGGCAACGTCCAGGTGCAGGTCACCGTCAAGGGCGGCAAGATCACCGCGTCGCAGGTGCTCCAGGTCCCGTGGAGCGACGGCCGCGACCAGGAGATCAACGCCTACGCGGTTCCGATCCTCAACCGGGCCGCTGTCTCCTCCCAGAGCTCCGCGATCGACATGGTCTCCGGCGCGACCTACACCTCTGACGGCTACATCCAGTCGCTGCAGTCGGCGATCGACCAGGCGCACCTGTGAGCGCCGACACGCTGGAGCGTGCTGCGGCCGCGGTGCCCCGCCGGGCCTTCGTCACCCAGGTCATGGGTCTGCCCGTGTCGGCGCACCTGCGCGGGCAGGTGGACGTACCGGAGGTCGAGGAGGCTGTTGCCCAGGTGTGGTCGTCCCTTCGCAGGGCCGACGAGCTCTTCAGCACCTGGCGTGAGGACAGCGAGCTCATGCGGCTGCGCCGGGGTGAGCTCGACGGTGCGGACGCGCACCCGTGGCACGAGGAGGTCGCTCTGCTCTGCGCCGAGGCGCAGCGGCGGACCGGCGGCCTGTTCACCCCTTCCTACCCCGGTGCCGGTGGCTATGACCCCACCGGCCTCGTCAAGGGCTGGGCGGTGGAGAAGGCTGCGGCCCACCTGGCCAACGTGCCCGGGATCTCGTTCTGCCTCAACGCCGGTGGCGACCTCGTCGCCGGAGCGGGTCGGGAGGCGCGGCTGACCCCCTGGCGGGTCGGCATCGAGGACCCAGCCCGCACAGGCACCATCGCAGCCTCCCTCGACATCACCAACGGCGGCCTGGCCACCTCCGGGACGGCGGCGCGCGGTCAGCACATCGCCGACCCGCGGACGGGTGGCGCGGTGGAGCGGACAGGCTCGGTGACCGTCTGGGGCCCGAGCCTGCTGTGGGCCGACGTGTGGGCCACGGCGCTCTTCGTCGACCCCGAGGCGGGACGTGAGGCGTTGGCCGCGAACGACCCGCAGTACCGCTGCTTCGTGCTCTGACCCCATCTGATCGCCAGGCTCGAGCTCTGGCACAGTGGTTCCGGTGCACGTCTGGTACGCGGGCTACGGCAGCAACCTCGCTCGTGAGCGCTTCCTGTGCTACGTCCGCGGAGGTCGTCCCACGGGCGCCAGCCGCACCTGTCCCGGGGCCCGCGACACGACGTTGCCGGTGGACGACCGAGCACTGACCCTGCCGGGCGAGATGTTCTTCGCCTGGGATTCGCCCACGTGGGGAGGTGGCATCGCGTTCTACGACGCCACGGCGGTGGGCAGGACCCTGGCCCGCGCCTACCTGCTGACCGACCAGCAGTTCGCCGACGTGGCCGCCCAGGAGATGCACCGGCAGCCGGGGGAGGACCTCGACCTCACGACCGTCCTGGACCAGTCGCGCCACGACCTCGGACCAGGACGCTACGAGTCGCTGCACCTCGTCGGGGAGCTCGAGGGTCATCCTGTCCTGACGTTCACCACGGCGGATCCACTTGGCCTGCAACACAACCCACCTACGCAGCCCTACCTCGAGATGATTGCCCGTGGCCTGTCGGACACCCATGGCCTCGGCGTCGACGAGATCACGAGCTACCTCGCGGCCCGTCCGGGAGCCGAGCTGGGCTGGGACCACGACAGCTTGCGCGCAGTGGTCAGCGCAGCGGTCAGCTCAGCGCTGCGGTGAGGGCCTCGACGTCGGTCACCGGTGCGTCGCAGATGAACCCACGACAGACGTATGCCGCCGCGCGGCCACGGACGAGGGGCCGCTGGGCGAGCAGGGGGATCCCGGCAGCGTCCGGCTCGCCCGCGACGGTGACGAGCCCGGGCGAGCTCGAACGACGTACCACCGCGCTCATCTCCTCGGCGTCGTCTCCCGTGCCGACGACGGCGACCTGGAGCGGCCCGGCGACTGCTGCCTCGGCGACGGCGAGCGCCCAGCCACCGAACCGCGGGTCGCGGGTCGCGAGCTGCCCTGACGCCGCGAGGGCAGACTCGGCGCGCTCCCGCATCGCAGGGTCGCCGGTCAGGGCGGAGCAGGTGAGCAGCGCGCCGGCGAGCGCTGACTGTCCCGAGGGTTCGGCGTTGTCGGCGGCGCTGCGCGGCCTGGTGAACAACGCCTCCGCGTCGTCGCTGGTGTCGTGGAACCCGCCGTCCTCGGCGGTGAAGTGCTCGGTGGCCGTCTCCAGGAGGCGGCCTGCGACCTCGAGCCACCGGGCCCGACCCGTCGCCTGGTGCAGGGCGAGCAGACCCTCGGCGAGGTTGCCGTAGTCGTCGGCAACTCCCGCGGCAGTCCCGACCGAGCCGTCACGCGACGTCCGCCGCAGCCGCCCGTCGACGAGGTGCGTCCCCACGACGAACTCCGCACACGCCTCGGCGGCGGCCACGAGCGACGGCTGCTCGAGCAGGGCGCCGGTGTCGGCGAGTGCTGCGATCACGAGGCCGTTCCACGACGTCACGACCTTGTCGTCGCGCCCCGGCTGCGG
>JBDSKZ010000112.1:0-14787 GCA_039916625.1 Pedococcus sp.
GACCTCGCGGACGTGCTCGCCGGCTGACCGGCGGCTGTCGGCGGCTGTCGGCGGCGAGGGCTAGGTTCGCAGGGTGCTCCTCGCTGACGTCGTCGCCGCCTCCCACGCGGCCTCCGCGACCCGCTCCAGGCTTGCCAAGACCGCTGCCGTGGCCGAGGCGCTGCGCGCGGCCGGGCCGGCGGACGCCGCCACCGTGGCCACCTACCTCTCGGGCGCGCTGCCGCAACGACGCATCGGCGTGAGCTGGCGTGGCCTGGCCACCCTGCCCCAGCCCGCAGCCGGGCCGTCGGCCACCGTCGCCGAGGTCGACGCAGCGCTCACCTCCATCGGTGCGATCTCAGGTGGCGGGTCGACGGCGACCCGAGCCGCCGCCGTGGTCGAGCTGTTCGAGCGACTCACCGAGGACGAGCAGGACTACCTGCGCGCCCTCATCACCGGACAGGTCCGTCAGGGCGCCCTGGACGGCGTGCTGCTCGCGGCCATCGCCGCGGCGTCCGAGGTCCCGGAGGCCGAGGTGCGACGCGCGGTGATGCTGGCCGGCTACTCCGGGCCGGTCGCGGCGGCAGCCCTGGCGGGTGGCAGCGACGCGCTCGCGGCGATCGGGCTCGAGGTCGGCCGACCCGTCCGGCCCATGCTCGCCGCCTCCGCCCCAGACATCGAGGCGGCGTGGGAGCAGGTGGCCGAGGGCGTGGACGAGGCCACCGTCATCGTCGACGGCAAGCTCGACGGCATCCGGCTCCAGGCCCACCGCGACGGCGACGACGTCCGGCTGTTCACCCGTTCGCTCGACGACATCACCGACCGCCTCCCCGAGGTGGTCGAGGCCGTGCTGGCCCTCCCGGCCCAGCGACTGGTCATCGACGGCGAGGCCATCGCCCTCGACCCGGCGGGACGCCCGCGTCCGTTCCAGGAGACGGCCTCCCGCACGATGAGCAGCACCGGTGTCACCGAGCTGCGCGCCACGACCCCGGTCACGCCCTACTTCTTCGACCTCCTGCACCTCGACGGCGAGGACCTGCTCGAGCTGCCGGCCACGGAGCGTTTCGCCCGGCTGGCCGACCTCGTGCCGCAGGTGTGGCTCGTGCCGCGCACCACCGCGTCCTCGGCGACGGAGGCGGCAGGGTTCTTCCACCGGCTCGTGGCGGACGGCCACGAGGGCGTGGTCGTCAAGTCACCGTCCGCGCCCTATGCCGCCGGCCGCCGCGGTGCAGGGTGGGTCAAGGTCAAACCGCGGCACACGCTGGACCTCGTGGTCCTGGCCGTCGAGTGGGGCAGCGGCCGCCGCGAGGGTTGGCTGTCCAACATCCACCTGGGAGCGCGCGACCCCGCGTCGGGTGGTTTCACGATGCTCGGAAAGACCTTCAAGGGCATGACCGACGAGATCCTGACGTGGCAGACGGCGCGGTTCCTCGAGCTGGAGACCGGCCGCGCCGGCCACGTCGTACACGTCCGCCCGGAGCAGGTCGTCGAGATCGCCTTCGACGGCATCCAGACGTCCTCGCGCTACCCCGGCGGCATGGCACTGCGGTTCGCCCGCGTCATCGGCTACCGCGACGACAAGACCGCCGAGGAGGCCGACACCGTGGACACGGTGCGCTCCCTGCGCGGCTGAGCCACGCTCGCGACGCCCGACCGCGACGCCCGACCGCGACGCCCGGTCGCGGGATCCGGTCAGCGACTCACCGACGCGCCGAGCACCTGGAGGGCGGTGTCGGCGTGCCTGTCCATGCTCCACTCCGTCTGGATGACCTCGATGATGCGGCGGTCGGGAGCGATGACGAAGGTCGCACGCTTGACGGGGGTGAGGTACTTGCGGCGTACCCCGAACGCTGTTGCCACGGCGCCGTCGACGTCGGAGAGCAGGGGCATCCCGAGCGACTCCTTGGCGTCGAACTGGGACTGGGCGTCGACGGTGTCCATGCTGATGCCGACCGGCTGGGCACCTGCTGCTGCGAACTCGGCCCTGAGGTTGCGGAAGTGGCAGGCCTCCTTCGTGCAGCCGCCGCTGAGGGCTGCGGGGTAGAAGAAGAGCACGACGCTCCCCTGCTGCAGCAGGCTGACGAGGCTGCGGCGCCGACCGGTCTGGTCGGGAAGTTCGAACTCCGGGGCGAGCTCGCCGAGGCAGAGCGACTTCATGGGGTACCTCCTGCTGGGGTCGATAGGTCGTTGCGACGCAGGGCTGGTGGGTGACCTCGGCGCGTCTGGCCCGTCATTCGCGGTGTCCCCTCTCCCGGATTGGTTCATATAGGTCACCTATGTATGATGGGTGGCATGAGCTCGAGGGAGACGGTCGCCAACGACCTCCTGCGCTCGGCGGCCCGGCTGTCCCGGTGGGCCTCCCGGCTCGCGGCGTTCGATGTCTCCTACGCCCAGGCGCGGCTCCTCGCCCTGCTCGACGAGATGGGCCCCGCCCGCGTCAGCGTGCTGGCCAGGGCCGACCACTGCAGCCAGCCCACGATGACGACGGCCCTGCAGCGACTGGAGTCCGAGGGCTGGGCCCAGCGCATCCCCGACCCGAGCGACGCTCGGGCCAGCCTGCTCTCGCTGACGCCGACCGGGCGGGACGCGCTCGAGCAGATCCGCCGAGCCCGGGCCGCGGTCCTCTCCCCCACCCTCACCACCCTCGACGACGCCGAGGTCACGCGCCTGCGCGATGCCGTGGTCGTCCTGGACGACCTGCTCCGCCGGGCCGCCCTCAGCAGCCCCACCCCCACCCGAAAGGACGCCTGAGCTCCTCATGTGGCGCCAACCCAGGACCGTCTGGTCCGTCGCCTTCGCCTCGGTCATCGCCTTCATGGGCATCGGCCTCGTCGACCCGATCCTCAAGCCCATCGCCGACGACCTCGGGGCGAGCGCCTCACAGGTCTCGCTCCTGTTCACGAGCTACATGGCGGTCATGGGCGTCGCCATGCTCGGCACCGGGTGGGTCTCCAGCCGGGTCGGTGCCAAGCGAACTCTGCTCGTGGGCCTGCTCATCATCATCGTCGGTGCCGGGCTCGCCGGCGCTCAGGACTCCGTGGCCGGCATCGTGGCCTTCCGCGCGGTCTGGGGCCTCGGCAACGCCTTGTTCATCGCGACCGCCCTGGCCACCATCGTCAGTGCGGCCCGCGGGTCGGTCGGCCAGGCGATCATCCTGTACGAAGCCGCACTGGGTGTCGGCATCGCGACCGGTCCACTGCTCGGGGGCTGGCTCGGCGGGCACTCGTGGCGGTGGCCCTTCTGGGGTGTCTCGGTTCTCATGGCGGTGGCCTTCATCGGCATCGTCGCCACCCTGCCCGCGACCCGCCCGACCGGTGCAGGCACCAGCCTCGGCGCCCCCCTGCGTGCGTTGTCGCACCGCGGGCTCCTCACCGTCGGCATCACCGCGCTGCTCTACAACTTCGGCTTCTTCACCCTGCTCGCCTTCGCGCCGTTCCCGCTGGCCATGGGTGCCCACGAGGTGGGCCTGGTCTTCTTCGGCTGGGGTGTCCTGCTGGCCTTCACCTCGGTCGTGGTCGCTCCCCGGCTGCAGCGTCGCTTCGGCACGCTGCCCGGCATCGTGGGCGCACTGCTCGGCTTCGCGGTCATCCTGGCGGTGATGGCCCTGGGGACCGAGCACAAGCCGGTCCTGGTCGTCGGCGTCATCCTCTCCGGCGCCTTCCTCGGCATCAACAACACGCTGATCACCGAGACCGTCATGAAGGTCTCGCCCGTGGAGCGCGGGGTGGCCTCCGCCGCCTACAGCTTCGTCCGGTTCGGCGGAGGCGCCATGGCGCCATACCTCGCAGGCAAGCTGGGCGAGCGCTCGGTGCACCTCCCCTTCTGGATGGGCTCCGGTGCGGTCGTCCTCGCCGTGCTCGTCCTGCTGACCGCGCGCCGCGAGGTCAGGGCCACCGACAGGGCTCCAGGCCACGCCCCGGGCCGGTCGACCGCCGAGCGCACCCTCGAGGAGCGCGACCTCGAGGCCGCAGCCGTCACGGTCGGCGACGCCTGACCCGGGAGGACCCCCCGACCCCTAGGCTGGCGCCGTGCTCGAACAGATCACGGCGACCCGGTACGCGACCCCCCTCAAGGAGGGCGGGTCGCTTCCCGGCATCATCGAGGCGGACGACCTGGGCACCTACGTGCTGAAGTTCCGCGGTGCCGGCCAGGGTCTGAAGGTCCTCGTTGCCGAGGTTCTCGTCGGGGAGCTGGCGCGGGCGCTCGGGCTCGACGTCCCGCGGCTGGCGGTGGTCGACCTCCAGTCGCCGATCGCGAAGTACGAGGCCGACGAAGAGGTCCAGGACCTGCTCACCGCGAGCCTCGGGCTCAACCTCGGCATCGACTTCCTGCCGGGCTCCTTCGGGTACGACGGCTCCCGGCCGCCGTCACCCGAGGTCGCAGCACAGGTCCTGTGGCTCGACGCCCTCACGGCCAACGTCGACCGGACGTGGAGCAACCCGAACCTGCTCGTCTGGCACCGCAAACCGTGGCTCATCGACCACGGTGCCGCGCTCTACTTCCACCACGGCTGGCCGAGCCGCGGCGCCGACTCCGCACGCTTCGCCGCGCAGCCGTTCGACGCCAGCAAGCACGTCCTGCGCGACGTGGCGGCCGACCCGAGAGGTGCGCACGAGCGGCTGGCACCACTGCTCACCGCCGCCCTGCTCGACTCCGTCGTCGCCCAGGTGCCCGACGAGTGGCTCGAGCCAGCTCCCGACCTGCAGACCCCGGCCGCCCTGCGCGCGGCCTACCGCGAGCACTTCGAGGCCCGGCTGGCCAACCCCGCAGCCTGGCTGCCCGGTGGTGCGTCGTGACGCGCCACGGCTACCAGTACGTCACGCTGCGCTGCGTCCCCCGTGTCGAGCGTGAGGAGTTCGTCAACGTCGGGGTCATCCTCTACTCCCAGGGCGCCGACTTCCTCGAGGCCGGCTACCGCGTCGACGAGGACCGGTTGCGCACCCTCTTCCCCGAGGTGGACGCCCAAGCCGTCGGTGATGCCCTGGAGACCGTGTGCAAGGTCTGCCTCGGGGTCACCGGCGGCGGGCTGCCCACCCTGGGGGGGCTCGGACGACGGTTCGGCTGGCTCAGCGCCCCCCGCAGCACCGTGGTGCAGCCGGGTCCGGTCCACGGCGGCCTGACGCACGACCCGGGGATCGCGTTGGCGGCACTCGTGGAGCGCCTCGTCGGCTGAGCGGTCGGCCGTGGGCCTCGGCACCGACCACCCACCCGAACGTCTGCGCGGCGTCACCGCTGGTCAGCAGCCCGACTGCGGAACATTTCCGAGCCAAACACGCCATACGGTGAGGAAGATGTGGGAGTCCGGCTTATAGGGTCACGCCATGAGCGTTCCCACCACCGGCGTTGGGGCCGCCAGACGCAGGGAAGCAATGGTGGGCCTGGCCTACCTGCTCCCCGCGCTGGTGGTGTTCGGCGTCTTCATCTTCTGGCCCCTGGTCAAGTCGGTCCTGCTGTCCGTGCAGGGCACCGACATCCTCGGCAACGCCAGCGGCTTCGTGGGCTTGGTCAACTACTCGCGGCTGTTCTCCGACCCGGAGTTCCTGACCGTCCTGTGGGTGACCTTCGCCTTCACGATCCTCACCGTGCTGCCGAGCATCGCCATCGCGTTGTTCATCGCCCTGCTGCTCCAGTCGCGGATCAGGGGGGTGCGCTTCTTCCGCACCGCCTTCGCCCTGCCGTTCGCGTTCTCCGTCGCCACCGCCTCGGTCATCTTCGGCGTGCTGTTCAACCCCGCCTCGGGTGTCCTCAACGGGATCCTGTCGCAGTTCGGGATCGGCAAGGTCCAGTGGCTGACCAACCCCGATCTGGCCCTCTGGTCGGTCTCCGGGGCGACGGTGTGGATGCAGATCGGCTACAACCTGCTCGTCCTGTCGGCCGGGCTCGGGGCCCTGCCCGAGGACGTGCTCGAGGCTGCACGACTCGACGGGGCATCCGGGCTGCGGCTCCAGCGCTCCATCGTCATGCCACTGATCACGCCGCAGCTGTTCTTCCTCATCGTGGTCGGCACCATCCACTCGCTGCAGAGCTTCGGTCAGATCCGGATCCTCACCGTGGGCGGACCCGAGGGGCGCACCACCACGCTGGTCTACTCCATCTACGAGCAGGCCTTCGCCAACAACAACTCCAACTACGGCTACGCCTCGGCGCAGGCGATGGTGCTGCTGCTCATCGTGCTCGTCATCACCGCGGTGCAGTTCGGTGTCCTCGAGCGGCGGGTGTTCTACCGATGAGGTCTGGACGTGTCGGCACGGTGCTGACCTACATCACCCTCGGCCTGATGTTCGTCGTGGTGCTCTTCCCGGTCTACTACGGGCTGGCCGGCTCGTTCATGGGCGAGCGCGACACCAACAGCTTCCCGCCGGCGTTGTGGCCGAAGAACGGCATCTTCCCCGAGAACTACAGCAACGCCCTCAACATCATCCCGCTCGGCAGCCAGTACCTCACGAGCGTCGGCCAGACCCTCGGGATCATGGCGGGCCAGCTCGTCACGAGCATCCTCGCCGCCTACGCGTTCGTGTTCCTGCCGCTGCGCTGGCGCGGGTTGTGGTTCGCGGTGTTCCTGTCGACGATGATGATCCCGTTCGAGTCGATCATCATCCCGAACTACCTGCTGATCTCCAGCCTGGGCCTCAAGGACACCATCGCCGGCCTGACCCTGCCGTTCCTGGCGACGGGGTTCGGGACGTTCCTGCTGCGGCAGTCCTTCCTGTCCTTCCCGATGGAGCTGCGCGACGCGGCCAGGGTCGACGGCGCCGGCCACTTCCGGTTCCTCTTCTCGATCCTCGCGCCGCTGTCGCGTCCGAGCATCGCGGCGCTGGGCATCTGGTCGGCCCTGTCCGCCTGGAACATGTACTTCTGGCCGCTGCTGGCGACCGAGGACCCTCGGCACCAGACGATCCAGATCGGGATCAGCCAGCTCCAGTCCTCCGACGGCGACACCCCCGGCATGGTCCTTGCCGGCGTGATGCTTGCCCTCTTCCCCACCCTGCTGCTCGTCATCTTCGGGCAGCGCTTCATCGTCCGTGGGCTCACCACGGGTGCCGTCAAGTGATGCGCAAAGGAGTACGAGACGTGTTGACAACCAAGACAACCACGGCACAGCAGAGAGGACTCCGGTATGCAGTGCCTGCCGGGCTCGCTGCCGTGTCCCTGGTCCTCGCCGGGTGCGGCGGGAGCGACGCGGGCAGCTCCGAGGGCGGTGCCAAGGCACCGGCCGCCGATGTCCTCACCAAGGCCGACGGCGTGACGACGGTGTCGTTCTGGCACGCCATGGACGGCAAGAACGCCGAGGAGCTGACCAAGCTCGTCGGTGACTTCAACGCCGCCAACAAGGGCAAGATCGAGGTCAAGGCGACCTACGCGGGCAAGTACGACGACGCGATCACCAAGTACAAGGCCGCGATCCAGAGCAAGTCGACCCCCGACGTCATCCAGACCTACGACATCGGCACCCGCTTCATGATCGACGCCAAGCAGACGGTGCCGATGCAGGCGTTCATCGACCGCGACAAGCTCGACGTCAGCGACCTGCAGCCGAACATCACCGGCTACTACTCGATCGACGACAAGCTCAACTCGATGCCGTTCAACACCTCGATGCCGGTGCTCTACTACAACAAGACGCTGTTCGAGAAGGCCGGCCTCGACCCCGCCAACCCGCCCAAGGACCTCGACGCGCTGCGTGCGGCCGCCGAGAAGCTGTCGAAGAAGAACGGTGGCCCTGCCGACTACGGCTTCGGCGCTGCCATCTACGGCTGGCTGCTCGAGCAGTTCATCGCCACCGACGGCAAGGAGTACTGCGACCAGGGCAACGGCCGCGACGGCAAGGCCACCAAGGTGAACTTCGACTCGCCCGAGACCGTCAAGGTCGTCACCTGGTGGCAGAAGATGGTCAAGGACGGCTTGGCCGCCAACACCGGCCGTGACACCAAGTCGGCTCAGGCCGCCTTCAAGTCCGGCCAGCTCGCCATCAACCTGGAGTCGACCGGCCAGCTCGGCGGCTACACCGACGCCGCGAAGCAGGGCGGCTGGGAGCTCGGCGCCGCGCCGTACCCCCACATCGCGGCCGGCACGACCGGTGGTCCGATCATCGGTGGCGCCTCGTTGTGGATCAACGGCGTCAACCACAAGGACGCCAACAAGGAAGCAGCCTGGCAGTTCGTGAAGTACCTGGCCGACCCCAAGGTCCAGGCGACCTGGCACACCGGGACGGGCTACTTCCCGATCAGCAAGGGCGCCCTCGACCAGCCGGTCGACGTGGCCTACCGCAAGGACAACCCGTTGTTCGACGTAGCCATCAAGCAGCTCCAGAACACAGAGCTGAGCAAGGCCACCCAGGGCTGCCTCCTGGGCGTCATGCCGCAGGCGCGCAAGGCGTCGGAGGACGGCCTCGAGTCCGCGCTCAACGGCGCAGACCCCCAGCAGGCCATGACCAAGGCTGCCCAGTCGATCGAGCCGCAGATCAAGTCCTACAACGACTCGACCAAGTAACGACGAGTCAGCGCACGTCCCGCTGCGGTGGGCGCAGGGCCCAGGCGGCCACTGCGCCCGCCGCAGCCACGTTGAGCGAGTCCACTCCCCCGGCCATCGGGATCGTGACGGTGAGGTCGGCGGCC
The DNA here is from genome assembly GCA_039916625.1 of Pedococcus sp. Classification (GTDB taxonomy): domain Bacteria; phylum Actinomycetota; class Actinomycetes; order Actinomycetales; family Dermatophilaceae; genus Pedococcus. The sequence continues at coordinate 8,595 of JBDSKZ010000112.1, forward strand.
TCGAGGGTCCGGCGCGACAGGCCGTCGCCCTCGGTGCCGAGCACGAGCGCCAACCGCTCCGGTGGATCGGCGGCGAGCTCGTCGAGGCTGACGGCGTCGTCGGCGAGGGCCAGGGTGGCCACCGTGAAGCCGAGGGCACGCAGCTCGTGGATGCCTCCGGGCCACGGGTCGACCCGGGTCCACGGCACCTGGAAGACCGTCCCCATGGAGACACGGATCGCCCTGCGGTACAACGGGTCCGCGCACCTCGGCGTCACCAGGACGGCGTCGACTCCGAGGGCCGCGGCAGAACGGAACACTGCTCCCACATTGGTGTGGTCGACGATGTCCTCAAGCACCACGACTCGGCGGGCGTCGCGGACGACATCGCCCAGGGTGGGCAGTACCGGCCGCTGCATGGAGGCCAGCGCCCCGCGGTGCAGGTGGAACCCCGTCAGCTGCTCGATGACGTCGTGCTCACCGACGAACACCGGGACACCGTCGGCCTCGGCCTGCTCGACGAGGTCGGCGAGGTCGGTCAGCCAGCGCTGCGCCATGAGGTAGCTGCGCGGCCGATGGCCGGCCGCCAGGGCACGGCGGATGACCTTCTCGGACTCGGCGATGTAGAGGCCCCGCTCGGGCTCGGTGCGACGACGCAGCGCCACGTCGGTGAGCGCGACGTAGTCGGCGAGCCGTTCGTCGTCGGGGTCGGTGATGGCGAGGGGCACGGCCAGCAGGCTAGGACACCAGGGCGCGGACGATGACACTGACTCCGGCGACCACACAGAAGCCCAGCACCGCCCGACGGAGCCGCTCGCGGTCCAGGTGGGCTCGGGCCGGCGCCGCGGCGGCATACCCGAGAACGGTGAACGGCACCCACACGAGCCCGGTGAGGAGCTGCCGGGTGGTGAACTGACCCGCAACGGTGAGTCCCGCCAACGAGATCAGCGTGCCGACGAGGAAGAAGGCCGCCAGGGTGGATCGCAGGCGTGCGGGCCGCTCGTGCTGGAGGACCAGGGCGAGGTAGGGACCCCCGATGGCAGCGGCGGTGCCAGCCACCCCGGCGATCGCTCCGGCCGTCGCAGCGTTGCGTGGGGTCGGGCGCAGGTCCATGGCCGACACCGAGGCCGCCACCGTCAGCAGGATGAGGCTTCCGACGACCACGGAGATCGCTTGGACCGAAAGCACGGCGACGACCGCGACGCCCACGGGCGTCAGGACCAACCGCGCCACCAGGGCCCACCCCAGGGGTCGCCATGCGATGTCCCGCGCTCCGTGGGCGAGCTGCACCAGGGGGAGCGCGAAGCTCGTCACGAGCAGCGCCCCGGGCATCAGCTCAGGGGCGAGCACGACGAGGAAGGGCGCTGCCACCACCGCCATCCCGAAGCCGATGGAGGACTGTACGAAGGCTCCCAGGAACAGGGCCACGCCCAGCGGCAGGACCGTGGTCCACTCCATCAGCTGAACCAGACGATCTTCACGATCCCGACCACGCCCACGACGAGGATCACGGCGCGCAGCACCACCGGGGGCAGCCGGCGGCCGATCTTCGATCCGACCCAGCCGCCGATGAATGCACCGATCGCGATGAGCCCGGCCGCCCGCCAGCTGATCTGGTCCCATGCCACGACCATGAACGTGATCGCAGCAACGGCGTTGACGATCGTGGCGAGTACGTTCTTGAAGCCGTTGAGCCGCTGGATCGAGTCGGTGGTCAGCGCACTCAGCATCCCCATCAGGATCACGCCCTGGGCCGCGCCGAAGTAGCCCCCGTAGAGGCCGCCGACGAAGACGCCAGCCACCAGCACGGGGCCGTGCCAGGGGACCTGCGCACCGACTCCGCGCTCCCGCCGCTGCGCCGCCCGGCGGTTGAGCCACGGCCCGAGCAGCACCAGCAGCAGCCCGATCCCGATGAGCACCGGCACGATCGCGGTGAACGCCTCGGGCGGCAGCACCAGCAGCAGCACCGCGCCGATGACACCGCCGACCAGCGACGCCGGAGCCAGCCGCCTCAGGGTGGGACCGGCGCCCTTGAGCTCGTGGCGGTAGCCGTGCACGCCGGTGATGCCGCCTGCGACCAGGCCCACGGTGTTGGACACGTTGGCCACGACCGGCGGGAACCCGAAGAACAACAGGGTCGGGAAGGTGATGAGGGTGCCCGAGCCGACGACGGTGTTGATCGTCCCTGCGCCGAGGCCGGCGAGCAGGATCCCGAGGGCTTCCAGAACAGACACCAGTGCACCCTAGCGACGCGCCCGGACGGTCACGTCATCGGTCCGTGTGCGAAGCCTCACCCTTGCACCGGTGCCACGACAGGGCGCTGCGCCGCCCCCCGCGTGCAGGGACGGCGCAGCACCCAGAGGGTATGGCGCGTGGTCAGGCGGCCGGGCCGCGCGGACCGTCCTCCGGGGCCACCGGCGGTGGCTCCGTGGGCGGGGCCGGCGGAGTCGGCTCCGGGTCGGTCGGCGCAGGCATCGGCGCCGTGGGCGCCTCGAACTCGGGCACGGCGTCGGCCGGCGAAGGGATCGGCGGCTGCACCCGCTGGGCGGGGTTGGCGTGCTCCGTCGCTTCTCGGCTGGCCCGACCTGCCTGGCCCCGAGCCTCGGCGAGGGCCTGCATCGGGTCCTCGAGCATGGTCTCGTCGAAGGCGTCCTGCATCGGACCGGGGTCGACCCACTCGCCGTCCTCACCGCTGTCGTCGGGACGCGGGGAGTCCGCCTGCCCGAGTGCCCCGCCGATGCCACGCAGGGCGTCGGTGAGCTCGCTCGGGATGATCCACATCTTGTTGGAGTCGCCGCGGGCGATCTGCGGCAGCACCTGGAGGTACTGGTAGGCCAGCAGCTTCTGGGTGGGCTTCCCGCGGTGGATGGCGTCGAAGACCTGCTGGATGGCTCGGGCCTGGCCCTGGGCCTCGAGGATTCGGGCCTGGGCCGAACCCTCGGCCCGCAGGATCTGGCTCTGCTTCTCACCCTCGGCGGTGAGGATCGCGGACTGCTTGGTGCCCTCGGCATACAGGATCTGGGCGCGACGCTCACGCTCGGCCTTCATCTGCTTCTCCATCGACTCCTGCACCGACATGGGCGGGTCGATGGCCTTGAGCTCCACGCGGTTGACGCGGATGCCCCACTTGCCGGTCGCCTCGTCGAGGACACCGCGCAGCTGGGCGTTGATCTGGTCGCGGCTGGTCAGCGTCTGTTCGAGGTCGAGCGAGCCGATGACGTTGCGCAAGGTCGTGACGGTGAGCTGCTCGATGCCCATGATGAAGTTGGCGATCTCGTAGACCGCGGACTTCGCATCGATGACGGAGTAGTAGATGACCGTGTCGATGTTGACGACGAGGTTGTCGGACGTGATGACGGGCTGCGGCGGGAACGAGACGACCTGCTCACGCAGGTCGACGTTGGCGCGCACCTTGTCCACGAACGGCACCAGGATGTGGATGCCTCCCTCGAGGGTGCGCGCGTAGCGACCGAGCCGTTCGATGATCAGGGCCGTCTGCTGCGGGACGATGCGCACCGTGCGGAAGAGCACGATGAGCGCGAACGCCACCAGCAGCAGCAGGACCACAAAGCCTGCACTGAAATCCACGACTTACTCCGATTTCTGACCCACCGCGTCGTCGGTGACGATGACGGTGGCCCCCTGGATTGATAGAACCCGGACCTCTTGGCCGGGCTGGCAGGTGACACCGTTGGGAACGGTGCGAGCCGACCATGTCTCCCCTGCCACCTTGACACGGCCGTCGGTGGCCGTGACGGTCTGCAGCACGCGACCCGAGCGACCGACGAGGCCGGGCGCACCGATCTCGTTGCTCGCCTGGGAAACCATGAACCGCTTCTTGATCAACGGCCGGACCACCAGGAGCAGCAGCAACGCCACGACGATGGCAACGACGACCTGCAGCGGGAACGGCACCCCGATGGCTGAGGCGGCCGAAGCCGCCAACGCACCGCCGGCCAACATCAAGAACACGAAGTCGACCGTCGCCGCCTCGATCGCGGCCAGGATCAACGCGACCCCCAACCACGCCAGCCACGGGTTGTCTGCGAAGACGTCCATGCTGCCCCTCCCTCTCGTGTGCACTAACTCTAGGACGAGGGGGAGGCCCCACTCGTTCCTGTGGCGACCTTGAGCCGGGCCGACCAACGATCGCCGCGGCGCTCGAGCTCCAGCGGCATGCCGAACGTCGCGGACAGGTTCGCCTCGGTCAAGGTGATCTCGACCGGTCCCTGCGCGACGATCCGACCTTCACGCAGGAGCAGGACGTCGGTGAAGTTCGGGGGAATCTCCTCGACGTGGTGGGTCACCAGCACCAGGGCCGGGGCGTCCACGTCGGCGGCCAGCTCACCGAGCCTGCGGACGAGGTCCTCGCGGCCACCGAGGTCGAGCCCGGCCGCGGGTTCGTCGAGGAGCATGAGCTCGGGGTCGGTCATCAGGGCCCGCGCGATCTGGACCCGCTTGCGCTCCCCCTCGGACAGTGTTGCGTAGGTGCGGTCGGCGAGGTGGTCGGCGCCGAGCGCCTCCAACAGCTCCAGCGCGCGTGCGTGGTCAAAGGTCTCGTACGCCTCGCGCCACCGGCCCACCACGCCGTAGGACGCGGTGACGACGACGTCGCGGACGACCTCGTCACCGGGGATCCGGTCGGCGAGAGCCGCTGAGGCGAGGCCGATGCGCGGCCGGAGCTCGAACACGTCGACCGCGCCGAGCACTTCGCCGAGGACGCCTGCAACACCCCGGGTGGGGTGCATCCGCCCGGAGGCCAGCTGCAGCAGCGTGGTCTTGCCTGCACCGTTGGGCCCGAGCACCACCCAGCGCTGGCCTTCCTCGACCTCCCAGGTGAGGTCGTCGAGAAGGGTCGTGTGGCCACGGACCACACTCACCCCAGCGAACTCAAGGACGTCACTCATGGCACCGGACCCTATCGGCTTAGCATGATCAGGTGTCCGAACTGCCTGCCTCCGTGCGCCTTTCGCTGTGGATCACCCACGCCTGGGCCACAGGAGCACCGGTGGGGGCCGCGGTGCGTCGGGCGCTGCCCGACATCGACCACGTCGATGGTGACCTCGACCGCCTGTCGCTGTGGCGCGACCTCGGCGAGCAGGCCCTGCTCGTCGCCCTGCCCGCACCCGGCGACCTCGCTGGCCTCCCCCGCGCGTCGGCCGACGCCCTTGGCGCCGCGGCGGCTGGTGGTGAGGCCGTCTTCGTCCCGGCGCTCGGTGGGATGCTCGTGCCGTCGATCTCCGCCTTCGGCGACCATGTCCGCGGTGATCTGGACGTCGGCACCCGGGTCGACTGGACGGCCTACGACTCCTCCCCGGTCCCCCGGCACCGCGTCGAGGCGTTGGAGGCCTCCCAGCTCGAGCGGCACCTGCGTGAGGAGCTCCGGTCGGCCACCGAGCACCTCGACGCCCTCGGCGGGCAACCCTTCGCCGCCTCGGCGGCCCGCGCGCTCGCCGACGCGGCGCTCGGTGGGCGCTGGGGCCTGCCCTCTGGCCTCCCGGGTCGCGCGGCGCAGGTGATCGCCCTGGCCGGGACGATCGGCCACGTCGTCGACGTCGCCCTCGCGGCTGGGGACGGCGCCCTCAACGCATCGACGGCGGTTTCGCGACACTCTCTGCTGCTTCGCCTGCAGCGGGCCGCTGATCGGGCGCTGGCCGATGCCACCAACGCCGCGTGCGCCGTGCTCGCCGGATGGCGACCCTCCTAGGGCTGGTTGCCCAAGGGTTCGATCGGTTCTGGGCACAGGTGCTGCGGAACCCGGAGCTGCAACTCTCCCTCGTAGCTGCCGGCGTTCTGCGACCCTCGGTGTCGCCTCGTTCCATGGAGGTCACCGGAAGCCGATCGGCGTACGGTGCTGCACATGAGGCGTGGTGTGGTTGTGGCCGTTGGCCTGTACGTGTGCGCGGCCCTGTGCACTCGAGCAGCCGAGGCCGCAGGCATGCGTCGATGCGAGTGCTCGCAGGAGTGCTGGTGCCGAGGACCCCTCCTGCGCGCCTTCCGCTGGGTGATGCCGCTTGGGCACCGATAGCCGATCCCCGGCTGGGACGTGATGCCGAAGGTAGTGGGGGTTGGCTGTCGAGATGCCCGGCCCACCTGGCTGCGGGTGGTTGGTCTGCTTGAGTGCCGGCCCGATCGCGGCTGACCGTTGGGCGGCGGCTCGGAGGTCCTCGGTCTTGATGAGCGATGTCGCGAGACCATGACTGGGGGCTGCGCC
>JBDSKZ010000113.1:0-39650 GCA_039916625.1 Pedococcus sp.
ACCAGCCGTGTCGAAGCCGCTCCCGCTGCCTCGTTCCTACCTGTCGTCTGGAACGCCGGCACCGTCGTCGCCCACTTCGCCAAGGCGAACCCACACTGGCGGGAACTGCAGGGGGACACCCCGGCGCTGCTCGTCGTGACGGGTCCGGACGCTTACGTCTCGCCGAGCTGGTATGGCGCCAAGACCGAGCACGGCAAGGTCGTACCCACGTGGAACTACTGCGCGGTCCACCTGACGGGCACGGCTCGGGTCCATGAGGACCCGGAGTGGTTGCGCACCGCCGTGACGGACCTGACCGATCAGCACGAGGGGTCGCGTGATCAGCGTTGGCACGTTGACGACGCACCGGATGCGTACATCGAGGGACAACTGCGGGGCATCGTCGGGGTGGAACTCACGGTGACGGGCGTGCAGGGCAAGGCGAAGTTGAGCCAGAACCGTTCGGACGCCGACCGCGCGGGTGTCATCGAGGGTCTGCGCGCAGACGGGCGACCCGGCGATGTGGGGGTGGCCGACGCGATGGCCGCTTCACTGGACCACCACTGAGGTCCTGTCACTAGTTCCTTGCACATCCGGACGCCACGGCGGCCCGGCCACTCATCGCCATGACCACGCGCAACGCGGCACGAGCGGACGTACGGGTCCCACAATTTTGCATCTGAATCCACTGGTGGTGGTCTTCGGGCGTGTAATGCTCGCTGCCGATGTGGCTAAGAGGGGGCATGAGCATCGTGCGGGACATCAGGACTGATCCGGACCTCTTCGAGGGCTTCTACAGGGAGCACCTGGAGGAGGTTCAGCGCTTCGTTGCCCGTCGGGTCGACGATCCCGCTGTGGCCGCGGACCTGACAGCGGACATCTTCGTCGCTGTGATTGAAAGCGCCCACAGCTACGACCCCTGCCTTGGTACCCAGCGCGCATGGCTGTTCGGCATCGCGAAGCACGTGGTTCACACGGAGTACCGCCGAAGGGAGCGTCACGGCAGAGCCATTGGCCGCTTGGCGGGCCACAGAGTCCTCGAGGCCGATGCGCTCGAGCATGCTGTAGAGCGTCTGGACGCCCAAGCGCAGGCGCGCGCTTTGAGGGACCAGATCAAGTTCTTGGCTCCACGTCTTCGAGACGTGCTTGAGCTGGTCGCGGTGGACCAACTGAGCGTGACCGAGGCCGCCACTGCGTTAGGCATCACCCCCAACGCCGCCCGCGTCCGCCTGCACCGAGCTCGACGCCAACTCGGCCAAAACGTAGATGTCATTACTCCTGTGGAGGTAGCACCGTGAACCGTCAGCTCGACTCCTTCGAGTCCGCACTTCTTGGCGAGCTTCGTACCGTCGTCGCCGACCGGGCGCAGGAGCCGCACCGGGCCCCCACTCGAGGTGGCGCGGCCATTACCTCACGTCGACTGGTGCTGGGTGCGGCTGCAGCCGTCGCAGTGGGACTGGCCGTCGTGCTGCCAACTGCTATGGCTACCCCCGCATATGCGGTCCAAGAGGGACCATCTGGGGATGTGTCCGTCCTCATCAACCGCCTCGAGGACGCTGCCGGGCTTCAGGCCGCCCTCAAGAGGCTTGGCGTCACGGCCCAGGTCCAGTACCTCGGCTATCGGATGCAGTGCACCCCGGGCCGCTACGAGCCCGCCAGCTCGGCGCCGAACAGCCGCACACGCTTCACCCTCGGCTCGAACGGCATCCGGGTGGAACTTGACCGGCGCGACGTCAACGACGGTCAAACGGTGGTCATCGCCGCATCCCGAATCAAGGACGGAGTCCACGGTGAAGTCGGCATCGCGGCCGGCCCGGTCAGGCCGTGCGATCCCACAGCACTTCTTGGTCCCTGAGGCGCAACAACTTCCAACGGCACCAAGGCACGGCCCTTCCGCTCATCGGCAAGATCCGGTAGGTGTTTGTTGTCTCGCTAGCCGCCACGAGGGAGAACCCCGGTCAGAGCCGTGTGAGCCCCTCCATCGCAGTGCGGATCGCGGTCAGTCTCTGCGCGGCGACCTTGCGGGCAGTAGTCAGGTCGGAGGACGCCGGCTCGATGACCTCGAGGTAGACCTTGAGCTTGGGCTCGGTGCCGGAGGGGCGCACGATGATTCGGGAGTCCTCCTCGAGGTGGTAGCGCAGCCCGTCGGTGGGTGGGAGCGCCGCGCTGCCCAGCGCCAGGTCGTCGGTGCGTGACACCGCCAGACCGGCCACCTCGGCGGGCGGCTGGTCTCGCAACCGTGCCATCACCTCGCCGATGAGGGACAGGTCGGCCACGCGCACCGAGAAGGAGTCCGTGGCGTGAACGCCGTGCTCCACAGCGAGGTCGTCGAGGACGTCCTGCAGGGTGCGTCCCTGCGCCTTGACCGTGGCGGCAAGCTCGGCCAGGAGCAGAGCGGCGCTGATGCCGTCCTTGTCGCGCACCTGACCCGGGTCGACGCAGTAGCCGAGCGCTTCCTCGTAGCCGTAGCGCAGACCCTCGACGCGGGCGATCCACTTGAAGCCGGTGAGGGTCTCCTCGTGGCGGATCCCGGCCTTGGCGGACATGGCGGCCAGCAGCCGGGAGGAGACGATGGAGTTGGCGAACACCGCGTCGGGCTCGACCCCGCGTGCCAGGATGTGGGCGCCGAGCAGCGCCCCCACCTCGTCACCGCGCAGCATCCGCCAGTCGCCGTCGGCCGGGACCGCGGCCGCGCACCGGTCGGCGTCGGGGTCGTTGGCCAGCACGATGTCGGGCCCGATCTGGCGGGCCAGGTCGAGGGCTGCATCGATGGCGCCGGGTTCTTCGGGGTTCGGGAAGGAGACCGTCGGGAAGGCCGCGTCGGGGTGCTGCTGGCTCCGCACCGGCACCGGCGCGGGGAACCCGGCCCGCTCGAAGACGCTCAGCAGGGTGTCGCTGCCGACCCCGTGCAGGGCGGTGTGGACGATGGCGAGGTCACGGGGGCTGCCGGTGGCCACCACCCCCGCCGTCGCGTCGAGGTAGGCCTCGAGGACGTCGTCGCCGAGGGTCTGCCAGCCGTCGTCGGCGAGCGGCACGTCCGCGACGGCCGAGATGCGGGAGATCTGCCCGGCGATGTCGGCGTCAGCGGGCGGCACGATCTGCGAGCCGTCGCCGAGGTAGACCTTGTAGCCGTTGTCCTCGGGCGGGTTGTGGCTGGCGGTAACCATCACGCCTGCGTCGGCACCGAGGAAGCGGATCGCGAACGCCAGCACCGGCGTCGGGAGTGTGTGCGGCAGCACCGCGGCGTGGCCACCGCTGCCGACTGTGACGGCCGCTGTGTCGCGGGCGAAGACGTCGGACTTGGTGCGGGCGTCGTACCCGACCACGACGAACGGTTCCGGCACGGACGAGCGCAGGTATGCCGCGAGGCCGGCTGCCGCGCGGATGACCACCGAGCGGTTCATCCGGTGCGGGCCGGCACCGAGGGCGCCGCGCAGCCCGGCGGTGCCGAACTCGAGCATCCCGGAGAACCGGTCCTCGAGGTCGGCGACGGAGCGCTCGTCACCCTTCTTCGCCCGGGCGAGGATCTGGCCGAGCTCGACCCGGGTGTCGTGGTCGGGGTCGTCGTCCACCCACTCCTGGGCGGCGTCGATGAGATCCTGGGCGTGACCGTCGACGGGTGGGGTCCCCTCGGAGCCGTGCCGGGCGGCATACGTCATGGCGTTGGTCCTTTCAGAGGGAGGCGACGACGGCGGCGAGGAGGCGACCGCAGCGTCCTGCGGCGGCCTGGCCGGCCTCGAGCACCTCGTCGTGCGACAGGGGCTGGTCGCTGATGCCGGCGGCGAGGTTGGTCACCAGGGAGATCCCGAGCACCTCGAGACCGGCCTGGCGCGCAGCGATGGCCTCGAGCGTGGTGGACATGCCGACCAGGTCGCCCCCGATCACCTTGGCCATCTGCACCTCTGCAGGGGTCTCGTAGTGCGGGCCACGGAACTGCACGTAGACCCCTTCGTCGAGCCCGGCGTCGACCTCACGGGCGATGTCGCGCAGGCGGGAGGAGTAGAGGTCGGTGAGGTCGACGAAGTTGGCGCCTTCGATGGGGGAGTGCGCGGTGAGGTTGATGTGGTCGCGGATGAGCACCGGCGTGCCGGGGGTCCAGTCCGGGTTGAGGCCGCCGCAGCCGTTGGTGAGCACGATGGTCGAGCAACCCGCGGCGGCCGCGGTGCGGACGGCGTGGACGACCGAGCGGACACCCTTGCCCTCGTAGAAGTGGGTGCGGGTGCCGTAGACCAGGGCGCGGCGGCCCGTGTCGGCGATGGCGACCGAGCGCATGGTCCCGCTGTGGCCGGCAACGGCGGCCTTGGCGAACCCCGGCACGTCGGCGTTGTCGATCGTGGCCAGCGTCTCGCCGATCAGGTCACCGGTCTGGCCCCAGCCGGAGCCCAGCACGAGGGCGACGTCGTGGCGCTCCACCCCGCTGCGCTCGGCGATGACCGCGGCAGCCGCGCGGGCCACCTCGAACGGGTCGGTCGCGGGGTCGGCCAGGTCGGGGGCGCCTGTGGCGGGGCGGCTCTGCTCGGTCACCGGGGAAGACTACCGAGGTGGCGGTGCACCGGTCGCGGCGCCGTCCGGATCGTCCTGAGGGCCTCTGGTGCTGGTCGATGCCGGTACGGCGCGCTCAGCCCACGCCGCCGGCAACAGCCAGCGCCGGCTCGCCGGTGGGCCGCAGGGCGACGGCCGCGCCGGGGGAGAAGCCGGTGACGGCGCCGCTGGGCACCTGCACGATGACCGGCTGTCCGCCGTGGCCCGGGTCGACGACGACCCGGCCGTTGGCGCCGAGGAAGCTGGCGCTGAGCACCCTGCCGCCCCCGGCGGGGTCGAGCGAGACGGTCAGGTGCTCGGGTCGCACCAGCACCGTGACCTCGCCCCGTGCGGCGGAGCCGGGCAGGAGCGGGACCGTGGAGCCCAGGACGGTCGCGGTGGTGTCGTCAGCATGTCCGGTGAGCCGGTTGGTGACGCCGACGAAGTCGGCCACGAAGTCGTTGACCGGACGGGAGTAGAGCTCCTCGGGGGTGGCGATCTGCTCCAACCTCCCGCGGCGCATCACCCCGACCCGGTCGGCCACCGCAAGGGCCTCCTCCTGGTCGTGGGTGACGAACAGCGTGGTGGTCCCGACGTCGAGCTGGATCCGGCGGATCTCGTCGCGCAGCTGGACGCGAACCTTGGCGTCGAGGGCGGACAGCGGCTCGTCGAGCAGCAGCACCTGGGGCTCGATCGCCAACGCCCGAGCCAGGGCGACACGCTGCTGCTGGCCTCCCGACAGCTGGTGGGCGAAACGGTCGGCCTGCGTGGACAGCCCGACGAGGTCGAGCATCTCGGCGCCCCGGGCACGGCGCTGGGCGCCGCCCTGGCGGCGCAGCTGCAGGCCGAACTCGACGTTCTGGCGGGCGGTCATGTGCGGGAACAGGCTGTAGGCCTGGAACACCATCCCGAGGTCACGCTTGTTGGTGGGAACGCGGGTCAGGTCGTGGCCGTCGACCTCGATGCGTCCCTCGTCGGGGTCCTCCAGGCCGGCGAGGCAGCGCAGGGCCGTCGTCTTGCCGCAGCCGGACGGCCCGAGGAGGGCGACGAGCTCACCCGGGGCCAGCCGCAGCGTCAGGTCGTCGAGGGCCTGCACCGGACCGTAGGACCGACGTAGCCCGGTGAGCTCGACGGCCACCCCGCGGGGATGGTCGACGGCGCGGTCGGGTGCCGTGGCGGCGGAGGTCATGCGGGCTCCTTGCGGTTGCGTCGCAGCCGGGCCAGCAGCGGTGTCGAGCTCCGCTGGCCGCCGACGAAGGACATGGCGAAGAGGATGACGAAGGCGAAGACCAGCGCGGCCAGACCGACGGCCACCGAGATCCTGGCGTCCGACTTGCCGAGCAGGTACATGGCCACCTGGAGGTTGGTGCGGCTGAACAGGTTGGCGATGGTGAACTCACCGAGGGTCAGGGCGACGGCCAGGAACGACGCGGACAGCACCGCAGTCCGCAGGTTGGGCAGGATCACCCTCAGCATCACGGTGCCCCACCCGGCCCCGAGGGACCGAGCCGCCTCGCTCAGGGTGCGTACGTCGATGGCCCGCAGGCCGGCGTCCAGCGCACGATAGGCGTAGGGCAGGACCAGCACGACGTAGGCGAACGAGAGCCAGATGGTGCCCGCGCCGACGAAGTAGGTGACCCACGCATACACCGGGCTGAGGCCGACGACGAGCACGATGGCGGGCACCGTGAGCGGCAGCAGGCACAGGAACTCCACGGTGCGGCTCAGCCCGGGCAGCCGTAGCCGCACCCAGGTCATGGTCGGCACGAGGAGCACGAGCATGACGAGCACCGTCAGCACGGCCAACCCGATCGAGGCCAGGAAGCCGGTGCGCAGGTCCGGGTAGCGTTCGGAGATGCCACCGAGGTCGGCGAGCTGGCGCCACGTCGCGGCCGTGCGTTGGCCGGCCGCGTCGCGGGTCGTGAAGTCGAGCATCCCGACCAGGGGCGCCCCGAAGAAGATCAGGGCGACGGTGACCGTGCTCCGGCGGAACCAGTCCTGTCGGCGCCTCATGGCGGCGCGCTGGCCGCTCATCGCACGAGCCACTTCGAGGCACGGCGGTCCAGGACCGCGTAGATGGTCATCACGACGGCGACGACGGCCACCATGGCCAGGGCCATCGCCTTGCCGATGTTCTCCTGTCCGAGGATCACCTCCGAGCTGAACGTGCCGCCGATCTTCAGCGGCAGCAGGGGTGTCCCCTGGGAGACCAGGGCGTAGGCCGTGGCGTAGGCGGAGAAGGCGTTGGTGAACAGCAACAGCAGGGCGCCGATGAACGACGGCAGCAGGATGGGACCGGCGACCCTGCGCCAGTAGAGGAACGTGCCGCCACCCAGCGTCTCGGTCGCCTCGCGCCACTGTGGGCGCAGCCCCTCCACCGCCGGGAGGAAGACGATGAGCATGAGTGGCACCTGGAAGTAGAGGTAGACCAGCATCAGGCCCTTGTCCCACTGGTAGAGCCACAGCCCCCCGGGCTCCACACCGAGCCTGGACAGCGCGCCGGCGAGGAACCCGCCGAAGCCGAAGGTGGCCAGGAACGCGAAGGCGAGCGCGACTCCACCGAACTGGGCGAGCACGCCGGACAGGGAGGTGACGAACCGCTTGAGCACGCTGTTGGGCTTGGCGGTCGACACGGCGTAGGCCAGCACCGCGCCGAGCACCGCTCCGCCCAGGGCCGTGACGGCGGACAGCGCCACCGACTGCCGAAGGGCGGACAACACGGCCGGCTCGCCCAGGGCCCGGAGGTTGCCCAACGTCGGGCGGCCGTCGCTGAGGAAGGCGCCGATCACCACCACGATCGCCGGGACGAGGAGGAACACCGTCACGTAGGCGAAGAAGGGGACGGCACCGAGGAGGGCGCCCGGCGGTTTGAGACCGCCGAGCGCCCTGCGCGTCCGGACCTCAGCCAACCGCGTTGGCCCATTCCTTGGCGAGGTAGGTCTTGGCCGTGTCGGACTCGGCGGCCGTCGGCACGACGGGGGTCCCGGTCACCGGCGGCAGGGCCGCTGCGGCCGTGGCGTCCAGCGTGCCAGCCGTCTTCATGTCGTCGAACCGGACGGGGCGGGCACCGCCCTTGAGCCACAGGTTCTGGCCCTCGTCGGAGTAGAGGAACTCCTGCCACAGGCGGGCGGCTGCCGGGTGCGGGGCGTCCTTGTTGACGGCCTGGACGTAGTAGCCGGCGACGACGGCGCCCTCCGGCACGTAGACCTTCCACGTCGGGATCTTGGCGGTCTGGGCCGCGTTCAGGTAGTCCCAGTCGATGACGACCGGGGTCTGCCCCGAGGCGATCGTCGCCGGGGTCGGGTCCACGGGGATGAAGTTGCCGGCAGCCTTGAGCTTCTTGAAGAAGTCGACGCCCTTGGTGACGTCGCCGGCGCTGCCGCCGCTGGCGATCGAGGCCATCTGGACGCCGGCAAAGGCCGCGCCTGCCTGGGTGGGGTTGCCGTTCAGCGCCACCTTGCCCTTGTAGGCCGGCTTGAGCAGGTCGGCGAACGCCGTGGGGGCGGGGACCTTGGACGAGTCGTAGCCGACGGACATGTAGCCGCCGTAGTCGTTGACCCAGAGGCCGCCGGCGTCCTTGAAGTCGGCCGGGACGCTCTCGAACGTGGCGACCTTGTAGGGCGCGAACTTCGCAGTGTTGGCGGCGGCGACCGTCGCACCGAGGTCGAAGACGTCGGGGGCGCCGGACTGGCCCTTGAGGCGGTCGGCGGCCGTGATCTCGTCCGCGCTGCTCGCGTCGGGCTGGGCGCTGTTGACCTTGATGCCGTACTTGTCACCGAAGGCGGTGATGATCGCTCCGTAGTTGGCCCAGTCGGGCGGGAGCGCGATGACGTTCAGGGTCCCCTCCTTCTTGGCCGCGGCGACGAGGGCATCCATGCCACCCACGTCCTTGGCCGAGGTGGCGGTGGCCGCGGTGTTGCCCGCGGTGCCGGACGAGCCGGAGGAGTCCTTGGCCGGTGGCGAGCACGCCGCGACCGCGAGAGAGGTGGCGGCTACGGCCAGCCAGGCTGTGCTGCGGGAGAGAGCGGTCATGTTTCCATCCTGAAGTTTGTAGCCCGGCTTTCGGGCGTGGAGGCTGCCGACGGAACCTAGTCCGCCTGTTTGGACCATACGGCCACGACGCCGATGCGGGAAGGTGCTGTTGCGTGAGGACCCGACGCGGGCACGGCTGGACACCGTCGAGATGGTTGGATGGCGACGTGAACGCACGTCAGTCCTCGGTCGTCATCCTCGGTGGCGGGCCCGGTGGTTACGAGGCCGCCCTGGTCGCGGCCCACCTCGGCGCCGCTGTCACCGTCGTCGACCGTGACGGCCTCGGCGGTGCTGCGGTCCTGACCGACTGCGTGCCCAGCAAGACACTGATCTCGACGGCCGACTTCATGTCGCAGTTCGAGACCGCCTCCGACCTCGGCGTGCACCTCGAGGACCACGAGGGGGACGAGGTCGCCGACTCGGTGGCTGCGCTCGACGCCGTCAACCGCCGCATCCTGGCCCTGGCCGCGGCCCAGTCCCGGGACATCGGTCGTCGCCTGGACGCCGACGGCATCGAGGTGCTGCGCGGCACCGGCCGGCTGTTGTCGCCCTCGCAGGTGCAGGCCACCCTCGAGGACGGCTCGGTCCGCACCATCGACGCGGAGGTGGTGCTCATCTCCACAGGGGCCACACCGCGCGTCATGGCGTCCGCCCAGCCCGACGGCGAACGCATCCTCACCTGGCAGCAGGTCTACGCCCTGCCCGAGCTCCCCCAGCACCTGGTCGTCGTGGGCTCGGGGGTCACCGGGGCCGAGCTTGCCCAGGCCTATCTCGGCCTCGGCTCCAAGGTCACCCTCGTCTCCTCCCGTGACCGCGTGCTGCCCGGCGAGGACGCCGACGCCGCGACGGTGATCGAGGACGTCTTCCGCAAGCGCGGGATGGCGGTCCTCGGCCGCTCGCGCATGGCTTCGGTCGAGCGCACCTCGGACGGGGTCGTCGTCCGGCTCGAGGACGGTCGTGAGGTCGCCGGCTCGCACGCGCTGCTCGCTGTGGGCTCCATCCCCCAGACGGCGGGCCTCGGGCTCGAGGAGGTGGGGGTCACCCTCAGCGAGTCCGGGCACGTCAGCGTCGACCGGGTCTCGCGCACCTCAGTGCGTGGTGTGTATGCCGCCGGCGACTGCACCGGGGTCCTCCCGCTCGCCTCCGTGGCTGCCATGCAGGGACGCATCGCGATGGCCCACGCCCTCGGTGACGCGGTGGCTCCTCTCAACCTGCGCGCCGTGTCGGCGAACATCTTCACCGACCCCGAGATCGCGACCGTGGGGTTCTCCCAGAAGGACCTCGACGACGGCAGCGTCGACGCGACCTGCGTCATGCTGCCGCTGGCAACCAACCCGCGCGCCAAGATGCAGGGCATCACCGACGGGTTCGTGAAGCTGTTCGCCCGCAAGGGGGTCGGCACCGTCGTCGGTGGGGTCATCGTGGCGCCCAAGGCGTCCGAGCTGATCTACCCCGTGACCCTGGCGGTGCAGCACGGCCTGACGGTGGACCAGCTGGCCGGGACCTTCACGGTCTACCCCTCGCTGAGCGGCTCGGTGGCCGAGGCTGCTCGTCAGCTGCACCCCACCGACTGAGCTCCTGCCCTGATGGTCCGCCCTCCCGTCGTCGGGGGCGGCGGGATGGAACGTCGGTGCGGTTCTCGGTAGCGTCGTGAGCAGGATCGTCGCCATCGACACGCGAAGGCGACCACGATGTCCGTGGACGAGGTCCCACCCGAGAGAGGCAGTGCCATGGCCGGTTGGATGGACAAGATGAAGGACTACGTCAAGGGCAACCCGGACCAGGCGGGCTCAGCCATCGACAAGGTCGAGGACCTCATCGACCAGCGGACCGGGGGCAAGTTCGCCGACAAGGTCGACCAGGGCGGCGACATGGTCCGCGACAAGCTCGGCCTGCCGGGTGACAGCGCCACGCCCGAGGCGCCCAACCCGGCGCCGGCGACGAACGACCCGCAGCAGACCGACTCGGTCTCCGAGGGGTCGCTCGTCCCGGGCGACCCCCAGCGCGTCGGCCAGCCCGGCGGACCGATGGACCCCGAGCACCCGGCTCCCGGCCAGCCGCTCGACGTGGAGCCGTCCGCCGACCAGCCCGGTTGGGGAGCCCCCGGCGAGACCACCCCGGACATCGGCGGCAAGCAGCCCGACGACGGCGGTCCCGTCCGGCAGTGAGCCGACTGTGAGCCGACTGTGAGCCGGCAGCGAGCCGGCAGGGCAGCTCGACGGTACGGCGCGGGGGTCAGTCCTTGATCTCGGCGATGACCGCGCCGTTGGTCACGGTCTGTCCGACCTCGGCCGACAGGCCGGTGACGGTGCCCGCCTTGTGGGCGTTGATCGGCTGCTCCATCTTCATCGCCTCGAGCACTACGACGAGCTCGCCCTCGGCGACCTGTTGCCCCTCCTCGACGGCGATCTTGACGATGGTGCCCTGCATGGGCGCGGTGAGGGAGTCGCCGGACGCGGCGGCGCCGGCCTTGGAGCCGCCGGACCGCCGGGGCGCCTTCTTCTTCGCGGCCCCGCCGCCACCGAGGGACAGTCCACCGGGAAGGACGACCTCGAGGCGCTTGCCACCGACCTCCACGACGACGCTCTGGCGCTCGCCGGACTCCTCGGGAGCCTGCGCCGTCGCGCCCGACCAGGCCGGGATCTGGTTGTCGAACTCGGTCTCGATCCACCGGGTGTGCACCGTGAAGGCCTTGTCGCCCTCAGGGGCGAACGCCGGGTCGGAGACCACGACACGATGGAACGGCAACACGGTCGGCATGCCGTCGATGACGAACTCGGCCAGCGCCCGTCGCGAGCGCTCCAGGGCCTGCCGGCGGTCGCGGCCGCTGACGATGAGCTTGGCCAGCATCGAGTCGAACGCCCCACCGACGACGTCACCTTCGACGACCCCGGAGTCGAGGCGGACGCCGGGGCCTGAGGGGGGCTGGAAGGTCGCGACCACGCCGGGGGCGGGCAGGAAGTTGCGGCCGGCATCCTCGCCGTTGATGCGGAACTCGAACGAGTGGCCCACCGGGGCGGGGTCGTCGTAGCCGAGGACCTCGCCGTCGGCGATGCGGAACTGCTCGCGCACGAGGTCGATCCCGGTGACCTCCTCGGTCACGGGGTGCTCGACCTGCAGGCGGGTGTTGACCTCCAGGAAGGAGATCCGGCCGTCCTGCGCCACGAGGAACTCGCACGTCCCGGCGCCGGTGTAGCCCGCTTCGGACAAGATCGCCTTGGAGGCGCGAACGAGCTCGGCGTTCTGCTCCTCGGACAGGAACGGCGCGGGCGCCTCCTCGACAAGCTTCTGGTGGCGGCGTTGCAGCGAGCAGTCGCGGGTGGACACGACGACGACGTTGCCGTGCTGGTCGGCCAGGCACTGGGTCTCGACGTGGCGCGGCTTGTCGAGGTACTGCTCGACGAAGCACTCTCCGCGGCCGAAGGCGGCAACGGCCTCGCGGGTCGCCGACTCGAACAGCTCGGGGATCTCCTCGAGGGTGCGGGCGACCTTCAGGCCGCGGCCACCACCGCCGTACGCGGCCTTGATGGCCACGGGCAGCCCGTGCTCCTCGGCGAACGCGACGACCTCGTCGGCACCCCCGGCGGGTTCGGACGTGCCCGCGACGAGGGGGGCGTCGGCGCGCGCTGCGATGTGGCGGGCCTTGACCTTGTCGCCGAGGGAGTCGATGGCCGCGGGGGAGGGCCCGATCCAGGTCAGCCCGGCGTCGATGACGGCCTGGGCGAACGAGGCGTTCTCGGCGAGGAACCCGTAGCCGGGGTGCACTGCGTCCGCACCGGACTTGCGGGCAACCTCGAGCAGCTTCTCCTGCACGAGGTAGGAGTCGCCGGGGGTGGCGCCACCGAGAGCCCAGGCCTCGTCGGCGACCTTGACGTGCAGGGCGTCCCGGTCCGGGTCGGCATAGACGGCCACCGAGCCGAGGCCGCTGTCGGCGCATGCGCGCGCGATGCGCACGGCGATCTCGCCACGGTTGGCGATGAGGACCTTCGAGATGGGGCTGGAGTTCGGCTTCGTCGTCGAGTCGGCAGTGGGCACCATGCGGCGGAGCCTAGTCCGTTTCCCCTGCGTCACTGCCACCCATGAGGTGTGGCCTCGACGACACCTGCCTGGAGTCGGGCCATGACCTCTGTCCCGAACCTCCAGCTCTCCACCGGTGCCGACACGATCACCATCCCGCAGCTCGGGTTCGAGGTGTGGCAGGTGCCGGACGCCGATGTCGACGGGGCCATCTCCTGCGCCCTCGAGGTGGGCTACCGCAGCATCGACACCGCGACGATCTACGGCAACGAGGACGGCGTGGGGCGGGCGCTCGCGGCGACCGACCTGCCCCGCGACGACCTCTTCGTCACTTCCAAGGTGTGGAACGACGCGCAGGGCCACGACGCGACCCTCGCGGCGTTCGACGCCTCGATGCAGCGCCTGGGCCTGGACGTCCTCGACCTCTACCTCATCCACTGGCCCGCGCCGGAGCAGGACACCTACGTCCAGACCTGGAAGGCGCTGCTGGAGCTGCGCGAGTTCCATGCGGCCCACGGCATCCTCACAGAGGCCTGGAGCCCGCTGGCGTCGGGTGGGTCCGTGCTCACCGACTACGTGGTGCGCGCCGTGGCCGACAAGCACGCGGTGACCCCGGCCCAGGCGATCCTGCGCCGGCACACCCAGCTCGGCAACGTCGTCATCCCCAAGTCGGTCACCCCGAGCCGCATCGCGGAGAACTTCGACCTCTTCGGGTTCGAGCTGGACGCGCAGGACCTTGCCGCGTTCGCGCCACTGGACCGCGGCGCGCGCACCGGTCCCGATCCGCTCGAGTTCAGCTGAGCGCCCGTGGCTCTAGGGTGAGCCGCATGAGCACGCACGAGCAGGCCAGCGACGCCACCACGACCGACGGGTTGGCTGCCGAGGCGGCAGGACATGCCGCCGAGGACGCCGCGGCGATCCGCCCGATCGAGGAGGGGGTGCAGCGCGACTTCTCGCAGTCGATGTCCTATGGGGCCTATCTGGGCCTGGACCAGCTGCTCTCGTCCCAGCACCCGCGCAGCGAGCCACCCCAGCACGACGAGCTGCTGTTCATCATCCAGCACCAGACCTCCGAGCTCTGGCTCAAGCTGATGCTGCACGAGCTGCGGTCGGCCAGGGCCCTGCTCGCGACCGACGAGCTCGCCCCGGCGCTCAAGCGACTGGCCCGCGTCAAGCACATCCAGCACTCGCTCACCGGGCAGTGGTCGGTGCTGGCGACCCTGACGCCGAGCGAGTACGCGCAGATCAGGCCGTTCCTCGCGACGAGCTCGGGGTTCCAGTCCTGGCAGTACCGCGCGGTGGAGTTCCTGCTGGGCAACAAGAACGCCGACATGGTGGCGGTGTTCGACCACGACGAACAAGCGCAGGCGATGCTCGCCGAGCTGCTGGTCCAGCCCAGCCTCTACGACGAGTTCCTGCGCTACCTCGACCGTCACGGGTATGCCGTGCCCGCCGACCTGCTCGACCGCGACTTCACCCTGCCCTACCGGCTCGACGAGCGGCTCGTCGACACCTTCGCCGGTGTGTACGCCTCTCCGGCGGAGCACTGGGGCGTCTACGAGACCTGCGAGGAGCTCGTCGACCTCGAGGACAACTTCCAGCACTGGCGGTTCCGCCACCTGCAGGTCGTCACCCGCACCATCGGGCAGAAGCCGGGCACCGGCGGCTCCTCGGGTGTCAGCTTCCTGCGCCGGGCGCTGGACCTGACGTTCTTCCCCGAGCTCTACGCCGTCCGCGCCCGCGTCTGAGCCATTTCGGGAGCTACTCCGGGGGCTGTTCGGGGAGCCAGCCGTCGGGGCCGGTGGACCCGGCGGCATAGGTCTCCAGCGGCACCTTGTCCGCGGCCCAGGCCTTGATGACCGGTGCCATCACGCGCCAGCACTCCTCGGCAGCGTCGCCGCGCACCGTGAGCAGCTGGCTGCCGTCGAGGATCTGGGCCAGCACCTCGCCGTAGGCCTGCATCCGGGGTGCGGTCAAGGAGGCGGTCAGCGTCTTCTGCTCCAGGTCGAGGGGGTCGCCCTCGGCGTTCATGGTCAGGGTGAGGGACACCGCGCCCGGCTTCAGGTCGATGACCAGCCGGTCGCCCCCGGAGGTGCCGACGAAGCCGGTGGGCAGGTGCGGCACATCGCGCAGGTGCACCACGATCTGCTTGCGTGGTGAACCAAGGGCCTTGCCGCTGCGCAGGACGAACGGCACGCCCGCCCACCGGTTGTTGCGCACCTCGAAGGTGACCTGGGCCAGCGTCTCGGTGTTGCGTCGAGGGTCGACACCGTCCTCCCCGGCGTAGTCGGGCACCGTCCGAGGGCCGATCGATCCCGCTGTGTAGCGGGCGCGCCGGGACGACCGCTTGGGTGAGCCGCCCCAGACGCGGGTGGCACGCAGGACCTGGACCTTCTGGTCGCGCATCTCCCGGGGGTCGAGCGTGGCGATCGACTCCATGGCGAACAGGGACATCATCTGCAGCAGGTGGCTCTGCAGCATGTCCCTCAGGGCGCCGGCGCCGTCGTAGTAGCCGGCCCGCCCCTCGAGGGCGAGGTCCTCGTCGTAGACGATCTCGACCCGCTCGATGTGCTCCGCGTTCCAGACCGGCCCCAGCAGGCGGTTGGCGAAGCGCAGTCCCACGAGGTTGAAGACCGTCGCGACCCCGAGGAAGTGGTCGATCCGGAAGATGTCCTCCTCGCCCACGATCCGGTGCAGCAGCGCGTTGAGCCCGACGGCGCTCGCGAGGTCGGTGCCGAACGGCTTCTCCAGGGCCAGCCGGGTGGTGTCGGGCAGGTCGACGTGCTGCAGGAGGTCACACACCTTGAGGGTCACCTGCGGCGGCAGGGCGAAGAAGATGACCAGGGGCCCGTCACCACAGTGCTCGACCAGCGAACGCACGGCGCTCTCGTCGAACAGGTCGGTCTGGAGGTATGCCGTGTGCTTCACGATCGGTGTCGTCACCTTCGCCGGCGCCTTGACGGTGGAGAAGGAGTCCCTGACGCGGGCCTGCCACTGCTTCGCCGAGAGGTCGACCCGGTCGGCGCCCACGACACGGACGCTGCGGTCGGGCTCGACGACGAGCAGGCTGGCCAATCCGGGCAGCAACAACCGGTGGGTGAGGTCGCCCCCAGCGCCGAGGATCAGCAGGGTCGTCTCGGTGGAGGTCGCCATGTCCGCCAGCCTGCCACGCCTGTGCCGTGGGCGACAGCGGCGCCCGCAAGGGGCGGTCGGCGGCGTCGACGCGGCATACTCCCTCGGCATGGCCACCCACGACGGCGAGCCGCGGCGTCCGCGGGTCATCCACAGCGCCCAGGCGCTGGTCGACGAGGTCGTCGAGGTCGCGGCCCTGCCCGAGCGCGGCGGCAACGCCGTGGCCACCTCCTACAGCCGGTATGCCGGTGGTGCGGTCAACATCCTCGTGGCCGCGGCTCGCTCCGGAGCCGAGTGCGTGCACGCCGGCTCGGTGGGGACCGGCGCCAACGGCGACCTCGTGCGGGCGGCGCTCGAGGCCGACGGGGTGTCGATCAGCAGTCCTGCGGTGCCCGGCCTCGATACCGGCATCTGCGTCGTCATGGTGGAGCCGTCGGCCGAACGGACGTTCGTGACCACCCAGGGCGCCGAGCGACGCATCACCGTCGAGAGCCTGCAGACCGCGGTGCCCGTGGCGGGTGACCTCGTCTGCCTGAGCGGGTTCTCGCTCGTGGGCCGCACGCGTGATCCGTTGTTGCAGTGGGTTGCCGGCTTGCCCACAGGCGTGGTCGTGGTGCTCGACCCGGGGGATGCCTTCGGTGGGCTGGACGCCTCTCACCAGGAGGCCGTGCTGGCCAGGACGACCGTGTGGACGAGTAACGCCGACGAAGCGCTGGCCCTGACGGGGGTGGAGGTCCAGGCTGACTCGGCTGCCGCCGTGGCCGCCCGGCTCCAGGCCGGTGCCGTGGCGGTCGTCCGGGACGGTGCCAGGGGGTGCCAGGTCCATGAGGCCGGCCGGACGTCCCACCTGCCGGGACACCCGCAGGAGGCCGTCGACACCAACGGTGCGGGCGACACCCACACCGGTGTGCTCCTCGCCGAACGGGCGCGTGGCTCGGGCTGGCTCGAGGCAGCGAGGCGGGCCAACGCTGCCGGGGCGATCAAGGTGACCCGCCGCGGACCGGCGACGGCACCCACGGCGGCGGAGATCGACGCCTTCCTCGCGGAGCAGGAGCGGGCGCACGGCTGAGCTGGTCGGACCGGCCTGGTTCGAGGTGGACGGGCTCGGGGCTAGAGGGCTCGCGGGCGGTAGGCCTCGAGGAGACGGTCGTAGAGCCCGTCGAGCTCGTGGTCGACGCTCTGGCGGCTCGGGTCGCCCAGGTGCCAGCGGACCATCTCTGCGGCTCCGCGACGGAACGGGACCCGGGCGTCCCAGCCAGGGGCCAGCGTGCGGACCTTGGTGTTGTCGAACACCATCGAGTTCGACTTGTCACCCACCAGCGAAGCGCCCAGCTCTGCGTCACTGGCCGCGATGGCCTGCGACGCGATGTGCACGATGCGGGCCTCGACCCCGGCGGCAGCGGCGACCTCCTGATGGATCTGGTCCCACGTCAGGGCTTCGTCGGAGGTGATGTGGAACGCCTCGCCGATGGCCTGCGGTCGGTCGAGCAGCCGGACGAAGGCGCGGGCGAAGTCCTCGTGGTGCGTCAGGGTCCACCACGAGGTGCCGTCGCCCGGGACGACGACCTCGCGGCCCTCGAGCATGCGCTGCACCACGGTCCAGCCGCCGCTGAACGGCAGCAGCGTGTGGTCGTAGGTGTGCGAGGGCCGCACGATCGTCACCGGGAGGCCGGCGTCGCGGTAACGGGCGACGAGCAGGTCCTCGCAGGCGATCTTGTCGCGCGAGTACTGCCAGAACGGGTTCCGCAGCGGGGTCGACTCGGTGACCGGGCCGTGGGTCGGCGGCGTCTGGTAGGCGGAGGCCGAGCTGATGAAGACGTACTGCCCGAAACGGCTCTCGAGGAGGTCGAGGTTGGCGCGGAGCTGGTCGGTCGTGAAGGTGAGGAAGTCGACGACGACGTCGAACTCCCGCCCCTGCAGGGCCGCGGCGGCAGCCTTCCGGTCGCGGATGTCGGCGGTGACGACCTCTGCGCCGGGAGCCGGCTCACGGGTGCTGCTCACGCCTCGGTTCAGCAGGGTGACGGCGAACCCGTCAGCCACCGCCGCTCGGGCGCACGCGGTGCTGATGACGCCCGTGCCGCCGATGAACAGGACCGTGGGGGAGGGGCTCGCAGCAACCATGGCCCAACCCTAGGTCAGCCGGGTGCCACCCCGTCGGGGTGGAAGATCTCCTCGATCCGCAGCCCGAAGACCGCCGCGATCCGGAAGGCGACGGGCAGGGACGGGTCGAACCGCCCTCGCTCGATCGAGATCACCGTCTGCCGGGAGACGCCGAGCGCCTCGGCGAGTGCTGCCTGCGACAAGCCCTTCTCCGCGCGCAGGGCGGCCAGCACGTTGTCCACTCAGGCCCCGCGATGGCGCAGCCGCAGATAGGCGGCGGCATACGCGCCGAACCCCAGGACGAGGACGTGCACGATCCCGACCGGGGCCAGCCACCCGAGCTCCAGGGCTCCGCCGAGCCCCTGGGCGAGCACCGTGCCGCCCATGATGGCGAAGAACGCGGTCTCGGCGGCCTCGCGCGACCAGGCCCGCTCGACGTCTCCGACACCCGCCTCGCTCGCAGCGTCCGTGGCCGCACGGTCGGTGACGAAGAACAGCAGCGCCGCCGCGAGGACCGGGCCGGTGGTGAGGGTCCAGACCACCAGCGTGAGCAGCCACGGGTCGTCCGGGTGGCGCCAGGCGGCCACGCCGCCCAGTGCGGTCCCGAGAGCCGTCCCACCCACGACGGCTGGTGCCAGCCGGCGAAGTCTCGTGCCCGTCGGTCGGCGTGTCGTCGGTGTGCCCATGGCGTCTCCCAGGTCTGGTCGCGTGGCCGCGAAGGTGTCAAGTAGATTTGACACCAGGCCTCGGCAAACGTCAAGCGTGCTTGACACTTAGCTTGGGGGTTCAGGCCAGCCGGTCGAGGTCGGTGCGGCAGCGGCGCTCGAACTCGCCGAGCTCGGCCAGGGCGTCCTCGAGGTCGCGGCGCCGCTGCTCGAGGTCGGTGCGGCGCTCGTCGATCTGGGCGAGCACGTACTCGAGCTGGCTGGCCTTGCCGCGCGGCCGGTCGTAGAGGTCGATGATCGTGCGGACCTGCTCGAGTGGGAACCCCAGCCGCCTGCCGCGCAGGATGAGCGCCAGGCGGGTGCGGTCGCGGCGGCGGTAGACCCGCGTCGTGCCCCGCCGCTCGGGGCAGATCAGGCCGAGGTCCTCGTAGTGGCGCACCGTGCGGTGCGTGACGGCGAACTCGTCGGCGATCTCGCGGATCGACCACGCCTGGTCGAGATCGGTCCCGTCGGCGGTTGGCATACCCGCGAGTATTGCTTTACGTTTACGTCAACGTCAAGATCTGGCGTCACCCTGCACCACCCCGATCCCCCGAGGAGCGCGCATGTTCGAGCTGTCCAAGGAGCACGAGGACTTCCGCAAGGTCGTCCGGGAGTTCGCCGAGGCAGAGGTCGAGCCGCACATCGCCCAGTGGGACAAGGACCACCACTTCCCGTCCGACCTCGTCCCGAAGATGGGCGAGCTGGGGCTGTTCGGCCTCGTCGTGCCGGAGGAGTTCGGCGGCATGGGTGACGACGGCGACTTCACCAGCCTCTGCGTCGCGATCGAGGAGCTCGGCCGGGTGGACCAGTCCATCGGCATCACGTTGTCGGCCGGGGTGGGCCTGGGCATCAACCCGATTCTCACCTACGGGTCGCAGGAGCAGAAGGAGCGCTTCCTGCCCGACCTGGTCGCTGGCCGCACCCTCGCCGGCTTCGGCCTGACCGAGCCCGACGCCGGTTCGGATGCCGGTGCCACCCGCACCAAGGCGGTCCGTGACGGCGACGAGTGGGTCGTCAACGGCTCGAAGGCGTTCATCACCAACTCCGGCACCGACATCACCTCGGTCGTCACCGTGACGGCCCGGACGGGCACCAAGGACGACGGCTCGGCCCAGCTCAGCGCCATCATGATTCCTTCTGGCACTGCGGGTTTCACCGTCGAGCCGGCCTACGACAAGCTCGGCTGGCACGCGTCCGACACCCACGGCCTGACCTTCGAGGACTGCCGCGTCCCGGCCGGCAACCTGCTCGGCAACGAGGGCGAGGGCTTCAAGCAGTTCCTCAAGACCCTCGACGACGGCCGCATCGCCATCTCCGCGCTCGCGATCGGGATGAGCCAGCGGATGCTCGAGGAGACGACCGCCTACGCCAAGACCCGCAAGGCGTTCGGCAAGCCGATCGGCGTCAACCAGGGCATCTCCTTCCAGATCGCCGACCTCGCCGTCATGGTCGAGGCCTCGCGCCAGCTCACCTACAAGGCTGCCTGGCTCAAGGACGAGCTCGAGCGCGGACGCCGTTCTGTCAAGGAGGTCAAGCAGGCCGCCGCGATCTGCAAGCTCTACTCGACCGAGGCCGCCGTCACCGCAACGCGCATCGCCACCCAGGTGTTCGGGGGCAACGGCTTCATGGAGGAGTACCCCGTGGCCCGCTTCTACCGCGACGCCAAGATCCTCGAGATCGGCGAGGGCACCTCCGAGGTCCAGCGCATGGTCATCGCCCGCCACCTCGGCCTGCCGACCGCGTGAGCGCGCCCACCAGCGCCCGTCCGGGTGCGGACGAGTCCAGCCCGGTGCGAGAGGGTGTACCGGTGAGCCGAGTCGACGACGCCAGTCCAGCTTTCGCCGTGGCCGGCGACTCCGGCTCCGACCCCAAGGTGGGGGACGTGCGCCGGCGGCTCGCCGCGGCGCACGAGGCCTCGGGCTCCGCGCCGGAGAAGGCGAAGGCCAAGCTCGACGCCCAGGGCAAGCTCTACGTCCGCGACCGCATCGCGCTGCTCTTCGACGAGGGCAGCTTCGTGGAGGACGGCCGGTTCGCCAACGCCATGGCCACCGGGCTGCCCGCCGACGGTGTCGTCACCGGCCGCGGGATGGTCGATGGCCGGCCCGCGATCGTCATCGCCAACGACCCGACCGTCAAGGCCGGCTCGTGGGGCGCGCGCACCGTGGAGAAGATCGTGCGCGCCACCGAGATGGCGCTGCGTGAGGAGCTGCCGGTCTTCTGGTTCGTCGACTCGGCCGGCGCACGCATCACCGACCAGGTCGAGATGTTCCCCGGCCGCCGCGGCGCGGGGAAGATCTTCCACAACCAGGTCGCGTTGTCCGGCAAGGTCCCTCAGATCTGCTGCCTGTTCGGCCCGAGCGCCGCAGGTGGCGCCTACATCCCGTCCTTCACCGACCTCATCATCATGGTGGAGGGCAACGCGTCCATGTACCTCGGCAGCCCTCGCATGGCGGAGATGGTGGTGGGAGAGAAGGTCTCGCTCGAGGACATGGGTGGTGCGCGCATGCACTGCACCGTCTCGGGCGTGGGTGACCTGCTCGTCTCCGACGACACGGAGGCGATCGAGCTCGCCAAGCTCTACTTCTCCTACGTGCCGTCGAGCTGGCGCACCGACCTGCCGACCTACGCTGCCGAGGAGCCCTCGGCGCCGCTGACGCGCCATACGGTCCCCGAGCGCGAGAGCCAGCCGTTCGACATCCACGAGGTGATCGACGGCCTGCTCGACGACGAGTCGTTCTTCGAGATCAAGCCACTGTTCGCCCCCGAGCTGGTCATCGGCTTCGGCCGGATGGCCGGCGAGACCGTGGGCATCGTCGCCAACAACTCGATGGTCAAGGGCGGTGTGCTCTTCACCGACAGTGCAGACAAGGCCGCCCGGTTCATCTGGCTGTGCGACGCCTTCTCGATCCCGCTCATCTACCTCGCCGACGTGCCCGGCTTCATGATCGGCTCGGAGGTCGAACGCGGTGGCATCATCCGCCACGGCGCGAAGATGGTGCACGCGGTCTCGTCGGCGACCGTGCCGCAGTTCTGCATCGTCGTCCGCAAGGCCTACGGCGCAGGCCTCTACGCCATGGGCGGGCCGGGGTTCGCCCCTGACGCCACGATCGCACTGCCGACCGCCCGGATCGCCGTGATGGGACCGGAGGCGGCCGTCAACGCGGTCTATGCCAACAAGATCGCCGCGATCGCGGACCCGACCGAGCGCGAGGCGTTCGTCCAGCAGATGCGCCGTGAGTACGAGGAGGACGTCGACCTCGAGCGGCTCGCTGCCGACCTCGTCCTCGACCAGGTCATCGAGGCCGATGCCCTGCGTGCCGAGCTGCTGCTGCGGTTGCGCTACGCCGCCGGCCGGGAGCGGCACTTCGCCACGAAGCGTCGCGACGTCCCGCCGGTCTGACAGGCGACCGGTCGTGAGCTCGGGGCAAGCGTTCGACGGCCTTCAGTTTCCGCGGGCGGAGCTCGCGCTGCGCAGGGTCCGCCAGGCGATCCCCAGGGCCTCGACCAGCTCGCGCAGCAGGGGCAGGCTCAGTCCCACGACATTGCTCGGGTCGCCTTCGATACCGGCGACGTAGGGGGAGCCGAGTCCGTCGAGGGTGAAGGCCCCGGCCACGCGCAGGGGCTCACCGGTCGCGACATACGCCTCGATCTCGTCGGCCTCGAGGCGCGCGAAGTGGACCGTCGTCGAGGCGACGGCGCCGAGCGTGCCGCTGGTGCCGCCCGCCGCGGGGTCACGGGTGTCGACGAGCCAGTGCCCGGTGTGCAGCACGCCGGAGCGGCCGCTCATCCGCGACCAGCGCTCGATCGCCTCCGCGGCGTCGACAGGCTTGCCGTGCACCTCACCGTCCAGCTCCAGCACGGAGTCGCAGCCCAGGACGAGGGCGTGCTCGAGCTGGGCCGCCACGTCCTCGGCCTTGGCGCGAGCCAGGACCAGGGCGATGTCCTCGGGTGCGAGCTCGCCGTACGCCTCGCGGGCCGCCGCCGTCACCGCGTCCTCGTCGACCGCGCTGACCACGATGCTGGGCTCGACCCCGGCGGCGAGCAGCAGCTTCTTGCGGGCGGGGGAGGCCGAGGCGAGCACGAGCGACGCGGTCGGGTTGGTCATGTCCCGGACTGTATCCGGGGTCAGCCGAGCTGGTCGTCCACGAAGCACCAGCGCCAGGACTCGCCGGGCTCGAAGCTGCGCATCACCGGGTGGCCGGACTCGTGGAAGTGGGCGTCCGCGTGCTTCTCGCTCGAGGAGTCGCAGCAGCCGACGTGCCCGCAGTCCAGGCACAGCCGCAGGTGCACCCAGACCGTGCCGTCGCGCAGGCACTCCTCGCAGCCGTGCGGGCTGGTGGGTGCCACGAACCGGTCATGGTGGTCGCTCAGGTGCTCGCACTCGTTCCCGGACCGCTCGGCAGGGAGCATCGGCTCGTCGCGCAGGGTCGACGTCCGGTGCTCGATGCGGTCGAGCATCGACTCCTCGATGTCGAGCTGGTCCATGACGTGGGCAAGCACCTCGTGGTCGGCCAGCCCCCCGTCGCGGATGCGCAACAGCTCACGGCGCTCGGCCTCGAGCATGGTCATGCGCATGCGACGGTAGGTCTGGCTCGGGGTCTCGGCGCCCTCGCGCCCCTGACCGAGCCGCTCCCAGACAATGTTGGTGCGGTTCTCCGCGCGGCCCCGCAGGGTCTCGACCACGTCGGGGTCGGCCTCGTCGCAGTCCTCGAGCGCCGCGAGCCCGGCCGAGACCGAGGCCTGCAGGATGGTCGCCTCCTGCAGCGCGTCCTCGCGGGGGTCCGGCCCGCGCACCCGGAGCCGACGTGCCAGCACGGGAAGCGTGGTGCCCTGCACCAGGAGGGTGCCCACCGTCACCACCATGGCGACCCAGACCAGGACACCCCGGTAGGGCGTCTCCTGGGGGAGCGTGAAGGCGGCCGCGAGCGTGACGACGCCCCGCATGCCCGCCCACGAGATGATCGCGGCGTGGGCGTAGGGCCGGGACGTGGGGCTGACGCCCCGGTCGAAGCGGCCGAAGAGCCGCCGGGTCGGGAAGACGTAGAGCGGGCGGAGCAGGACCACGCTGACCAGCACGGCGAGCGTGACGACGGCGACACGGCCCCAGCTCAGGTCCGAGTCGCCGATGTCGCCGATGATCCGGCGCATCTGCAGGCCGATCATGAGGAACACGGCGTTCTCGAGCAGGAACTGCACCGAAGCCCAGTTGATCCGCTCGCTGAGCCGTGATGCGGCCGTCTGGACGACCGGTGACTTGTGGCCCAGCAGCAGGCCGGCTACGACCACGGCGAGCACACCCGAGGAGTGGAAGTGCTCGGCCGGCAGGAAGGCAAGGAAGGGGACGATGAACGACAGCGAGGTGTCGATGGCCGGGTCGGTGACCTTGCGGCGGACCAGTGCGACCACGAGGGCGACCGCGACACCGAAGCCGATGCCGCCCACCACCGCCCAGCCGAAGTCGAGGGCGACCGAGCCGATGGTCACCTTCTCGGCGGCATCGGCCCCCACCACGGCGAAGGCGGCGATCGCGGTGCGCAGCGAGACCAGAGCCGTCGCATCGTTGACGAGGGACTCGCCCTCGAGGATCGTCACCACGCGCCGGGGCAGGCCGATCCGACGCGCCACGGCCGAGGCCGCCACGGCATCGGGCGGGGCCACGACCGCGCCGAGGGCGAAGGCGACCGCGAAGGGCACCGGGAGCAGCCACCACGTCACCAGTCCGACCCCGGCGGCCGTGAACAGCACGAGCCCCACCGACAGCGCCAGGATCGAGCTGGTGTTGGCCCGGAAGTCGACCAGTGAGGTCCGGACCGCCGCGGCATACAGCAGTGGCGGGAGCAGGCCGTAGAGGACCACGTCCGGGGTGAGGACGGGCTCGCTGACGAAGGGGAGGTAGGAGGCGCCGATGCCCGCGACGATCAGGGCCAGCGGGGCAGGAACGCCGACGCGCCTCGATGCCCCGGCGATGACGATCACCGCGGCCACGAGGGCGACGAGGGTCAGGGTGAGTTGCACGCCGGCATCCTCGCATTCGCAGGCCGGTGGTGCGCCGGCCGGCCACCGCAACGGTCACCGGCCGACTCACGCGCCGGCCACCGCACCAGCAGCGCGCCGGTCACCGGCCGGCAGCGCGCCGGTCACCGGCCGACGCAGGGGACCTCAGTCGAGCTCGCCGAGCACCGCCTGTCGCAGGGTGTCGAGGCCGACGCTGCCGATGTCGAGGGCGCGGCGGTGGAAGTCCTTGAGGCTGAACGCCTCACCCTCGCGCTCGCGGACCTGCTCGCGCAGCTGGAGCCAGAGCCGCTCGCCGATCTTGTAGGACGGCGCCTGTCCGGGCCAGCCGAGGTAGCGGTCGAGCTCGAAGCGCAGCCACTCCTCGCCCTGGTTGGCGTGGGCGGTGAGGTACTGCCACGCCTTGTCGTAGTCCCACTGGCCGCCACCGACCTCCTCGGGCGCCTCGAACCCGCAGTGCACCCCGATGTCGATGACCACCCTGGCTGCGCGCAGCGACTGGCTGTCGAGCAGGCCGAGCCGGTTGCCCGGGTCGTCCAGGTGGCCGAGCTCAGCCATGAGGAGCTCGGCGTAGAGCGCCCAGCCCTCGCCGTGGCCAGAGGTCCAGATGCCGATGCGGCGCCAGCGGTTGAGCAGCTCGGAGCGGAACACCGTCTGGGCCACCTGGAGGTGATGTCCCGGCACACCCTCGTGGTAGACGGTCGTGAGCTCCTTCCAGGTGCCGAACGCCGTGACGCCCTTGGGCACCGACCACCACATCCGGCCCGGGCGGGTGAAGTCCTCGCTGGGACCGGTGTAGTAGATCCCGCCGGTCTGGGTCGGGGCGATGAGGCACTCGATGGTGCGCACCGGGTCCGGGATGTCGAAGTGCGTGTCGGCGAGCTCGGCGATGGCGGCGTCGGCCTTCTCCTGCATCCACGCCTTCAGCTCGTCGGTGCCGTGCAGCTGGTAGGCGGGGTCGGCGTCGAGAGCAGCGATGGCCTCGGCCACGGACGCACCGGGCTTGACCTGGTCGGCGACGGCGGCCATCTCCGCAGTGATCCGTCGGACCTCGTCCTGGCCCCAGCGGTAGGTCTCCTCGAGGTCGACCTCGGCACCGACGAAGGCCCGCGAGAGCAGTGCGTAGGCCTCACGTCCGCAGGCGTCGCCCTCAGGTGCGCGGTCGAGCAGCTCGGTGGCTAGCCAGGTCCCGAGCTCGGCGTAGGCGGCCCGGGCACCGCCCACGGCGATCTCGAGCTGGTTGCGGGTCCCGTCGGTGAGATCGCTGGTGCCGACGGTCGTCCCGTCGAGCAGCCCCGCGAAGTACCCGTCGTCGGCGGTGAGGTCCTGGCACTGGGCGATGCAGGCCTGCACCTGACGGCGGGGGGCGACGCGGCCCTTGTCCGCTGCTGCGGTCAGGCTCTGCTTCCACTGGTCGAGGGCCGTCGGCACCTTGTCGAGGCGACGGGCGAACACCCCCCAGTCCTCGTCGGTCCCGGTGGCCATCAGGTCGAAGCAGCCCCGGATCTCCTGAAGGGGGGAGGCGAGGACGTTGAGGGCCATCTCGTCCAGCCCCGCTGCATACGTCTCCTCGGCCACGCCGATGCGCTCACGCAGCGCCGCGATCGTGACGCGGTCGATGTCGTCGACCGGGTCCACCCCCTCTAGTCGCGACAAGATCTCGCGACGCAGCTCGGAGGCGGCGGCGTGGCCGGCGGGGGAGAAGTCGTCCAGCTCCTCCTCGTAGCCGGCGATGCCGTAGTAGGTCGCGCTGATCGGGCTCAGGGCCGCAGTCCGCGCCAGGTAGTCGTCCGCGATGGCGTCGATGGCGGTGGCGGGCCGGGTGGTGGAGGTCTGCGTGCTCACACTCGCGAACGTACCCCAGTGGGCCCGATCTCGGCACGGTCATGGCTGGTTGCCGCGCTGCCTAGGCTGGTCGCATGACTGCACGCCTGCTCTCGCTGAACATCGGTGCCTCCGAGCCCAACCCCGCCAAGTCCATCGGTGTCACGGGTATCGGCAAGTTGCCGGTGGACTTCGCCACGTTGCGAGCGCCCGGCCCCAAGCGCGGCGGCCTGGGCAGCGGAGTCGTCGGTGACTTCGTCGGGGACGTCCGCCACCACGGCGGCGACCGGCAGGCCGTCTACGCCTACGCCCGCGAGGAGCTCGATGCCTGGCAGGAGCGGCTCGGACGAGACCTGGCGGACGGGGAGTTCGGCGAGAACCTCACGACGACCGGCCTCGACGTCGACGGCGCCCTGCTCGGCGAGCGCTGGGCCGTCGGCGGCGATGTGGTGCTCGAGGTCTGTGGTCCGCGCATCCCGTGCTCGACGTTCCAGGTCCGGATGGGCGAGCGCGGCTGGGTCGCGCGGTTCACCGAGGTGGGCAACACCGGCGCCTACCTGTCGGTCGTCACCGGGGGAGAGGTCCGTCCCGGCGACACGATCGAGGTGGTGTCCCGCCCCGACCACGACATCGACGTGCGGATGGCGTTCCGGGCGTTCTCCGGCGACCTCGACCTCGCCGCCAGGGCGCTCGACGCGAACGCCCTGGTCGGCGAGGACGCCGACGAGCTCCGCGCGAAGGTCGAGCGCCGCACCCGTTCCTGACCTCCCGCTGCTACTCCGGCTCCGGCCTCCGCTCCGGACCTCCCGCTCCCGACGACGACTCGGCAAAGCGGGGGTTGTTCGGCAACACGGGCCTTGCAGACACCGGTTTTGCCGAACAACCCCCGCTTTGGGGGTGTGGCGCGCGGAGGGTGAGGTATGCCGCGGAGCCGGCTCCGCGGCATACCTCACCGGCGGGTCGGCGTCAGGGGTTGTCAGGCGTCGTCCGAGGCCACGGGCGAGATGGAACGGGGAGGGAGCGACAGCCCCCTGACGTGCTCGGCGATCTCGACCAGCGAAGCGGTCCACACGTCGCTTGCCCCGCAGACGTGGCCCATCAGGGAGTCGAGCTCGGCGGCCCTTGAGGGCCGCCCTGACAGGAAGGGGTGGTTCGTCAGGACCCAGCAGCCACCGACGGACCGGAGCCCCTCGAACTCGGCCTGCCACAGCTCCCGTGCCTTGGCCGGGGTCTCGATCAGGCCGCTCCCGGTGAGGTCCGGCAGGAAGCAGTACTGCTCCCAGTCGTCCAGGGCCCACTGGATCGGGATCTCCACGATCGACTCGGGCGCTCCCGGTTTGGTGGCGAGCTCGTACGGCACGTCGGCATCCATGAGGCTGGAGTCGTAGAGGAAACCGCGCTCAGACAACAGGGCGGGTGTCCGCCAGGACAGGTCCCACATGGGCGCGCGGTAGCCGAGCGGTCGCACCCCGGCCACCCGTTCGAGGGCGTCGAGCCCGCGGTCGAGCGCCTGCGCCTCGGAGTCGAGGTCGAGCGCGGACGGCTGCTCGTGGAGGTAGCCGTGGTGACCCACCTCGTGACCCGCGGCGACAATGTCGCGCACCACCCCCGGGTAGCGGTCCGCGGTGTAGCCCGGGACGAAGAAGGTGGAGCGGATGCCGTGGCGGTCCAGGAGGTCGAGGATCCTGGGGACCCCGACCAGCGGTCCGTAGGCCTGATGGCTGAGCACACTCATCCGCGCGGCAGACCCCGGTTGGCCCCAGAGGACGGCGGACTCGGCGTCGACGTCGAAGGTGAACGCTGCCGCCGAGGTGTGACCGTTGGGCCACTGGACGGGGCCAGCCGCGCCAGCGGGACCCGCGTGGCTGCTCACAGGGTCCTTTCGGTGGGGTCGACCCGACCACGACGCCGACCCGCCAGCAGGGTGAGCAGCTCGTAGCCGAGGTTGGCCGCCGCCACGGCGGTGACCTCCGCGTGGTCGTAGGCAGGGCTGACCTCGACGATGTCGGCGCCGACGAGGTCCAGGCCGTCCATGCCGCGAAGGACGGCCAGCAGCTCACGGCTCGTCAAGCCACCGGCCTCGGGGGTCCCGGTCCCCGGCGCGAAGGCGGGGTCGAGCACATCGATGTCAATCGAGACGTAGACCGGGAGTGCGCCCACCGTCTGCCGGATCCGCGCGACAATGCCGTCCACGCCGATCCGGTCCACGTCGCGGCTGTGGATGGCGGTGAAGCCCAGCTCCGCGTCGTCGAGCAGGTCGCTGCGGTCGTAGAGCGACCCCCGGAGCCCCACGTGTGCCGAGTGCCCCTTGACCACGAGACCTTGTTCCGAGGCCCGACGGAAGGGTGTGCCGTGCGTGCAGGGTGCGTCGAAGTACGTGTCCCACGTGTCCAGGTGGGCGTCGAAGTGCACCAGCGCCACCGGGCCGTGGACCGCGTGGAGCGCCTGGAGGGCGGGCAGGGCGATGGTGTGGTCGCCGCCGAGCATGAGGAACGGTCGGCCGTCCTCCCCGAGCAGGGCGGCCAGGCCCTCGCGTGTCTGGTCGACGGCCTCGGCGATGTCGAACGGGTTGGCTGCGATGTCCCCGGCGTCGACGACCTGGGCGTCGCTGAAGGGGTGGGAGTCCAGCGCCGGGTTGTAGGGACGCAGCAGTCGCGAGGCCTGCCGGATGTGCGAGGGCCCGAACCGCGCACCGGGTCGGTAGGTGACCCCGGAGTCGAAGGGCACCCCGACGACCGCGATGTCGTGCTGCTCGACGTCCTCTAGGCGCGGGAGGCGCGCGAACGTCGTGAGGCCGGCGTACCGCGGGACGCGCATCCCGTCGACCTGGCCCACCACGCCGTTGGCGTGGCGGATGTGTTGCTCGCTCATGGTGCTCCTTCGTTGCTCACGTCATACACGCCCGCGGGTGCTGCCCCCGTTGACCTGCAGGGTCTGGCCGACCATCGAGCCGAGCCGGGGGTCGGTCAGCAGTGCGACCGCCTCCGAGACCTCCTGGGGTTCCCCGATCCGACCCATCGGGATCTGTGCGGCGTAACGGCGCCGGATCTCGTCGAGGTCCACCCCGGCGGCCTGCGCGTCCACGGACAGCTGCGGTGTGTCGATGACGCCGGGGGCGATCGCGTTGACCACGATCCCCTCCGGTGCGAGCTCCCGGCCGAGGGTCTTGACCAGGGAGATCAGGCCGGCCTTCGAGGCGGCATACGCCGTGGCCCCCGGCCACCCGGTCACGCCCCACTCGCTGGTGATGACGACGATGCGTCCGAAGCCGCCCTCGCGCATGCCGGGGAGCACCGCCTGCACCAGGTGGAAGGTGCCGGTGAGGTTGGTGTCCACGATGCGCCACCAGTCGTTCGGGTCGTGCTCGAGCAGCGGGGCCATGGTCATGTACGCGTGGTTGGCGACCAGGACGCTGACCGGTCGTCCGACCTGCTGGCCGACACTGGCTACCAGGGATCTCACGGCCTCCGGGTCGCTGACGTCACCGGGGGCCGTGACACCGCCGACCTCGGCGGCGAGGGCCTGTAGTTCGGCGCTGTCCCCACGGTCGTTGACCGCGACCACGGCACCACGGGCCGCGAGCCGACGAGCGTGTGAGGCGCCCATGCCCTGGGCTGCTCCGGTGACGAGGGCGACCTGGCCCACGAGGGGACGGGAGGAGGCTGGCCGGGTTTCGGAGGTCCACATTCAGATCACCGCTCCGGCGTTGGGGTTGAGCGTCTCACCCGTGCAGAAGGTGGCTTCGTCCACGAGGAACGCCACGCAGAGGGCCACCTCCTCGGGGGCGGTCAGCCGCTGAGCAGGCAGCGTCGCGAGGTAGTCGGGGGCCCGCCACGGCGAGTCGGCCGCGAGCAGGGGGGTGTCCGTGGGGCCCGGTGCCACCGCGTTGACTCGCACGCCCTGCGCGGCGACCTCGGGAGCCAGGCTACGGACGAGGCCCAGCACGGCGCCCTTCGCCGCCGCGTAGTGCGCGTCGCCGGGACCACCGCCGCCCACGGCAAGCTCGCTGGCGGTAGCGACGATGGACCCTGTCCTTCGTGCGAGCATCCCGGGGAGCGTCGCGGTGACGAGGTTGCGCAGGCCCCCGAGGTGGACCTGGAGCATGCGCTGCCAAGC
Organism: Pedococcus sp.; assembly: GCA_039916625.1. Taxonomy (GTDB): domain Bacteria; phylum Actinomycetota; class Actinomycetes; order Actinomycetales; family Dermatophilaceae; genus Pedococcus. The sequence goes on from JBDSKZ010000113.1 coordinate 30,441, forward strand.
GTCGAGGCTGATGTCGGAGATGGGCGACACCTCGTAGTGACCCGCCACCGACACCGCGGCGGAGACGGGGCCGAGGCGGGCCGCGACCTGCGCCACCGCTTCGGAGACCGCCTCGGTGTCGCGCATGTCGACCTGGAACGCCAGGTCCGCGTCAGAAGGTGCGAGGTCGAGGCTGGCCACCTGCCAGCCGCGCTGGGCCAGCTCCTCGACGACGCACCGGCCGATGCCGCTGGCGCCACCGGTGACCACGGCCACCCGCAAGGAGGCGGTGGAGTCGCTCATCGGGCCACCCGCGCCTCGACGAGCTCCTCGTCGTGGTCGGGGTCTCCGTGCGCCTCGGCCCCGATGCGCGACCGCACGGAGGCGTAGACGACGGCGCCGACGACCGTGAGGACGGCGATGGCGATCCAGACCGACCAGTCGAGGTAGCGCTGGGGGTAGGCCGGGCGGGGCCACGAGATGTTGATGAACTCCAGGCCGGCCCACACGACGGCGGCGACGGTGACCGGCAGGGTCCACCGCCCCAGCGTGAACGGCCCGGCCACCCATCGACCCCGCATCTGCACGACCAGGGCGCCGACGAGCGGGAAGAGGAAGGCCAGGTAGAACCCACCTGTCGTGAAGTTGACCATCAGCGTGTAGAGGTCCTCGGCGACGTTGCTGAGGACGAACAGTGCAGCACCGACGACGGTCGTCACGAGGATGGCTGCGGTGGGCACCCGCCCTCGGCCGCCGAGCCGGGACAGGACCCCCGACCCGGGCAGGCCGCCGTCGCGAGCGTAGGACCAGATCACTCGTGAGGCGGAGGTCTGAAGCGCGAGGAAGCTCGCAAGGAAGCCGATGACGAACAGGACCTCCACCGGCCGCGCGATCCCGGCGCCCAGCGCCGAGGTCAGGGTCGAGTAGACCGGGTCGACGACGTTGCCCGCGGCGACCGCGCCGAGGTCCGGGACGGCCAGGATGATGGCCAGGCTCGAGTACATGACCACGAGGGCGATGAACACCAGCGAGAAGATGACCGACTTGGGGAGGTTGCGCCTCGGCTCGTGCACCTCCTCGGCGATGGCACCGGCGCTCTCGAAGCCCACGAACGACCAGCCGATGAAGGCCACAGCCACGAGGAACGGTCCCGACAGGGAGAGGTATGCCGTGTCGCCGCCGGTCCCCTCGAACAGGACGCCGATCGAGTTCTCCCGGTGGAACAGGAGCAGCCAGGTCCCCAGACCTAGTGACCCTATGACCTCCGCGATGATGCTCAGGCTCATGAACACTTTGAGCGCCTGCCGCCCGACGAGGTTGACGACCGTGCCCATCAGCAGGATGCCCAGGGCGATCAGGGCCCGTTGGTTGGCCGAGGGGTCAGCGACCCCGACGATGTTGGCGAGGAAGCCTGCCGCACCCAGGGCTACGGTCGCCATGGCGATGACCAGCGTCCACATGTAGGCCCATCCTGCGAACCAGCCGTAACCGGTCCCCACCAGTCGCCGCGACCACTGGTAGATGGATCCCTCGTACGGCCATCGCGAGACCAACCCGGCAAAGACGAGCGCGACGAGCAGCTGGCCCCCGAAGACGAGCACGAATCCCCACCAGAAGGCGGGTCCGGCCGCGCTGAGCGCCAGGCCGAAGATGCCGTACAACGCCACGATCGGGGAGATGAACGCGAACGCGAACGCGAACGAGGACCACAGGGTGAACTCCCTGCGCAGCGTGCCGTCGGGCTCCTGCTGGGCTGCCTGCGTGGTCATGAGGGCCTCCTGGTGATTGTTCGACCCACCATCGCGGTGGGGCGGGTGCAGCACAAGAGGTGCCGGGAGATCTCGTAGGAGCCCACCCCGCCAGGTCCGGTCGTTGGAGGATCCTCCAACGAATCGGTATGGTCAGGGCGGGCGCAGTGACTACGCTCGGTGCGGTGCCACCCCAAGACCGAGCCGCTCCACCCACCCTGCGTGACCTTCTCGACACGGCAGACCTACGGCTCCGGATGGTCGAGGTGGTCGGGGTGGTGGCGGTGGTTGGGGATGACCCGGCGCTCGACCGGGTGGTCCGCTGGACCCACCCGACCGAGCTGGTCGACCCTGGCGACTACCTGCGCGAGGGCGAGCTGGTGTGCACGGTGGGATCGGCCCTGACCGATGGGCCGAGGTGTCGGACGTTCGCCCGTTCGCTCGTCACGGCCGGGGTCGCGGCCCTCTGCTTCGGGGTGGGGGACGTGCATGACCAGCTTCCGCCAGCGCTGCTGCAGTCGTGCGAGGACCTGGGTCTACCGGTGCTCGTGGCGCCGCGTGGCGCGCCGTTCAGCGCGATCAGCGACTACCTGCGCACGCGGGAGGTCGAGGCCCGGCGGTCAGACACCCGCCTCAGCCAGCGCCTCGTCGGTCGGATGCTGGGCGGCCTGCGAGCCCAGGCACCGGTGGCGACGCTGCTCGACACGGCCGCCGAGGTGATGGGTGGCCTGCTCGAGCTCGAGGTCGACGGTGCCAGGACGCAACGGGGCGGAGCCGCCGCGCCGGGGTGGCAGGCCCGCACCGTCCCGATGCGCGGCGGCGGTCTCCTGCGGTGGACGGCCGAGTCCGTCGCGGGCAGTGCCGGTCCGCTCGTGCAGCTGGCCCACGTGCTCGAGGTCGCGCAGCGCGAACGGGATGTGGAGGACTCCCTGCGGCGGGAGCGGGTCGGGCAGCTGCTGCTGCTCGTCGAGGACCGGATGCTCAACCCCGCTGCCCTGCTGCCCTTCCTCGACGAGGTCGAGCTCGCAAGCAGTGACCTCACGGTGCGGGCCTGGCATGCCGGTGCCGCCGCCCTGCTGCCCACCGAGGGCGGCTCCCTGCTGGTCGGGGAGGCGCCCGGTGTCACCTTGGCCCTCAGCGGCGGCCCCCTGGCGTCGCCTGGGGGCCCGGTGTCCGAGCTCCCTTGTGGGGTCAGCAGCAGCCTGCCCCTGTCGCGGCTCGGACAGGCGGTCGCCGAGGCGCGGGCCGCCCTCGGTCTGGCGACATCGCGAGGCGGCGTGGTGGGCCCGGAGGGACTGACGACCCTGGAGGGGCTGCTACGTCAGCAGCCCCCGGGGCGCCTCGAGCCCTTCGTCGACCAGCTGATCGCACCACTGGTGGACTCCGACCGGGTGCACGGGACGTCGCACGTGCAGACCCTGCGTTTCTTCCTGCGGTCGGGCTCGCTCATCGACACGGCCCGCGAGAGCTACCTACACGTCAACACCGTGCGACACCGGCTCCGACGAATCCAGGAGATCACCGGCCGTGATCCGCTTGCCTTCTCCGACCGCGCCGCTCTCGCGATCGCCCTGTGGGCGCTGGACGAGCAGCCGCGGCCCTGACCACGACTCGGCAAAGCGGGGGATGTTCGGCAACACGGGCCTTGCAGACACCGGTTTTGCCGAACAACCCCCGCTTTGCGGGTGTGGCGCGCGGAGGGTGAGGTATGCCGCGGAGCCGGCTCCGCGGGCATACCTCACCGGCGGGTTCAGCGCCAGGCGGAGGCGCGCCAGGCGCCCGGACCAGGAGTGAGGGGACGCCGGACCAGGCGCTCGCGGGCCGTCCAGGCCGAGGCGGGCCGAGCTGTGGGCGCCTCGTCGGCGGCGGACACGGCCGACAGCACGGCGAACAGTGCCGCGATCTCCTCGGAGCTGGCAGCGCCGCGGAGCAGCCGCAGGGGCGGACGACCGGGACAGGTCTGGTCGGTCTCGTCGCTCACAGGGCCGGGCCCCCTGAGCTCTGAGCCTGCGAAGAGGTCATAGGGGAATGTTCCCGTGCTTCTTGGGCGGCAGGGTCTCGCGCTTGGTGCGCAGCGCCCGCAGCGCCCGGGTGACGTTCATGCGGGTGTTGCTCGGGCTGATGACCGTGTCGATGTAGCCGCGCTCGGCCGCGACGTAGGGGTTCGCCAGCGTGTCCTCGTACTCGGTGATGAACCGCTGGCGGGCCTCCTCGACGTTCTCGCCTCCGGCCTCGGCGGCCGCGAGCTGCTTGCGGTAGAGGATGTTGACCGCCCCCTGGGCGCCCATCACGGCGATCTGCGCGGTCGGCCAGGCGAGGTTGATGTCGGCGCCCAGGTGCTTGGACCCCATGACGTCGTACGCGCCGCCGTACGCCTTGCGGGTGATGACGGTGACGAGGGGGACGGTGGCCTCCGCATAGGCGTAGATGAGCTTGGCGCCGCGGCGGATGATGCCGTCCCACTCCTGGTCGGTGCCGGGCAGGAAGCCGGGCACGTCGACGAAGGTCAGCACCGGCACGTTGAACGCGTCGCAGGTCCGCACGAACCGCGCGGCCTTCTCGGACGCGTCGATGTCGAGGATGCCCGCGAACTGCATGGGCTGGTTGGCGACGACGCCGACGGAGCGGCCCTCGACCCGCCCGAACCCGCAGAGGATGTTGGGCGCGAACAGCGGGTGCACCTCGAGGAACTCGCCGTCGTCGACCACCGTGCCGATGACGGTGTGCATGTCGTAGGGCTGGTTGGGGCTGTCGGGGATGAGCGTGTCGAGGAGGCGGTCGTCGTCGGTGACCTCGAGCGACGGCAGCACGGAGTCGTCGGCGAACGACGGCGGCTCCTCGAGGTTGTTGCTCGGCAGGTAGGACAGCAACGCCTTCACGTACTCGATGGCGTCGGCCTCGTCGTCGCCCAGGTAGTGCGCGACACCGGACTTGGTGTTGTGGGCGCGGGCACCGCCGAGGTCCTCGAACGAGACCACCTCACCGGTCACGGTCTTGATGACGTCGGGACCGGTGATGAACATGTGCGAGGTCTGGTCGACCATCACGGTGAAGTCGGTGACGGCCGGCGAGTAGACCGCCCCACCCGCACACGGACCCATGACGAGCGAGATCTGCGGGATCACTCCGCTGGCGTGGACGTTGCGGCGGAAGATCTCTCCGTAGAGGCCGAGAGAGACCACGCCCTCCTGGATGCGGGCACCACCGGAGTCGTTGAGGCCCACGACGGGGCAGCCGACCTTCATCGCGAAGTCCATGACCTTGCAGATCTTCTCGCCGAAGACCTCGCCGAGGGACCCGCCGAAGACGGTGAAGTCCTGCGCGAAGACCGCCACGGTGCGCCCGTCGACGGTGCCGTACCCGCTGACGACGCCGTCGCCGTACGGGCGGTTCTGCTCCTGGCCGAAGGCGGTGCTGCGGTGCCGGGCGTACTTGTCCATCTCCACGAACGAGCCCTCGTCGAGCAACATCGCCAGGCGCTCGCGGGCGGTCTTCTTGCCGCGGGCATGCTGCTTCTCGACGGCGCGCTCGGAGCCGGCGTGCGCGACCTCGGCCACGCGGCGCTTGAGATCGGCGAGCTTGCCCGCCGTGGAGTGGACGTCGATGTCGTCGGGGACGTCGGTGCCGCCGGTCGAGACCGTGTCGGGGGTGGTCTGGGACATGGCCGGGAGCCTAGCCTTGCCCCCATGCGCGAACCCCTGCAGCGTGAGGCATTGCACGCGGCGTTGGTCACGTCCGGGTCCCCGTGGCTGGACGTCGACGTCCACCCCGAGCTCGGCTCGACCAACGCCGAGGCAGCCCGCCTCGCCAGGCCCTTCCACGTCGTCGTCACCGACCACCAGCAGGCCGGTCGCGGACGGCTCGGCCGCTCCTGGGAGACGCCACCGCACACGTCGGTGACCCTCTCGGTGCTGCTCCCTGCGCCGGACTCCGGTCGGGGCTGGATGCCGCTGGCTGCCGGGCTTGCGGTGCGCGACGCCCTGCGCGAGGTCACCGGGCTGGAGTCCGGGCTGAAGTGGCCCAACGACGTGCTCCTGCCCACCGACGGCGAGCGCAAGGTCTGCGGCATCCTGTGTGAGCTGCAGCCCGGCGGGATCGTCGTCGGGCTCGGCGTCAACGTCGACCAGGAGCGCGACGAGCTCCCCGTGGAGACGGCGACGTCGCTGCGCCTCGCCGGCGCCCCCGACGTCAGTCACGAGGACCTCGTCGTCGCCCTGCTCGGCCACCTCGCCAGGTGGCACGCGAGCCTCACCGGGGGCCTGCAGGCGCGCGCCCTGCTCCACGCGGCATACCGGTCGGCGTGCCTGACCATCGGCCGCGAGGTGGAGCTGCACATCGCCGGCGGCGACGTCCGCCGCGCGCAGGCCACCGGTGTGGACGAGGAGGGGCGGCTGGTCGTCGCGTCCGGCAGCACGGAGTACTCCGTTGCCGCTGGTGACGTCGTCCACGTGCGGCCAGCGGGCTGAGCACCCGCCTGCCGACCGCCACACGGACGTGCGGGGCCGGTGGCGGCGCCCCATCCGGTGGTGTCGTGCGGCGGGGCCGGGGGTGGCACGGCATGATGCGGGGTGAGGGGCCGCCGCCGCGTTCCGTGCAGTCCTGCCCCGTGCGGGGCGGCTCCCGTGTCGCCCTGGTCGCGCAGAGTCCCCTGCGCGTCCGCGAGACCCCTGAGGAGGTGTCGGCAGTGTCCGAGGTCGGACGCCACCGCATCGTGCGCCCGGAGGACGTCGCCGCCCTGAGCCCGGACAACCTCGCGGCCCGCCTGCTGGGCAAACCGGTGACGATGGCTCGCCGCGACGTCAGCCGTGGGGCCGAGGTCTCGCTGCTGTCGGCCCGCAAGTTCTGGCACGCCTTGGGGTTCCCGATCGTCGAGGACGACGACGCGATGTTCACCGAAGCCGACCAGATGGCCCTGATGGCCGTCGCCCGGCTGGTGCGCGAGGAGGAGCTGGACGAGACGACAGCGCTCGCCATGACCCGCGCGTTCGCCCGCACCACCGACCGGCTCGCGGTCTGGCAGACCCAGCTCATGGCCGAGGCGCTCGCCGACCCCGCGCTCGAGGCCGCCCTGGACGAGGCCGACGCCCGGGGGGCGCCCGACCTCGCCGCCGCCAATGCCGCGGCGCGCAAGCTCGCCGACATGGCCGACTCGCTCGAGCCCCTGCTCATCTACGCCTGGCGTCGCCACCTCACCGCTGCGATCTCGCGGATGCTCGCCGACGCCGACCCCCAGCAGTCCTCCCAGGGCGTACGCCGCGTGGTCGGGTTCGCCGACCTGGTCAACTTCACGTCCCTCGTGCGCCGCATGACCGAGCGACAGCTCGCGGTCATGGTGCAGCGGTTCGAGGCGCTCGCCACCGACATCGTCACGGCCCACGGCGGCCGGGTCATCAAGACGGTGGGCGACGAGATCCTCTTCGTCACCATCGACGCCGCGCCAGCTGCCGCGGTCGCCCTCGACCTCGTCGAGACGATGGCCGAGGACGACCTGCTGCCCGACGTGCGGGTCGGTATGGCGGTGGGTCCGGTCCTCTCGCGGCTCGGCGACGTCTTCGGCACGACCGTCAACCGTGCCTCGCGGATCACCAGCGTCGCCCCTGGTGGGGGAGTGCTCGTCGACGACGCCCTGGCGACGGCGCTCGCGTCGCTGTCGGGGTTCGAGACCACGGCACTGCGCACCCGGACGCTGCGCGGCATCGGCCAGGTCACGCCGAGCGAGCTGCGCCGCGCCACGGGCGGCCGCCTGGCCGGACGAGCCGCCGCACCCACCCAGCCGGGCGACCGCGCAGCCGACCGCTCAGGCGACCGCGCAGCGAACCGTTTTGGCGACCGCTTCAGCGACCGCTCCGGCGCAGCGCAGCGCAGCATCGTGACACCACCCTTGTCGAACCCCCCCGAGGAGACCTCATGACGTCAGCACTGGTCCGGATCGAGCGGCACGGGGACGGCGGCCACGTCGCCGAGCTCGTCCTTGACCGTCCCGAGGCGATGAACGCCGTGTCCACCGAGATGGCCCACGCGCTCGGCCGGGCCACCCGCGAGCTCGCCGGTGACCGCACGGTCCGCGCCGTCGTCGTCAGCTCGAGCCACCCGAAGGCCTTCTGCGTCGGAGCGGACCTCAAGGAGCGCAACTCCTTCAGCGACGAGGAGCTGCGCGCGCAGCGCCCGCTGGCGCGGGCGGCATACCGGGGGGTGCTCGACCTGCCTGTCCCGGCGGTCGCTGCGGTGGACGGCTATGCCCTCGGGGGCGGGTTCGAGATCGCGCTGTCCTGCGACCTCGTCGTGTGCGGGGAGGGCGCCGTGGTCGGGCTGCCCGAGGTCTCCGTCGGCGTGATCCCCGGTGGGGGCGGCACCCAGCTGCTCACCCGCCGCATCGGGTGGTCGCGGTCGGCCCGGATGATCTTCACGGCGGAGCGCTTCAGCGCCGCCGACGCGTGCGCGCTCGGGGCGGTCGACGAGGTGGTGCCCGCCGGCACGGCTCGCGACCGCGCCCTGGAGCTCGCCTCGACGATCGCCCGCAACTCTCCGGTGGGGGTGCGCAACGCCAAGGCCGCGATGCGCCGCGGATTCGACACCGACCTCGCCGCCGGACTCGAGCTGGAGGACGACCACTGGGCGGCCACGGCGTTCTCCGCGGACCGCGCTGAGGGTGTTGCCGCCTTCAACGAAAAACGACCTCCGGTGTGGTCTGGTCGCTGATCGGGCCAGTCGTTCCCTACGATCACCCCATGACCCGTGTGCTGCTGGCCGAGGACGACCCCGCCATCTCCGAACCGCTCGCCCGTGCGCTGCGACGAGAGGGCTACGACGTCGACGTCCGGGCGGACGGCCGAGCGGCCCTCGAGGCTTCCGCCGAGAACCCCGACCTCGTCGTGCTCGACCTGGGCCTTCCCTACGTCGACGGGCTCGAGGTGTGCCGTCGAATCCGGGCCGAGGGACGCACCGTCCCGGTCCTGATCCTCACGGCGCGCGCCGACGAGGTCGACACGGTCGTGGGCCTCGACGCGGGCGCCGACGACTACGTCACCAAGCCGTTCCGGCTCGCCGAGCTGCTCGCCCGGGTGCGGGCGCTGCTGCGTCGCAACCCCACCGATGCCGCCAACGCCAACGAGCTCGTGCGCATCGACCCCGAGGGGCGTCGGGCCTGGTTCCAGGAAGAGGAGCTGCAGCTCACGGCCAAGGAGTTCGACCTGCTCCGCGTGCTCGTCCGCGAGCAGGGCAAGGTCGTCTCCCGCGAACAGCTCATGCGGGAGATCTGGGAGACCGCCTGGTTCGGCTCCACCAAGACCCTCGACATGCACATCTCGGTGCTGCGCCGAAAGCTCGGCGACGACGCCGCCCAGCCCCGCTACATCGCCACGGTGCGTGGTGTCGGATTCCGCTTCGAGCGCGGCGACGAGGTCTGAGCGCCTGACATGCGCCAACAGCTGATCCGCTCCACGGTCCTGGCCGTGGGCCTGGCGATCGTCATCACGATGCTCCC
>JBDSKZ010000114.1:0-11536 GCA_039916625.1 Pedococcus sp.
AGACGCGGATGCTCTCGCCGGGGTGGATCCGGCTGTTGTAGAGGCTCCAGATCTCCGGGCGCTGGTTCTTGGGGTCCCACTGGCCGAAGTCGTCGCGGAAGGAGAAGATCCGCTCCTTGGCCCGCGCCTTGTCCTCGTCGCGCCGCGCCCCACCGAAGATGGCGGTGAAGCGGTGCTTGTCGAGGGCCTCGAGCAGGACTGGCGTCTGGGCCCGGTTCCGTGTGCCGTCGGGCGGCAACGCAACACTGCCGTTGTCCACCGCCTCCTGGACGCTGGCGACGATGAGCTGCAGGTTGAGCTCGGCGACGCGGCGGTCACGGAAGGCGAGTACCTCCTCGAAGTTGTGCCCAGTGTCCACGTGCATCACCGGGAAGGGGATGCGCGCGGGGTGGAACGCCTTCTGCGCCAGGCGCAGCATGACGATGGAGTCCTTGCCGCCGGAGAACAGCAGCACGGGCTGCTCGAACTCCGCGACCACTTCTCGCATGATGTGGATCGCTTCGGACTCGAGGATGTCGAGCTGGCTCAGCTGGTAGTCCGGGCCGGTGGTGTTCACGTCGTAGTCCCCTCATTGATCAGTTCTCTGATGACGTCGAGCAGATGGTTGGCCACCTCGGGGCGGCAGATCAGCAGGTCGGGCAGGAGCGGGTCCTCGCGGTTGTAGGCGAGCGGGGTGCCGTCGATGCGGCTCGTGTGCAGGCCAGCCGCGCGAGCCACGACGACCGGCGCTGCGGAGTCCCACTCGAACTGGCCGCCGGCGTGGACGTAGGCATCCACGGTGTCGTCGACGACCGCAGTGGCCTTGATGCCCGCTGAGCCCATCGGCACGAGCTCGGCGTCGAGGCGTTCGGCCAGCGCGGTCACGAACGCCGGTGGACGGCTGCGGCTCACGGCAAGCCGGAGCCGGGTGGTTCCGGGCGCGCTGCCGGTCGGCGCAGCGTCCTGCTGGTCGGTCGCCAGGGTGGTGCCCATCGCCGGGCGGGCCACGGCGCCGGCCACGAGGTCGCCGCACTCCCACAGGGCGACGTGCACGGCCCAGTCCTCGCGCGGCACCTCACCGAACTCGCGGGTGCCGTCGAGCGGGTCGATGATCCAGACCCGGTCCGAGGCGAGGCGGACCGGGTCGTCCTTGCCCTCCTCGCTGAGCACGGCGTCGTCGGGGCGGGCGGTGGCCAGCTGGTCCATGAGGAACAGGTGTGACTGGCGGTCACCCTCAGCACGCAGCTGAGAGGGATCGGTGTCGGGCCCGGTGGCACTGCGCAGCGCGAGCAGGACATCGCCTGCCGCGTCGGCCAGCGCCCTGGCGAGCTGGTGATCGTCGAGAGCCGTCAGGCTCGTCATCAGTAGGCTCCCTGTCCCTTGAGGACGGCTCGGAGTGTTCGGGTCAGGATCTGCACGTCCAAGACGAGCGACCAGTTGTCGACGTACCAGAGGTCCAGGCGTAGGGACTCGTCCCAAGGCAGGTCGCTGCGGCCACTTACCTGCCACAGCCCGGTAAGGCCCGGTTGGACGTGGAGCCTGCGGACGGCGTCCGGCTCGTAGCGGGCCACCTCTTCGGGCAGGGGGGGCCGTGGGCCGACCAGTGACATCTCGCCGCGCACGACGTTGATGAGCTGGGGGGCCTCGTCGAGGGAGAACCGGCGCAGGATGCGGCCCACACGGGTGACCCGCGGGTCCTTGCGCATCTTGAACATGATGTCGTTGCCCGCGTCGACGGCTTGGAAGGAGATTAGGTCGGCCCTGCGCTGCTCGGCGTCGATGCACATGGTGCGGAACTTGAGCATCGAGAACGTCTGGCCCTTGGCACCCACCCGCGTCTGGCGGAAGATCACGGGGCCGGGTGAGTCCCAGCGGATTGCGAGCGCGATCACGATGGTGAGCGGAAGGGTCAGGACGAGAATGACGATGGCAGCGACGAGGTCGACCAGGCGCTTGCACACGCGCCGTGCCCCGGACATCGCCGGGCGCTCGACGTGCAGGAGCGGCATCCCCGCGGTGGGGCGGATGCTCAGCCGGGGTCCGGCCACCTCGAACAGCCCCGGGGCGATGACGAGGTCGACCTCGCGCTCCTCCAGGCTCCAGGCGAGGCGACGCAGATCGCTACCGCTGAGGTCGGGGTCGCTGGAGACTGCCACCACCTCGGCATCGAGCAGGTTGATCGCCTCCATCGCTTCCTCGGGGTAACCGAAGACCGGCACCCCTTCGATGAGGCTGCTGCGATCGGAGTCGGTGACGATGCCGGATACACAGGCACCGACGACCTCCATCCCGGCGCCGTGGGCGCGGCGGAGCTGGCGGATCATGGGGCCGACGGTGCGCACGTTGCCCACCACCAGCGTTCGCTGCGTGTCGCAGCCGGCGAGCCGGTGGGCGAGGAGCTGGCGTCGCAGCAGGTGGCGCCCCAGGAGGCCGAGCAAGAGCAGCGCCGGGGCAAGGGTGAGGACGAGTCCGCGCGCGAACTCGGCGCGCAGCAACCACGAGATGCCGGCTGCCATTCCGACGAGGCCGACGACAGCCCGGACGACAGCCCGATATTCGTTGGCCGAGGTGCCGAGGTAACGACGCTCGTAGCCGTGGGCGAGCAGCAGGGCCAGAAGGTAGAGCAGGGGCAGGGCGAGCGTGGTGGTGACGCGCAGCTCGAGCGAGGCGCGACCAAGGGGCACGAGGGCGCCTACCACGCCAGCGGCCAGCGCGGCCGTCGCGTCCACAGTGACGGCGCGGTGTGTGTAGCCGATGTGCCAGGGCCGGCGGGCCGTCTCGAAGGAGCTCTGGACCTCTGGCGCATCCAGCGGCTGGCGGTCGGCTGTTGTGTGCGCTGTCATGGGCGCCGCGGCGTCCTCAGTGGGCTCGTGCGGTCCTCGCGCCGTCATGGGCTCGGACGGCGGTGTCGGTCCGACCGGCGTCGGTGGCACGAACGCCGACTCCGCGGCCTCGGCTTGCGTCGACGGCGCGGCGCCCGCCCCTGCTAGATCCGTCATTTCCGTTCCCCTGCCCTGCGATCCCCCGGCCCAGCCGGATGGCTGGCGTTCACCAACCGAATGACTGATGCTGTCAGCGCAGCGGGGGCGGTAGGTACAGGAGGAGTGGGAGGACAGGTCAGTCCACATGTACTACACCCCGCGCCGTAGCCGACTCATCCTTTTGGCCTAGACACAGCACTCCACCAACGAAATCCCCCACACATCGGGGCGTCGTTCGGGCGCTAGGCAGGGCTGTGGAACTTCTGCTGGGCCGACTGCAGACCTTCGGTGACGACCAGCTCGGCGGCGTCGGCAGCGGTGTCGAGCAGGAACGGCAGCTCCTTGCGCTCGGTCGGCGAGAAGTCGCGCAGCACGAAGTCAGCTGCCTCCATCCGGCCCGGCGGGCGGCCGATGCCGACGCGCACCCGCAGGTAGTCCTTGGTCCCGAGCGAGGAGCTGATCGAGCGCAGGCCGTTGTGGCCGCCCTCGCCACCGCCCTTCTTCAGCCGGACCTCACCCGCGGGGATGTCGAGCTCGTCGTGGACGACGACGAGGTGGTCGGGGTCGACGGAGAAGAACGACAGCAGCGCCTTCACCGGACCGCCGGACTCGTTCATGTAGGACAGGGGCACACCAACCACCGCGCGCGGTCCGGGTGCCCCGCCGGGCAGCATCCCGATGCGGATGGTCGCGGCCACGGCTCGCGCCTTGTGCCTGGTCAGCGCCACGGACCCGCGACGGGCGAGCTCGTCGACCACCATCGCGCCGACGTTGTGGCGGTTGCCCGCATAGGCGGGTCCGGGGTTGCCCAACCCGACCACCAGCCACGTCCCGTCTTCACTCACGGGCGGCAAGTATGCCGGAAGGCCAGGTCCGTGACGGACCTGGCCTTCCGGTGTGGAGCAGCGGACGCGGCAGCGGGCGCCGCGCCGGTGGGGCTCAGGCGCCTTCGGACCCGGCCTTCTCGCCGTCCGCGGAGTCGCCCTCGGCAGCGGAGTCGCCCTCGGCGGCGGCGTCCTCGTCGGACTCCTCGCGCTCGATGCCGGCCTCTCCCTCGGCCTCGGCGAGCTCGGCGTCCAGCTCGTCCTGGGAGATCTGCTGGGTGATGTTGACGACGAGGGTGTCCTCGTCGACGACCAGGGCGGCGCCGCGGGGCAGCTCGACCTCGGAGGCCTTGATCTGCGTGCCGGCCGCCAGGCCCTCGACGGAGACGACGATGCTCTCGGGGATGTGCGTGGCCTCGACCTCGAGCTGCAGGGACTGGGCGTCGAGGGTGACGACGGTCTCGGGAGCGGCGTCGCCCTCGAGGTGCACGGGCACGTCCACGGTGACCTTCTCGCCCTTGCGGACGACGACGAGGTCGATGTGCTCGATGACCGGCTTGATCGCGTCGCGCTGCACGTCCTTGGCGAGGGCGAGCTGCTCGTCGCCGTCGATGACGATGGTGAGCAGGGCGTTGACGTTCTTGAGCGCCATCATCGTCTCGTGGCCGGGCAGGGTGATGTGCACCGGCTCGGCACCGTGGCCGTACATGACGGCGGGGATCTTGTGGTCGCGGCGGATCTTGCGCGCCGCGCCCTTGCCGAACTGCGTGCGCATGTCGGCGGAAAGCTTGCGGTCGGTGTCAGACACGGGGGCTCCTGGAAGGCTCGAGTAGGCGGTGGGCCTCGACGCGGGGCGCAGCACGGAGACCACACCGCGTCGAATTACGGACGTGCGGGCCGAAGCCGTGCAGTGTCCCTCGCCGAGGCAACCCGGAGAGTCTAGGCGACGGCCACTGGCAGAGGGAAATCCGCCTCGTCGACCGCTACCGTCGCCCGGGCGGAGCGCTCGCGGCGCAGCTCACCGAGCCGCACGGCCACCACTCCCCCGACGATGCAGATCCCGCCGAGGAGCTGCACGGCGCCCGGCAGCTCGCCCAGCAGCACCCAGGCGAAGAGCACCGCGAACAGCACTTCGGTGAGCCCGACGAAGGACGCGACGGTGGACCCGAGGATGCGTGCAGCGGTCACCCCGAGGAGGTATGCCGCTGCGGCGGCCACGAGGGCCAGCTCACCGACAGCGGCCCACCAGGGCACCTGGGCTCCACGGAGCACGACGTCCGTGGCCACGAACCGCATGGGCAGCACACCGACGGCGCCCAGGAGGGCGAGCCCCAAGGAGCCAGCGCCCATGCCGAGGCCGGCCAGCGCGACCGGTGGCAGGTGGCTCGCCTCGGCGGCAAGGACGAAGAAGGTCGCCAGACCGGTGGCAGCCACCAGGCCCCAGCCGACGCCGACGAGGTCGAGCCTCGTCTGCCCCCCCAGGTCGAGCACGAGCACGAGTCCGACGATCGCGAGGAGCACGCCGACCCCGGTCAGCGCACTGGGTGCGCGGCGCGTGCGTGCCCAGACGAACAGCACCACGAGGACGACCCCGAGGTACTCCAGCAGGAGCGCAACTCCGACATCGAGTCGCTGGACCGCATAGAAGTAGGCGACCTGGCACCCAGCGACGGCCACGACGCCATACGCGAGGATGCTGGCGAGGTTCTCCCGAACGAGGTGCCAACGGCCCCGGAGGGCAAGGATGGTCGGGACGGCGAGCACGAGCGTCGCGCCGGCGACGCGCAGCAGCACGATGGCGCCGGAGGTCCAGCCCTCGACGAGCAGCGACTTGGCGAACGGGCCGCTGCTGCCGAACGTCGCTGCGGACGCCAGCGCCAGCCAGAGCCCGACGATGGTGGACCGTGACCTCATGACCGACCTGCTTTCGTTGCCCGGGTTTCGCATGCCGCGCGCTGGCACGAGGACGATCACTGGGGTAAGTGGTGAAGAACCTTATACTCGTGACAGTACAGACCCATGATGTCAGGAGTCAACATGCTCTTCGCCCATGACACCGAGACGGCCCTACGCGGGTGTGCTGCGCTCGTCAACACGGCGACCACCCTGCCCACCCACGGGGACTCCCTCCAGAACGTGGCGGAGCTCGACGCCTTCGTTCGGGAGTGGCAGTGGACGGGGTCGCGCGCTCACGACGGCGCGGAGCTCGACGCTGTCCGCGCTCTGCGGCCGCGGCTGCGCGAGCTCTGGACCGCCGAGCCCGAACACGCCGTCCAGCTCGTCAACGACCTGCTCTCCGAGGCCCGTGCGCTCCCTCAGCTGGTCCGTCATGACGAGTGGTCGTGGCACCTGCACGCCACGCCCCCCGAGGCGCCGTTGTCCACCCGGATGGCCGTCGAGGCAGCCATGGCCCTGGTGGACGTGATCCGCGCGGACGAGCTCAGCAGGCTGGGGGTGTGTGCCGCCGAAGACTGCGAGGACGTCGTCGTCGACCTCTCGAAGAACCGCTCCAAGCGCTACTGCGACGGCGGGTGCGGCAACCGCGCCAACGTGGCTGCCTACCGCGCCCGGAGGGCGTCCAACGACTGAGCTCAGGCGTGCCCCTCGAACAGGCTCGTCACCGAGCCGTCCTCGAAGACCTCCCGGATGGCACGGCTGATGAGGGGGGCGATCGACAGGGTCGTGAGCTTGTCGAAGTCGTGCGCCTCGTCGATCGGCAAGGTGTCGGTGACGATGACCTCGCGCGCCGTGCACGCCTTGAGGCGCTCGATGGCCGGGCCGGAGAGGATCGCGTGCGTCGCGGCGATGACGACCCCGGCTGCACCCTCCTGCATGAGCGCGTCGGCGGCCTTGGTGATCGTGCCCGCGGTGTCGATCATGTCGTCGACGAGCACGCAGATGCGACCCTCGACCTCACCGACGACGCGGTTGGCGACCGTCTCGTTGGGCCGGTTGATGTCGCGCGTCTTGTGGATGAACGCCAGCGGGGCACCGCCGAGGCGTTCCGACCACTGTTCGGCCACCTTGATGCGTCCTGCGTCGGGCGAGACGACGGCGAGCTTCTCGTGGCCGTACTTCTCGCGCACGTACTCCGACAGGATCGGCAACGCCATGAGGTGGTCGACAGGACCGTCGAAGAAGCCCTGGATCTGCGCGGTGTGCAGGTCGACCGCCATGAGGCGGTCGGCTCCGGCCGTCTTGAAGAGGTCTGCCATCAGGCGGGCCGAGATCGGCTCGCGACCACGGTGCTTCTTGTCCTGGCGGGCATAGCCGTAGAACGGCAGGACCACGGTGATCTGCTTGGCGGAGGCGCGCTTGAGCGCGTCGATCATGATGAGCTGCTCCATGATCGCCTCGTTGAGCGGGGCGGTGTGGCTCTGGATGACGAACGCGTCGGAGCCGCGCACCGACTCCTCGTACCGCACGTAGATCTCACCGTTGGCGAAGTCGTAGGCGCTGGTGGGCACGAGCTCGGTGCCGAGCATGCGCGCGACCTCCTCCGCGAGCCCGGGGTGGGCCCGGCCCGTGAAGACCATGAGGTTCTTCTCGGTGGTCTTGAGGATGCCGGTCACGCCTGGTCCTGCCCTTCGATGGAGTGTTCGGTATGCCGCGCGGCCGCCTGGCCGTCCAGTGCCGCCTGGCCGTCCAGTGCCGCCTGAGCGGTCCTGGTCCCTGCGCGGGCCTTGGCGACCCAGCCGTCGATGTTGCGCTGGCGGCCACGGGCAACGGCGATCTGGCCTGGCTCGACATCGCCCGTCACCGCCGAGCCGGCGCCGACGTAGGCCCCGTCGGCGATGGTGACCGGTGCGACGAGCACCGAGTTGGAGCCGACGAAGCTGTGCCTGCCGACCGTGGTGTGGTGCTTGGCCACCCCGTCGAAGTTGGCGAAGATCGTGCCAGCGCCGATGTTGGCGCCCTCACCGACGGTGACGTCGCCGGCATACGTGAGGTGCGGGACCTTCGCGCCGTCGGCGATCTTCGCGTTCTTGGTCTCGACGAAGCCGCCGATCTTGCCCCTGGCGCCGAGCTCGGTGCCCGCGCGCAGGTAGCTGAACGGACCCACCGTGGCGCCGGGACCGATGACGGCCAGCAGGGCCTCGGTGCGCTTGACCTCGGCGCCCTCCCCCACCTCGGTGTCGGTGAGCGTGGTGTCCGGACCGATCAGGGCGTTCGCGCCGATGGTGGTCGCCCCGAGCAGCTGGGTGCCGGGCAGGACGGTCGCATCGCGACCGATGGTCACGTCGGCGTCGATCCACGTGGTGTCGGGGTCGACGATGGTGACGCCCTCGCGCATCCAGCGCTCCGTGGTGCGGCGGTTGAGCTCCTTGCCGAGGCGCGCGAGCTGCACCCGGTCGTTGACCCCCTCGGTCTGCCACAGGTCCTCGATGAGGTGGGCGCTGACCCTGCCGCCGGCCCGACGGGCGATGGCGAGGACGTCGGTGAGGTACTTCTCGCCCTGGGCGTTGTCGGTGCCGACCTCGGTGAGCGCCTCGCGCAGGACGGCTGCGTCGAAGGCGTAGATCCCCGAGTTGATCTCGGTGATGGCCCGCTGCTGCTCGGTAGCGTCCTTCTGCTCGACGATCCCCTCGACACCACCGTCGGCGTCGCGCAGGATCCTGCCGTACCCGGTCGGGTCGGCAAGGTGGGCGGTGATCACCGTCGCGGCACTGCCGGAACCCACGTGCTCGGCGAGCAGCGCCACCAGGGAGTCACCCGCGAGCAGGGGCACGTCGCCGTACGTCACGAGGACGGTGCCGTCGAGGTCGGCCGGGAGGACGTCGAGCGCGCACTCCGTGGCTCGGCCCGTCCCCTTGACCTCGTCCTGGTCGGCGATGACTGCGGACGGGTCGACCTCGGTGACGTGCTCGGCGACGAGGTCGCGCTCGTGGCGGACCACCACCGCGAGGTGCTCGGGCTGGGCCGCCCGGGCTGCGGCGATCGCGTGGCCGACGAGGGTCCGGCCTCCGATCCGGTGCAGGACCTTGGGGGTGGAGGACTTCATCCGGGTGCCCTCACCCGCGGCGAGGACGATGACGGCTGCGAGTCTGGGGGTGCCGTGGGGGGCGTTCACGCGCGGGGGCTCCAGAGATCTGGTCGGGTGCGACGGGACGCGCGTCATGCTACCCGTCGGTCAGGTGCCGTTCGCTCCTTGGCCATCACGCGCAGGGGTCAGGTCGCTTCGTGGGTGCAGCACCTTCAAACGCCCCTCTCATCCACCTCGAGCAGGTCCGCGTGGCGGTATCAGCCGTTCGGCTGAGTTTGGGTCGCTGGTGCCCAGTGGCGACCCCCCGGGGTGCGGATCCGCCGGGCGGGGCACACAGTGGGGCCATGACGGACCTGGCGCACGAATCACCGCTGCGCAGCGACGCGCAGCACCTTCGTGCGGCCGAGCTGGACGTGTTGTTGGGCCAGAGCGCACTCGGCGACCACACGGCGTTCGGGACCCTGTACGACCGGACCGTCAACGGTTTCTTCGGCCTCGCGCTGGTGGTCCTGGGCGACCATGGCCGCGCGGAGGAGACGACTCGCGCGGCCTATGCGGAGATCTGGGCGACGTCGCGGTCGTTCAACAGCGCCGAGCACCGGTCACTCAGCTGGATGACGACGATCGTCTACGAGATCGCCTGCAGCGCGCGCTCCACCCGCGCCGCCTGAGCAAGGTGCGCTGGGTCATTGCCCGATGGCGGGAATGTCGAGCTCGCCCAGCAGGGCCACGACCCGCGCCCTGATCTCGTCGCGGATCGGCCGGACCGCCTCGACTCCCTGGCCCGCGGGGTCGTCGAGCAGCCAGTCCTCGTAGCGCTTTCCCGGGAAGAACGGGCAGGTGTCGCCGCACCCCATGGTCACCACGACGTCCGACTCCTCGACCGCCTCGGTCGTGAGGACCTTGGGCTTCTCGGCGGAGATGTCGATGCCCTCCTCAGCCATGGCGGCGACCGCTGCGGGGTTCACCCGGTCCCCGGGCGCAGAGCCGGCCGAGCGCACTTCGACAGCACCACCGGACAGGTGCGCCAGGTAGGCGGCAGCCATCTGCGAGCGGCCTGCGTTGTGCACGCAGACGAACAGGACACTGGGCCGGTCACTCATCGGTGTGCCTCTCAGGTCGTGGGGGAAGCAGCAAAGCGGCGCCGCAGCGCAAGGCTGACGTAGACGAGGCCGACGAGGGCCGGGACCTCGATCAGGGGGCCCACCACACCTGCGAGGGCCTGCCCCGAAGTGGCGCCGAAGGTCGCGATGGCGACGGCGATGGCGAGCTCGAAGTTGTTGCCGGCGGCCGTGAACGCGAGCGTCGCGGTGCGCGCATACCCCAGGCCGAGCCCCGCGCCGAGGACGAAGCCGCCACTCCACATCGCGGCGAAGTAGACGAGCAGCGGCAGCGCGATCCGGGCGACGTCGAGCGGGTGCGAAGTGATGGCATCGCCCTGCAGGGCAAAGAGGATGACGATGGTGAAGAGCAGGCCGTACAACGCCCAGGGACCCACGCGGGGAAGGAACTTCGCCTCATACCAGTCGCGTCCACGGCGACGCTCGCCCACGCGGCGGGACAGGAAGCCCAGCACCAGCGGCACCCCCAGGAAGATCAGCACCGACCGGGCGATATCCCACGTCGAGGCATCGATCCCGGTCTGCGACAGGCCGAGCCAGCCCGGCAGCACCGAGAGGTAGAACCAGCCCAGGAGGGCGAACGCGAAGACCTGGAAGACCGAGTTGAGCGCCACGAGGACGGCAGCTGCCTCGCGGTCGCCGCAGGCGAGGTCGTTCCAGATGATGACCATCGCGATGCAGCGAGCGAGGCCGACGATGATCAGGCCGGTGCGGTAGGCCGGCAGGTCGGCGAGAAAGATCCATGCCAGCGCGAACATCAGCGCCGGACCGAGCACCCAGTTGAGGACCAGAGATCCGACCAGTAGCCGCCGGTCACCGGTCACCGAGTCGAGCCGGTCGTAACGGACCTTCGCCAGCACCGGATACATCATCACCAGGAGACCGAGGGCGATCGGCAGCGACACCCCGTCGACCTCGACGGCCGACAGCGCCCCGCCGAGACCGGGCACGAGGCGACCGAGCAGGAGCCCGACCACCATGGCCACCCCGATCCAGACCGGCAGCAGCCGATCCAGGGTGGAGAGCCGACCGGTCACGGGGTCGTGGCTCGTGGCAGTGGTCGAAGCGGTGCTCACGGAGCGGAGGCCTTCCGGGCGGGGTGTCAGGGACTGGATCAAGCTTCATCGAGTTTTGTCGATATGGCGTGAGCGTGTCATCAGCATCGTCGTGTGTCAATATGGACATCCATCGATACAACGAGACGGACAGCAATAGTGACGACGACCAGCGCAGCCCTTCCGAGCACGGGGAGCGACGCCTGCTGCGGCGCTCCCCCAGCCACGATGTCGCACCTTGACGCTACCGCCCGGGCGACGCTGCTCAAGGCCGTCGCCGACCCCGTGCGCCTGCAGCTGCTCGACCTCATCCGCAGCTCCCCCAAGCACGAGGCCTGCGTCTGCGACATGACCGACGCGGTCGGCGTCTCGCAGCCAACCGTCAGCCACCACCTGAAGGTTCTCACCGAGGCAGGGCTCCTCACCCGTGAGCGGCGTGGGACGTGGGCGTGGTTCACGCTCGTCCCCGAACGGCTCAGCGACATCCGCAGCATCTTCGACTGACCCTGCCGGTCGGCACCAGGTCGCGTGCCGACGAGGACAGGCGCGTGCTCGACTTCCCGGCGCTCCTCATCGCCCGCTCAGGCTGTGG
>JBDSKZ010000115.1:0-6511 GCA_039916625.1 Pedococcus sp.
GACGACGACGAGCGTGGAGTCGGCGTCGGCGACCAGGTTGCGGAACGACGCGACCCGCTCGCGGCGCAACCGCGCCCCGATGATGCCGGCCTGCTCGCGCACGCTCACCGTCGGCGCGTGCAGGTGGGACAGTCCCACGGTGGGAGCGACCCTGGGGATGAAGACGCGGGCCGCGACCATCGCGAGCTGCTCGGGGGTCACGGACATCACGAGCTCGGGCAGCAGCGCCGCGAGGTGCGGCTCGAGGGATGCCGTGCGCGGGTGCCGCCGCCCCGAGGTCGACATCCGCTGCGCGAAGGTGTGCGCGATGTCCTTGAACGCGCGGTACTGCAGGAGCCGGGCGAACAGGATGTCGCGGGCCTCGATGAGGGCCAGGTCGTCCTCGTCCTCGGGCCCGGACTGCGGCAGCAGCCGCGCGGCCTTGAGGTCGAGCAGGGTGGCGGCGACGAGCAGGAACTGCGAGGCCTGCGAGAGGTCCCACCCGTCGGGCTTGGCCCGCTCGGTGCGGATGTGTGCGATGAAGTCGTCGGTGACCTGCGCCAGCGAGATCTCGGTGATGTCGAGCTTGTGCTTGCTGATCAGGCCCAGGAGCAGGTCGAAGGGGCCGCTGAACCCGTCGAGGGTCACCTCGAACGCCGTCGCGGCGCCCCGCCGGGTCAGCACCCCGCCCGGGGTGACGTCGGCGGCGCCCGACGGTGCATCGGGGGCCGTCGTCATCGGGTCAGGCCGCCCCACCGCGAGAGATGAGCTCGCGGGCGAGCTGGCGGTAGGCGTCGGCCCCCTTGTGGGTGCTGTCGTAGGTCGTGATCGGCTCGGCCGCCAGGCTCGCGTCGGGGAACTTCACGGTGCGCGAGATGACGGTGTGGAAGACGTCGTCGCTGAAGTGCTCGACGACGCTCGCGACGACCTCGCGGGAGTGCAGCGTGCGGCCGTCGTACATCGTCGCGAGGATGCCGTCGACCTGCAGGCGGGGGTTGAGCCGGTCGGTGATCTTGTCGATCGTCTCGACGAGCAGCGCCACCCCGCGCATGGCGAAGAACTCGCACTCGAGCGGGATGACGACGCCATGGGCGGCGGTGAGGGCGTTGACGGTGAGCAGGCCCAGCGACGGCTGACAGTCGATCATGATGACGTCGTAGTCGTCCATGACCGGACGCAGCACGCGAGCCAGGATCTGCTCCCGCGCGACCTCACCGACGAGCTGGACCTCGGCGGCCGACAGGTCGATGTTGGCGGGGATGACGTCGAGGTTGGGCGTCGTGGTGCTCTGGATGACGTCGCGGACGTCGTGCCCGCGCTCGACGAGCAGGTTGTAGATGGTGACGTCGAGCTCGTTGGCCCGGACGCCGAGACCCACGGATAACGCGCCCTGGGGGTCGAAGTCGACGAGCAGCACCCGGCGGCCCACCTCGGCGAGCGCGGCACCGAGGTTGATGGTCGTCGTGGTCTTGCCGACGCCACCCTTCTGGTTGCACATCGCGATGATGCGGGCGGGACCGTGGCTGCTCAGTGGAGCGGGCTCGGGGAAGTCCGGCATCGGCCGGCCGGTCGGGCCGACCAGTCCGGACACCAGCTCGGTGCCCGGGAGGCGGGCATGGTCGCGCTCACTGGTGTCGACGGATGGCTCCGGGGTCCCCTGAGCAGACGGTTGCGACTGCGTGGTCACCTCAGGTTCCACAGGCGTTTCACTCCCGGTGCGTTGGCGTACGGCGGTCAGCCTCTCGCTGATCGGGACGACCCTATCAGCGGGCACGGGGGTGACTTTGGGCGTACACCTCTCGCAGTCGCTGCACCGTCACGAGCGTGTAGATCTGGGTCGTCGTGACGGACGCGTGACCGAGCAGCTCCTGCACCACGCGGACATCCGCCCCGCCGTCGAGCAGGTGGGTGGCGAAGGAGTGCCTCAGCGTGTGCGGCGAGACGTGCCCCGCGAGCTGCGCCCGTTCGGCGGCCGCCCGCAGCACCGCCCACGCCGACTGGCGGGACAGCCGCCCGCCGCGCTGGTTGAGGAAGACTGCCGGCGTCCCCCTCCCCCTGCCGGCGAACGCTGGTCGTCCCCGGACCAGGTACGCGCCAAGGGCCTCGGCTGCATACGAGCCGAGCGGGACCAGCCGCTCCTTGCTCCCCTTGCCGAACAGCCGGACGACCCCCTCCTGCGTGTCGATGTCGTCGAGGTCGAGCCCGATCGCCTCGGAGATCCGGGCGCCGGCGCCGTAGAGGACCTCCAGGAGCGCGCGGTCCCGCAAGGAGGCCGGGTGGTCCCCCACGCTGGCCGCCTCGAGCAGCCGCTCCACCTCGTCGATGCCGATGGCCTTCGGGAGCCTGGCTGGTGGCTGCGGCGGGCTCACCGCACCGGCGGGGTCGGTCTGCACCTCCCCTTCCAGTGCCAGGAACTTGTGGAAGCCGCGCACCGCCACGAGGGTGCGGGCCGCCGAGGAGGCCGCCAGCGGCGGGTGGTCAGTGCTGCCCTCGCGCAAGGTCGCGAGGAAGTCGGTCACGTGCGCCTCGGTCACCGCGGCCGGCTCGTGGACACCTTGGACGTCGAGGTACGCCGTGTAGCGGGCGAGGTCACGCCCGTAGGACTTCAGCGTGTTGGCGGCCATGCCGCGCTCGACGTCGAGGTGGCCCAACCAGCTGCGGACCGCGCGCTCCATCGCGCTGGTGGGGGGCACGAATGGGAGTGTAGGCGCCATGAAGCTCTACGCAGACCTGCCGGGTCGTCGCACCCTCCAGATCCTCGCCGACCTCGGAATCGTGGCCTGGGTGTCCGCCTGGGCATGGGTCGGAAGGCTCGTGCACGACACCACCCTGGGGCTCGCCGCCCCGGGCCACGGGCTGCAGAGCGCAGGCTCGGGGTTCCGCAAGGAGATGACCGGTGCGGGCAACGCCGTCAAGGACGTGCCGCTGGTCGGCGACAAGATCGCGGCGCCGTTCCGACGGGCAGGAAGCGCGGGGACGACCATCCAGCAAGCCGGCACCGACCTCGTCGATGCGGTCGGCAAGCTGGCCAACCTGCTCGGCTGGGTGAGCGCCCTGGTGCCGATCGTCATCGTCGGTCTGCTCTGGGTTTTCGTGCGGGGGAGGTTCGTCCGCAGGGCAACGGCAGCGCAGCGGTTCATCGACCAGTCGGCGGACCTCGACCTGTTCGCCCTGCGGGCCATGGCCGGGCAGCCGATGCGCAAGCTCGCGGCGATCTCCCCCGACCCTGCCGGCGCATGGCGACGGGGCGACAAGCCGACGATCCGGGCGCTCGCGCTGCTCGAGCTGCGCGACTCAGGTCTGGCGCCGCCCGCGGCCTGAGTCCCGGGTGAGGTCCCGAAGGCGCGCGGCGTGCTCGGACGTCAGGGCTCCGGGGACCATCTGCCAGGACCAGCCGCCCTCGATCCCGGGCGCGTTCATCCGGGCGCAGGAGCCCAGGCCCAGGACGTCCTGGGCCTGCATCATCGCCAGCTCGCACGGCGTGGCGAGGGCCAGCTCGATCATCGCCCAGCCCGGCTCGCGGTCGCCGTCGGCCTGCACGCCCTGCTGACGCCAGGCGGCACGGACCAGCTCGCGCCGCTGCTCCGGCAGCTCGGCCCACCACCCGGCCACGGTGTCGTTGTCGTGGGTGCCGGTGTAGACCACCTGGTCGGGCGTGAGGTTGACCAGGTCGTGGGTGTTGTACTCGTAGGCCGGCTCGAAGCCGAACTGCAGCACCGCCATGCCGTGGAACCCCAGCGCCTTGCGCAGGTCGATGACCGGCTGGTCGATGTCCCCGAGGTCCTCAGCCAGGACGGGCAGCGGGCCGAGTGCCTCGTTGGCAGCGTCGAACACCGCCCGCCCCGGGCCGGTCTCCCAGCGCCCACCGAGCGCCGTCTCGTCACCCGCGGGGATGGCCCAGTAGGCAGCGAAGCCACGGAAGTGGTCGACCCGCACGAGGTCGAACAGCTCGAAGGTGCGCCGCAGCCGCTCGATCCACCACTGGTAGCCATCGTCTGCGAGCACGTCCCAGCGATACAGGGGGTTCCCCCACAGCTGGCCGGTCGCGGCATACGCGTCCGGCGGGCAGCCGGCCACCGCGTCGTCCCGGAAGAACTGCGGCCAGGCGCGCTCGTCGGCGCCGTCCGGCGCGACGTAGATCGGGACGTCGCCGAGGATCTGGATGCCGCGGTCGTGGGCGTGGGCGCGCAGCGCCGACCACTCGCGTTCGAACCGCACCTGGTCAGCGAGGTCGCCGCCGAAGCTGGACCACGAGTCGACCCAGTAGTCCTCGCGCTCGGCGAACGCGTCGAGCTCGGCCTGGCTCACCAGGGCGTCCGGCTCCTCGAGCAGCGCCGGCGAAGCCGCGAAGGCAGAGGGTGACTTGTAGGGCGAACGGTGCTGGTCGGGCACCGACACCGGCAGCACCTGCCACACCGACTGCCCCGCCTCGGCGAGCCAGTCGACGAAGTCCCGGGCGGGCTGGCCGAGGCGACCGCCGGGCAGGGACGTGACGTGCAGCTGCACCCCGCTGGCGCGGGAGCCGATGAGCGGCTGGGTGGAGTCCATGGTGGTCAGCTCTCTGCGCGCAGGATCTGGGGGTGCAGGTCGTCGGCCGGAGGCTGCCACGCGGTGGGGTCGGCGTCGACCTGCGCACCGGAGCGGATGTCCTTGACCTGGTCGACGCCGCCACCGTCGTCGCCCTCCCCCGCACCCGGGAACCAGACGTAGGGCATGCCCCGCCGTTCGGCATACCGGATCTGCTTGCCGAACTTGGCGGGCTTGGGCGCCACCTCGCACGGTATGCCGCGGGCGCGCAGCTCGGTCGCGACGCGCGTCGAGGTGGCTCGGCTGTCCTCGTCGTTCACCGCGACGAGGACGCACGCAGGTGTGGAACGGCTCGCAGTGAGCAGCTTCTGGCCCAGCAGCAGGCCGAGCAGCCGGGACACACCGATGGAGATGCCGACGCCGGGGTACGTGGTCCTGCCGTCGGAGGCGAGCGAGTCGTAGCGACCGCCAGAGCAGAACGAGCCCCACGACTCGTGCCCGACGAGCTGGGTCTCGTAGACGGTGCCGGTGTAGTAGTCGAGCCCACGCGCGATGCGCAGGTCGGCGACGAGCGCGCCGGGGGCGTTCGTCATGGCGGTGCCGATGACCTGTGCCAGGGCCTCCAGGCCCTCGTCGAGCGTCGGGTGGCTGACCCCGAGCTCGCGCACGCGCTCGACGAAGGACAGGTCCGGCGTGCGGATCGCGGCCAGTGCCAGGCACTGGTCGGCCTGCTCCCGGCTGAGCCCCGACTCGACGAGGAGATCGGCGAGCCTGGCCGGCCCGACCTTGTCGAGCTTGTCGACGATGCGCAGGGTGCCGACGACATCGCTCACGCCGATGCCGAGGTAGAACCCCTCGGGGATCTTGCGGTTGTTGACCTGGATCACCATCGGCCCGATCGGCAGCTTCGCGAACACCTCGGCCATGACCAGGGGGATCTCGGCCTCGAAGTGCGGTGCCAGCTCCCCCACGTCGACGACATCGATGTCGGCCTGGGTGAACTCGCGGTAGCGGCCCTCCTGCGGGCGCTCACCACGCCACACCTTCTGGATCTGGTGGCGGCGGAAGGGGAAGGCGAGGTGCCCGGCGTTCTCCAGCACGTAGCGGGCGAACGGCACCGTGAGGTCGAAGTGCAGGCCGAGCTCTGCGTCGGCCGACTCCTGCCCCGCCAGCCGACTCACGCCGTAGATCTCCTTGTCGGCGTCACCACCCTTGCCGAGGAGCCGCTCGACGGGTTCGACGGCGCGGGTCTCGATCGAACCGAACCCGTGCAGCTCGAAGGTCTCGCGGATGATGTCGAGGAAGTGCTGCTCGACGATGCGCTCGGCGGGCAGGTACTCGGGGAAACCGCTGATCGGGGAGATCTTCACGCGCCCAATCCTTGCAAATGGGGGTTGGTCGTCCGCTCGCGGTCCATGGTCGTGGCGCCGTAGTGGCCGGGGAGCACCAGGGTCGTGTCCGGGAGAGGGAGGACGACGTCGCGCAGCGAGCGGTTCATCGCGCCCGGATCACCGCCCGGCAGGTCGGTCCGCCCGATCGAGCCCGCGAACAGGACGTCCCCACTGAGCAGGGTCCGGTCCACGTCGACCTGGTCGGCGACACCGTCCGGCACCGCGTCCACCGCGAACATCACCGAGCCCTCGGTGTGCCCGGGGGCGTGGAGGACGTCGAAGCCGAGCCCGGCGAGGTCGAGGTGGGTCCGGTCGACGATCTCGACGACGTTCGTCGGCTCGGTCCAGGTCGCCCTGGTGCCGAACTGCTGCTCGAGCATCGCCACCAGCCCGGGGTTGGACTGCCCGAGGAGGTCCACCAGCCGATAGCGGTCGCCAGCGTGGATGTATGCCGCCGTGTCGGCGCCGCAGACCGGTGTCACCGAGTACACGTGGTCGAGGTGGCCGTGGGTCAGCAGGACCGCGGCCGGGCGCAGCCGGTGCTCGGTCAGCACAGCGCGCAAGGTCTCCTCGACCCCTATGCCGGGGTCGACGACCACGCACTCCTCACCCGG
>JBDSKZ010000116.1:0-15564 GCA_039916625.1 Pedococcus sp.
GGTCGCCCCGGGCGAGCGCTGCGAGCGCCGCCGTCGCACACTGTGGTGATGAGTTCCGCGTGGCAGTTCAGTGCGATCTGTTATGCCGTGGTGCTCGTGGTCTGGTACGTCCAGCGCTTTCGGCACTGGAAACCGCACGGGTATGCCGACGCACCCTTGCGGTGGAAGCTCGCCAACTTCCACCTCATGTCCTACGGCGTGCTCGACGCGATCGTGATCGTCGGGTTCCTCATCAGCCTGTTCAACGCGACGTTGCTCCTCAACGTCTAGTCCTGGCTGCCACCCCCAGTCGGTGAGGCGTCGAGCACCTCGCGCAGCTTTGCGGCGAAGGCCTCGGGTTCGCCACCGAAGCCGTGCTCGCCACCCATGAAGCCGCCGTGGTGGCTCGGGAAGACCACGACCTCTTGGTCCAGGGCCTCGGCCAGTGCCACCGTCGCACGCGCCGGGACGGCGCCCGCGGACTCGATGCCCACTGCGAGCACCAGCCGGGTCCGAGAGAGGCGAAGCGCCTCGAGGTCCGGACGGTAGGCCGTGATCGCGTCAGACGCTCCGGAGAGCAGCGGGTCGTCGCGTGACCCGTCGTCCTCCGCGGACATCCCCAGCTGGGCCGGGTCGGGCGCTGGCTGCGCTGCATACTCCGGGGTGAACTCGCCCGACCAGGAGGTGAGCCCGATGAAGGCTGCCATCCCGGCCCCGTACCCACCCTGGCGGTAGGTCGCCTGGACGGCGCGCTCGGCCGCGAAGGCGGCGTCGGCGTCGGGCAGGGCGGTGAGCAGGGGTGGCTCGTGGGCGACCACCGTGGTCACGTCCTCGGGGTGCGCGGTGATGAGCGCGAGGGCGCTGACCGCGCCGCCGCTGCTGGCGAACATCTCGACCGGGCCGACGCCCAGGGCGGAGATGACCGCGTGGTGGTCGGTGGCGTTCTGCTCGGGAGTCTGGACCGTGGAGCCGTCGGTGCGCACGCTGCGACCGATGCCGCGCACGTCGTACGTCACGACGGTGCGGTCGGCGAACAGGGAGGCGAGGGTCGTGAAACCCTCCGCCCCCATCGGAGCGCCCACCATGAACAGCGGCGGTCGACCGTCAGCGGTGGGGAGCGGGCCGTGGACGTCGTAGGCCACGATGACCTCAGGGGTCTTCAGGTGGTGCGTGGTGGCCATGGTGAGCTCCTCGTGTGGGTGGGCGGGTCGGCCGCAAGTCGGATCGTCGTGCGGTGGTGCTGCCGTGGAGACCGCCCACCAGCCCGAAACTCATCGGTAGGGCCAAGGACGGGTCACCCCGAGGCCCGCCCTGACCACCGCCCTGACCACCGCCCTGACCACGCCCTGATCACCCACCGAGCGGGGCCTCGCTCAGCTGGCGCGGCGGCTGCTGGTGCCGACGAAGTGCTGCACGACGTCGTAGTCGGCGATGCGCAGCGCCGCGGTGCGTGGACTCGTGCCGTGGTTGTTCTCGGTGTCCGGGTCGGCGCCAGCCTCCAGGAGGGCGCAGATGCTCTCCGTGCGTCCGCGCGAGGACGACACCGCGCGCCACAGCGGTGTGTTCCCCCACTGGTCGCGGGCCTCCAGGGGGGCGCCGGCGGCCACGAGCAGCGGCACCACGTCGGCGCGCTGGTACTGCGCGGCAAGGTGGAGCGGGGTGAACCCGTCCACGTCGGCGAGCGCCACGTCATACCCTGTCGCCAACAGCTGGGCGGCTTCGACCCGGTTGCCGGCGGCTGCTGCGTAGTGCAGGTCGGTACGGCCTTCAGGATCCAGTTCCATGCCTCGTATGGTGCCGAAGTCCGTCACCTCCCACGGCGGGTTCCCGCTGGGCTCAGCCGGTCGGAGGAGGCAGCAGGACTACTCGGTTGAAGTGAACGAGGACTGTCCGGCACTGGTGCAGCACAATGGGTCCGGCGTACACGATCTCCCCTGACCTGGAAGGCACCATGACCGGCACCGCCCGCACCTCGCACGCACCAGGACTCCCGTGGGCGCAGCGCCCGGCGCACCAGCTCTGGGTGCAGGAGCGGTTCGCGCGGATGATCGAGTTCGTCCTGCCGAGTGCACTGCCCGGAGGCGGCTTCGCCTACCTCGCCGGCGACGGCACCCCGATGCCCGGGCGCGAGCCGTCACTGCTGCTGACCGCCCGCATGACCCACGTGGCGGGACTGGCCTCGGTGCTCGGCCTCCCGGGCTCCGAACGGCTCCTGGCCCACGGGTTGTCCTCCCTCGACGGTGTCTTCCGCGACGAGGTGGACGGCGGTTGGTTCGGGACGTTGGAGCGGACCGGGCGCAAGACGGCATACGAGCACGTGCACGTGATCCTCGCTGCCGCCTCGGCGCTGGCCGCGCGGGCCCAGGGGGCTTCCGCGGGCGATCCGCAGGCCCTGGCGCGCGAGGTGACGCGGATCGTGGAGGAGAAGTTCTGGCGCGAGGACGAGGGCGCGCTGTGCGAGTCGTGGTCGGGGACGTGGGACGACCCGGAGCAGTACCGCGGGGCCAACGCCAACATGCATGCGGTCGAGGCGTTCCTCGCGATCGGGGACGCGCTCGACGAGGACATCTGGCACGAGCGGGCGCTGCGGATCTGCGAGCGGATCGTGGACCGGCACGCACGCGGTCGCGACTGGCTGCTGCCCGAGCACTACGACGATCAGTGGCAGGAGCTGCCGGACTACAACATCGACAACCCCAACGACCCGTTCCGTCCGTATGGCGCGACCTACGGTCACCTGCTCGAGTGGGCGCGGCTGCTGTGCGGCCTGCATGCCTCACCGCGGGTGCAGACCCCTTCGTGGGTCCTCGAGGCTGCTGCATCCCTGGCGCGAAAGGCGTTGTCCGCGTGGGGAGTCGACGGGCGCGACGGTCTGGTCTATACGGTCGACTGGGACGCCAAGCCGGTCTCGGACGTGCGCCTGCACTGGCCGATCTGCGAGGGCATCCAGGCAACTGCGCTGCTCGGCGGGCTGACCGGCGAGGCGGAGTGGGAGCAGTGGTACCGCAGGCTGTGGGACCACGCGGCGTCGTACTTCGTCGACACCACGGGGAGCTGGATCAACGAGCTGGACCAGGACATGAACGAGGGGTCCGTCGTGTGGCCGGGCCGGCCGGACGTCTACCACGCAACGGGCGCCTACATGGCTCCTCTGCTGCCCGCCTGGCCCTTCATGACGGTGGCCGCGGGTCGGCGCGCCTGACCCGGATGAGGCTCGAGCGCTCGAGGATCGCACGCCGCCGCTCCGGCACCTGTCCGACTGCACGACCATCCAGCGTGCGGGTGAACTCAGGCGACCGCGGCTCCGTCTAACCCCATGGGTGCACCGCGCCCGCGTCACCAACCAGCCAGCCGTCGCGAACGGAGCACGACCATGAAGCACACCCTCACCACCCTGCTCGTGGGCACGACCTCTCTCGGGCTGCTCCTCGGCAGCGCCGGCGCCGCCTCCGCCGATCGTGGTGGCCGGCCCGACACCTACCAGCTGACCGGTGACCAGGGGGGGTCGAAGTTCGAGGGCATCGGCGTGGACGAGCGTCGCGGCCTCTTCTACGTGAGCGAGGTGACCGGTGGTGAGATCCACCGTGGCACCGCCCGGTCGTCCAGGACTGAGCAGTGGCTCGCCGGCGATGGCACCGATGGGCGCTTCACCGCCCGTGGCCTCACCACCGACAGGGCTGGGAACCTCTACATCGCTGGGGGTCCCAACGGCATCGGTACCGGTCGCCCGGACCTGTGGGTATACGACCGTCACGGTATGCTGCGCGCTGCCTTGCGAGCACCGGCCGACAACGTCTTCCTCAACGACGTCTGGATCGGTCCCGACGGCGCCGCCTACTTCACCAACTCGAACGCACCGCAGGTCTTCCGGGTCGCCCAGGGCCACGACGGCTTCGCTGTCGAGCTGTGGGCCGACGCCACGGGCACCATCGCGACCGGCCCCGGGTTCAACCTCGGGGGAATCGTCACCAGTCCCGACCGCGAGTCGCTCATCGTCGCCCAGGGCAACACCGGGCAGCTGTGGCGGTTCGACGTCGCCGACAGGTCCGTCACCCTCGTCGACACCCACGGGACCGATCTGGTCAACGCCGATGGTCTGGTGCTGCGCGGATCGAGGCTGACCGTGGTGCGCAACTTCTCCCGGGTCGTCACGAGTCTGCGGCTGGCCAACGATGGCACCTCGGCTCGGCTCGTCAGGGAGGCTGCCAGTGACCCGGATCGGGTCCTGACCACCGCCAAGTTCCTGCACGGCCGGATTCTCTACGTCGACAGCAAGTTCGACGAACAAGTTGCCGCACCGCCCTATGAGGTGGTCACCAACCCGTTCGGGTCGCATCGCCACCACCCCCACTGGTGAGCACCGAATGACCGGAGCCGCTCCGGTCCGCACCGGGTTCCTGGTCGCCGTCATGCTGACGCTCAGCGCCTGTGCGGCGGGCGCGGTGCCGGGCGACGACCTCGACAGGCGGCTGCGCGACGCCTCGTGGGCCAACGAGATCGAGCGCGCCACCGCCCTGATCGACGCGGGTGCCGATGTGAACGCCAAGGACGACACCAAGCAGTCGGCCTACCTCATCACCACCAGCGAGGGCTACCTCGACCTGTTGGACCTGACCCTCGATCATGGCGCCAAGGTCGACGACAAGGACAGCTGGAACGGCACTGGCCTCATCCGCGCTGCCGAACGTGGACACGCCCTGGTGGTCGGCCGGTTGCTCCGGGCAGGGATCGACCGGGACCACGTGAACCGCATCGGGTACCAGGCGATCCACGAGGCGGTCTGGCTGGGCGAGGACACGACGGCCTACGTCGACACGATCCGCGTCCTGGCGGCTGGGGGCGTCGAGCTGACCGGCAGGTCGACCAACGAGGGGCTCACCCCGCTGGAGATGGCCGTACGGCGCAGCTACCCAGCACTCGAGTCCGCTCTGCGGGCGGCACTCGACCCGTCAGCGCTCACCGCTCCGAACGCCGCCCTGCTCCGGGCTGCCGAGGACGGGGATGCCGACGCAGCCGCGCGCGCCCTGCGGGCGGGCGCGGAGCTGGAGACCCGCGACCCGCGCGGGCGCACACCGCTGCTGACCGCGGCGGCCAGGGACCACGTCGACGTGGCGCGACTGCTGGTCGCCCTCGGCGCCGACCCCGACGCCTTGGACGACCAGCACGACACCGCGTGGCTCGTCACGGGCGTGACCGGGGGCGTCCCGATGCTGGAGGCGTTGCTGCCGGCCAAGCCGGACCTCACGATCCTCAACCGCTATGGCGGCACCTCCCTGATCCCGGCCAGTGAACGTGGCCACGTGGACTACGTGCGTCGCGTGCTCGGCACCGAGATCGACGTCGACCACGTCAACCGACTCGGATGGACGGCACTGCTCGAAGCCGTGGTCCTCGGCGACGGCGGCCCCAGCCACCAAGAGGTGGTGCGCCTGCTGCTGGCGGCCGGCGCGGACCGATCCATCCCCGACAAGGACGGGATGACGGCCTTCGAGCACGCCGAGGCTCGGCGTCACGCCGCCATCGCCCGACTCCTGGCCACGAACTGACGAATCCGGGTCGGTCTCAGCGTCGGCGCTCGCCGGCCCGCTGCCCAGCATCCGTCCGACCAGCACTGAGCAGCCAGCCCGGACGAGGGCCATGTCCAGGCGTCCAGGCGTGAAGACCGAGGCCGCCGACGTGGGTCAACCGTCGTGACCCTCGGCGGCGTCGAGGACGGTGATGACGACGTTGCCGACCTTGCGGCCGGTCTCGACGTAGCGGTAGGCCTCGACGATCTGCTCCAAGGGGTAGGTCCGGTCGATGACCGGCGTGAAGTCGCCGCGCTCCATCGAGGCCGCGAGCTGGCGGATCGTCTCCTGGTCGTGGCCGGGGTAGGGAAACACGACGGTCTTGCCATCCAGCAGCGGTGCGGCGCGCAGCAGCGGCGTCACCAGGGCCAACGGTGGGTTCTGCCAACCGGGGCCGAGCTCCGAGGAGAGGTAGACCCCACCCGGCTTGAGCAGGCCCCTGCAGCGGTTGAAGGTGCTCTTGCCGACTGCGTCGAGGACCGAGTCGTAGCGCTGCTCGTCGAGGGTGAAGTCCACCTTGAGGTAGTCCACGACCCGGTCGGCACCCAGACCCTCGACGAGCGCGACGTGGTCGGTGTCGGTGACGGCGGTGACGGTGGCACCACTGGCCTTCGCGAGCTGGACGAGTGCGGAGCCGATGGCGCCGGTGGCCCCGTTGACGAGCACGGTGTCACCGTCGCGGAAGCCGGCGCGCTGCAGGAACGACAGTGCGTAGTGCGAACCCTCGGTGCCGGCCGCCGCCTGCTCGAAGGTGACGCTTGCGGGTATGAGCGCGACAGACGCGGTCTCAGCGACGGTGAGGAGCTCGGCATGGGCGCCGAACCGCCCCTCGACATAGCCGAACACCCGGTCGCCGACGACGAACTTCGAGACCCCACTGCCCACGTCCACCACCACGCCCGCGAACTCGTTGCCCCAGATGCGCGCTCTGGGCCGTGGCACGCCCGAGAAGAAGCGGACCACGAACGGCTTCCCGGAGCGATAGCCGCAGTCGGTGCGGTTGACCGTCGTCGCATGCACTCGCACAAGCAGCTCGTGGGGCAAAGGGGTGGGGGCCGGCACCTCCTGCACGGATACGACCTCCGCCGGACCGTAGGTCGTGTGCACCGCTGCTCTCATCCACCGACTGTATCGGCGGGTCGCGCCCGCAGGAACGAGTCTGACGGGAGGCCTTCATGCCTCGCCTCGACGCCTGGCCCCGACGCTCAGCGGCGGTCGAGCATGACCACCGGGATGACTCGCGTCGTCTTGGCTTCGTACTTGGCGAACCCCGGATAGCGGGTCTTCTGCTTGTGCCAGATCGGCTCGCGCTCCTGCGGGTCCAGGACGTGGGCGGTCACCTCGAGGGTCTCGGTCCCGACCTCGACGGTGACGTCGGGGTGGGCCAGCAGGTTGTGGTACCAGTCGGGGTTGTGGTCGTCACCGGCCCGCGAGGCGAACACGGCGAAGCTCTCGCCGACGGCCTGGTACATCATCGGGTTGGTGCGCTCGCTCCCGCTCTTGGCGCCGATCGTGTGCAACAACAAGATGGGGGCGCCGGCGAAGGGACCACCGACCTGTCCGCCGTTGGCCCGGAACTCCTCGATGACCCCCTGGTTCCAGTCAGGCACAGTGGCGAATATACGCCCGCAGGGCTCGCCCGGGCCAGGGTGGCAGACACGTCCGCCGTGCGGTCGCGAACGTCGGCGTCGTCGTGCCACCCGCCTGGCGCGAAAGCCTGGAAGAAGAACTGGCGCTGGACCTTGCCGAGGCCCTGCGCCGCTTCCTAACCTGTCTTCATGGCGCGTGGAAGGGCAGCACATGGCGAGGGCGCGACGATCGACGTCGCGGAAGATGTCGTCGTGCGCCAGTACCGCTACCTGCTCACCACGGCCACCGTCGACGCCTTGGAGGGTATCCACCGAGAAGTGTTGGGCGAGATGGTGGTGCAAGACCGTCGCCGGTGCCTGCAGGCGCTCTCCGACGCCTTCGTGACGGGACTTCACGTGGGTGCCGAGGAGACGGCCAAGGTGGCGCACCTCGTCGCAGTCGGGGCGCACCGGGCCCCCGACGCCTGGCTGGCGAGCCTCGAGCACGTCTTCGCCCGCAGGGTGGCCGAAGCGGTGCTGCAGTCGGAGGCATCGTTCGGGCGCTTCAACGGGTATGCCTTCTGGGACGGTGAGTCTCCCGAGCCAGAAAGAAAGACTGGCCCCAACGACGGCTTCGACCCGAACGCGAATCGGCGTCGTGTCGAACCCCGCGATCTGTGGGCGCGTCCGTGGGGCGCCTTCGGCGGGTACCCCTGACGTCGAGATGGCGTCCCGACCGGTATGACGTCGGAGTCCGCCGATCGCAGGACTGCCAGTGTGTTAGACAGTGGGCTCACCTGAAGGGGAATCTGTGCAACAGCTCAGCCTTGGACTCGTCTCCCGCTCACTCAAGGAGAACGAACGTCGACTCCCGATCCACCCGCGCCACCTCGAGCGTCTCGACCCCGAGCAGCGAGGCCAGGTCTTCCTCGAGCACGGTTACGGCGAGGACTTCGGGGTGTCGGAAGACCAGCTGCGCCCGCTCGTGGGCGGGATCCGTACCCGCGAGCAGCTCGTGGCCGAGTGTGACGTCATCATGCTGCCCAAGCCCCTCGCCGCCGACGTCGCGCAGCTGAGGGAGGGTCAGGTGCTGTGGGGCTGGCCGCACTGCGTGCAGGACACCGAGATCACCCAGCTGGCGATCGACAAGCGGCTCACGCTCATCGCGTTCGAGGCCATGAACCACTGGAAGCCGGACGGCTCGTTCAACCTGCACGTGCTGCACAAGAACAACGAGCTGGCCGGGTATGCGTCCGTGCTCCAGGCGCTCTCGCTGGTTGGTTCGACGGGCGACTACGGCCGCCGGCTCAGTGCGGTCGTCATCGGTTTTGGTGCGACGGCCCGCGGCGCGGTGACCGCCCTGAGCGCGCTGGGCGTCAACCAGGTCGACATCCTGACCCACCGCGGGGTCACGGAGGTCGCCTCGCCCATCCACTCGGCACAGATCGTGAACTTCGACTGGGGCCAGGGCGAGACTGTCGGCACCGCCTTCACCGAGGACGGCCCGGTGCCACTGGCGCAGTTCCTGGCCGAGCACGACATCATCGTCAACTGCGTCCTGCAGGACCCGACCTCGCCCATGATGTTCCTCGGCGACAGTGACCTGCCGACCCTGGCTCCCGGCACGCTGGTCATCGACGTCTCGTGCGACGAAGGCATGGGGTTCAGCTGGGCCCGGCCCACGACGTTCAAGGAGCCGATGTTCACTGTCGGTGACCACGTCCAGTACTACGCGGTCGACCACAGCCCCTCCTACCTGTGGGACTCGGCCACGTGGGAGATCAGCGAGGCACTGCTCCCCCATCTGTCGACGGTGCTCTCCGGGCCTTCCGCTTGGGAGGCGGACGACACCATCAGTCGGGCCATCGAGATCCGTGACGGCGTCATCCGCAACCCCACCATCCTCACCTTCCAGTCCCGCGACGAGCGTTACCCGCACGTCCGTGCTGAGGAGTCGGCGCGCTGAGCCTGAGCGGCGATACGCCCAGTCTCGCCGTGGTCGCCTAGGACCCGTTCGTGACCCGGTGCACAGCGCGGGGGACTTCGCCGCGATGCTCACGGCATACCTCACCGTAGTGCTCACGACGCACCCGCGACGCCTCCACGACGGCAACCCGACGTCTGCCCGACGCTCGTCTTCTAGACAACTCCTATGCATCTCCCGCGACCGCGTGGAGACAGACCAAGGAGAAGCCGATGGCCAGCAAGAGCTCCGCGGGCGCACTAGCCCATAGCGGCGAAGAGGGACCGAAGTCCTCGTCCCCACCCGATGTCCGCACCGGACTGATCAGTGGCGTGACGTTCGAGGCGAAGCCGGTGCAGTACGTGGCGGTCGAGGGCCGGGCCATGTTCGAGGGCGACATCTACCTCGGCGCGGTCGATGACCTCGACCGCGGCATGGGCCTGAACCAGGCCGGCGACGACGTCGCCCTGGGCGTCGGCATCACCGGCGCGCAGTATCGATGGCCGAACGCGCTGATGCCCTACGACATCGACTCGTCACTGCCCAACAAGAACCGGGTGACTGACGCCGTGGCGCACTGGGAGGCGAACACCAACATGCGCTTCGTGCTCCGAACTGCGGCCAACGCCTCGCAGTACCCCAACTACGTCCACGTCTTCGACGACGGAGCGTGCTACTCGATGCTCGGGATGAGGGGCGGTAGGCAGAACCTCAGCCTCGCCAGCGGATGCTCGACCGGCAACGCCATCCACGAGTTCGGGCACGCCTGGGGTCTTTGGCACGAGCAGAGCCGCGAGGACCGGGACAGCTGGGTCAGGATCAACTGGGCCAACATCGAATCGGGCTACGAGAGCCAGTTCAACCAGCACATCTCCGACGGCGACGACCTCGGCGGCTACGACTACGGCTCGATCATGCACTACCCCGCCGGAGCCTTCTCCAAGAACGGCCTGCCGACCATCGTGCAGCTCAGGAGCGGCCCCACGATCGGCCAGCGCAGCGAGCTCAGCGCCGGCGACATCGCAGCCGTGCATGCGATGTATCGGACCACCCACTACAACGTCGGGGTGTCGATGGTCTATGCCACGCCGCACAGCAAGAACGCCTGGGCGTACCTGGCCGGCAACGGATGGCGGAAGGTGGACGGCACGAGCACCGACGGCGTCACCAACACCTTCGCCGTGCTTGCGGCAGCCCGGGCCAACGGGCGCAAGGTACACGCGACGTTCGACGGATCCAACATCACCAAGGTGTACGGGGCGTGAGCCTCGGCGTACGCCTCGCCCAACCATCGATCCGGACACCCGGATCACGTACCCACCAGCTCGCCCACCACGCAGCACACACTCAAGGAGAGCATCATGGCAGTCACGGACATCAACAGCACCTACTCCACGCCGAACAGCAAGAACGCCTGGGCCTACCTCGCCTCGGAGGGTGCCTGGCGCAAGCTCAGGGGCACCAGCACCGACGGGGTGACCAACACCTTCCTGTTGCTGGCGCTGGCCCGGGCCAACAGCAAGACGGCCAACGTCACCGTGGACGCCGCGTCCAACGAGATCACCGCCGTCTACCTGTGAGGGACAAGACCGAAGGAGACATGAGATGACCACCACTGTGACAATCACCGTCGCTGACTCCCTGAGCGCGGCACCTGCTTCCACGCCGGTCCCCGCTACGGCTGCGGCATCCGACGACGCGAGCGGACCAGCACCCACGATGACACCGGACGCTGCAGACAGCAGCACGGCTGCAGCCTCGGATGTCGATGGCCCCGCGCCCACGGACCTGGGCGACAGCGTCGGTGCCGACACCGGTGGCGCTGCCCCCGAGCCCGACCTGGTCCTGGACGACGTGCCCGCCGACGAAGACTCGGACGGGTCCGGGCCTGCCCCCAGCGGCGAACCCGACTGAGCCGCCGTCCTCGCAGCGACCCTGCCCCTACCTGTGTCACGGTGGGGGCAGGCGTCTGCCACGATGGGATCGGCGTCGTCGCTGATGTCGGATGATCCGCGAGAGAGGAGTATGCCGTGCCGCTGGTCGAATGCGAATGCGCGCTGGCCGATGGCTCGGCCGGCTCGGTCGTGGGCACGCTTCGGGTGCAGGTGGTGGACGTCAGTCGAGCCGACGCAGCCTCCCCGGTGATGGCTTCCTGGGTCGGTCCCAGCGTCGAACTGGTCAGCGGTTCCGCCGTGTCCTGCTCGCTGGAGGTGCCCCAACCGCTCAACCATGCGGTGTATGCCGTGCAGGCGCACCTGGACCTCGACGGGTCCGGCGAAACGTCCGTCGGGGACTACCGCACGATGGAGCACGTCGGCGTCACCCCCGACATGCTGGGCGGGCGCCAACGCGCGAAGGTTCGACTGCGTCTGGTCGGCTAGCGCGTCGGCGCAAGGGCTAGCCCACGGACAGCGCGTGGGCCGACTCGCGAATCGAGCGCTCGACGTACTGCACGGCCCGTCCCGGCGAGAGGCCGAGCTCCTGCATCATCCGGTGCTCGAAGTCCTGCACCGTGCGCAGCGCGAGCGCTGGGTTGCCCTCGGCGATGAAGACCTGGGCCAGCAGCGCGTGCGCGCTCTCGCGGTACGGCTCGGCGTCGATCACGAGACGGCAGGCCATCTCGGCGTCGTGGAATCGAGCCTGGTCGATCCGGTCGTGCGCGAGGTACTCGAGCGCTCGCACACACGTCTGCGACAGGTCCTGGCGAAGGGGCGTCAGCCACGGCTCATCCCAGCTGGACAACACCTGCCGAGGAGCCAGGTCGGACACACTGACGCGGAACTCCGGCACGTTGCTGTTCACGATCTCCCTGGCTTGCCTCAGCACCTGAAGGACGTCGACGTCGACTCCCGGTGCGATGGACAGCCGATGGCCGGTGCTGCGCAGCAGGGGGGGTGTGGCCTGACGGATCCGGTACACGGCGTCTCGGAGCCGGGTGAGCCCCTCCGCACGCGCCAGATCGGGCCACAAGTCGGCCACGATCCGACAGCGAGTCACCGGAGTGTCATGGACGGCCAAGGCGGCGATGACGCGCTGCGCCGGCCCAGAGACGTCGACATCACGGTCTCCCACGGCGAGTTCGAACTCGTCGCACAGGCGGACCGTGACTGACGGCGCGTGCTGATCCATGGTCTTTCCGTCCGAAGGCGGTGTCTTTGATACTAAGGAGTCCGCCGCGACCCCGTTGATACCTCGGTCACCTGACGACTTTCACGCCCGGCCGCCAAGGCGTCGCAGTCGATCGAGGTCGAGTCGTGCCTGCGCACATGCCGGTCCGTCGCCGCGGGGTCGACCAAGTGATCAACGTTGCTTCTCAGGCATCGATGGCCCGTGCAGCCAACGTGGCCAATCCCGATTCAAAGCAAATCCGCCCTCGTGCAGATTCGAACTGCCGACACCCGCTTTAGGAG
Source organism: Pedococcus sp. (assembly GCA_039916625.1). Taxonomy (GTDB): domain Bacteria; phylum Actinomycetota; class Actinomycetes; order Actinomycetales; family Dermatophilaceae; genus Pedococcus. Next base: position 12,488 of record JBDSKZ010000116.1, read on the forward strand.
CGAGCCCAAGGGTGAAACCCAATCTGAATTCCATTGTGCCGCAACGGTTTGGGCCGTGATGCATACCTGGTGGTTTTGGCTGTCTCGGACCCTGCGGGTACCTCTCGGGCACCTATGTCGACGGGCCTCCGGAAGGGAGCCCCAACTCGACGTGGGCGCGGTTGGTGGCCGCAGGCCATCACGGAGTGACGCGTAGCGCCCTTGATGCGGCCCGGAGGTGGGCGGAGAGTGGAGCGCAGGGTCGGCGGCAGCAAGCGCTCACTCACGAGAGGTTCGGAAATGCGGTTCGGCTCGTCGCTGGACCTGCGAGCATGGCTTCTATGAGGCTGCCTCGGGGAGCGACGGTCATTGGGTCGGTGGGGATCTGTCTGTCTCTGGTGGGTTGTTCTGGCCCAGGTGACGTTGTTGAGGCCGCGGGCGTGACGGTCCTAATAGGCGCGGCGGCTGACAATGCCGGAAGTGCTCTGTTGTCGGGTGAGCTCGCCAACGTCGGCGGTTGTCTTGGGGTGGCAGACACCGTGGTCGTGTGGCCCCACGGCACCAAGGTCGCGAGTCTGAACCCGCTGACGTTGGAGATCCCGGGGAAGGGCACGGTGACCTTGGGCGACGATGTTGACATGGGCGGAGGGGTAGCCCTCGATCAGTACCCGGTGACGCAGAACGTTGGCGACTTCGACGTCGCGGGCGTGACTGTGCCGGCTCGGTGCACCGGGCACAACGTGTGGGTCGGCGGCTAAGCCTCGAGCACGCGTCTCAGGGCTGGCCTTCGGGGTGGCTCTTCTGCATGTCCGGACCGGCGGCGGGGTGCGGTGGGGTGCGCGTGGCGCGAAGCGCCTAAGCGCAGGGCCCCATCGCGGGCCCCCGCGGCTTGCGGCGGAGCCGCGCTTGAGCCAGTAACAGAATTCTTCACGGACAAGACACTCGCGTCTCCACAACTCTGACGCGTCAGTGTGTGAAGCCCAAAGCCACCGAACGCGCACGCGGAGTGCGGCGTAGGAAGTGTTTTGCGACAGAGCCTTGCCGTGCCTGACCGCGAGCGCGATCGGTAACAAGGGAGTGCAGTCCGCGACCTAGCGATACTGGGCTGCCGAGCGGGTTTGGGCTCGGGTGAAGTTCTTTGTCGTTCCGTCCCGCAGCTGTGCCGTGAACGTGAAGTCCATGGGCAGTCCGCCCCTGAAGTGGTCTTCAGGCTCCGGCGGTCCGGGCCACCACGCCGTGAAGTAGCCGTTCTCTACGGTGGCGATGACGTCACCCTGCTCCGCGGTGTGGACGACGACACCCGTGACGTCGATACCCACTCGTCCGGACACGACGCGGAAGATCGGCTCACCGTCGTCTTTGGAAAAGCCCGAGCCACCGTCGGACAGAATCTGGTCAGACTGCGGAGTCTGGGTCAGGTAGACCTCGGATGAGCCACCACTTGGCTCCCCTGACCCGCCGAGGCTCTGTTGGCACGTGACAAGCAGACCCTTGGGGCCAGTCAGCAGCGCGAGGCCGATGTCACCGCGTCGCTCGGAAAGCACCACCTGGGCGGGTGCTTGCGTGGTGGATTCCTGGACCCAACGGTGGCACTGCCGAGCCACAACACTGGCCTGGCCAGTCGAGAGCGCGGCCGGGTAGGCCGTCCATCCGGCGTAGGCGTTGCCAGTGCCGCTGAAGATCGGGATCGCAACCGCCGCCGCAATTGCCGCTGCGACCAAAGCGATCCGCGGGCCGGTGCGACGTGCTCGCGGGAGGTTCGGGGTTGGCACAGGATCTGAGTGGAGGATGTCGCTCAAGAGGGACTCGGGGTCACGGCTGGCGACGACCTCGGCGGCGGGGTCCGCAGCGGCGATCATGCGGTCGAGCAGGTCAGTGGTCATGGCGTGGCCTCCGGTGCAGTGGTGCGCGTCGCTGAGGGGGCTCGAGGGGCGGTTGAGTCGCTGCTGTTGGCCACGCCGAGGTGGGCTCGCAGCACCTTGCGGGCGCGGGAGAGCCGTAGCCGGTAGGCCACTGGCGAGATGCCGAGCACTGTGGCTGCTTCCAGGGTGGTCAGGCCCTCCCACACGGTGAGCGCCAACGCCTCCTGGTGACGCTCCGAGAGCAGACCCCAGGCGCGGCCAAGGTCGACCCGCGCCGAAGCTTCACCGTCCACGCCGGGAACGTCCGAAATCTGACTCGGGGCGATTCGGACCGCCAGGGTCCGACGACGGGAATCGTTACGGCTGTCGCGGAGCATCAGGTTCCTCGCCGTGGTGAACAACCAGGCCCGTTGGTCTCCCCGACTGGCCGGCATCTCCTCGAAGCGACGCCACGCCACGGCCATCGTCTCAGCAGCGATGTCCTCGGCCGTCTCCGGTGCAAGCCTGCGAGTGCAGAATCGGAGGACATCGTCGAACGCATCACGAAACAGACCGGCGAAGGCTGCTGCCCTCACGTCCTGCGGATTCGCCTCTCCTGCCCTCACACTCCTACATTCCCCCAACACCGGATGTGTGTCGCCCCAATCCGGACTGACTGATCCACACTCGCACTCGATGAGCTGGCAGGCTCGCCGTCGCGCCGCACCCGGCGCGGCATGAGCGAACATCCCATTTTGGGATGCACTGAGGTATCCTTGACTGCATGAGCACGCAAATCGCAGTCCGCCTTCCTGACGAGATGGTCGCCTTCTTGGACCGGCGCGTTGCGACCGGCAACGCGCCGAGCAGGGCAGCGCTGGTTGCATCTGCGGTGGAACGCGAGATGCGTCGACTGGCCGCCGAGCAGGACGCGCAGATCCTTCGCACCCAGGGTGCGGCAGATGAGCTCGACGACCTGGTCGAGTGGACCGGAACGCACGCCGTGGTCGAGGACTGACCTGGTGCGAGAGATCTGCTTGGTCCGCCTCGACAAGACACGGCCGGCGCTCGTCCTTACGCGGGAGGCCGCTCGGGGCGCGATGAGCAAGGTGACCGTTGCCCCGATCACCAGCACCATCAAGGGCTTGTCCAGCGAGGTCCTGGTGGGTCCCGACAACGGCCTAGATCACGACTGCGCGGTGTCCCTGGACAACGTCCTGACCGTCCCGGTGGACGCACTCGGACGCACCGTCGGGT
>JBDSKZ010000117.1:0-8748 GCA_039916625.1 Pedococcus sp.
AGGTGCGCGCTGGTGAGGGCCTGACCGAGCGTCGCGCCGAGGCCGTCGTCAACGCCGCGATCGACCGTTGGGTCTGGTACGCCGGCTGGACCGACAAGCTCGCCCAGGTCCTCGGCGGGCTCAACCCTGTGGCCGGGCCCTACTTCGACATCTCGGCTCCCGAGCCGACCGGTGTCGTGGGCGTCCTTGCGCCGCAACGCTCTTCGCTGCTCGGCCTCGTGTCGGTCGTTGCACCGGTGATCGCCTCCGGCAACACCGCCGTCGTCCTCACGAGTGAGCTGCGCCCCCTGCCGGCGATCACGCTCTCCGAGGCGCTGGCGACGTCCGATGTTCCCGGTGGCGTGGTCAACATCGTCACCGGTCGCACTGCCGAGGTCGCCCCGTGGATCGCCTCGCACCGTGACGTCAACGCCATCGACCTGGCCGGTGCGGCGCAGGCCGAGGGCATCGCCTGGGGTGACCTCGAGCTCGCCGCTGCCGAGAACCTCAAGCGCGTCGTCCGTCCGGCGGGCGAGGGCACCGAGGCGGTCGAGCCCGACTGGACCCGCACCCCCGACATGTCGCGGATGACGGCGTTCCTCGAGACCAAGACCGTCTGGCACCCCAAGGGTCGCTGACCCTTGACCGGAGCCGACACCGGCGGCCGCAGCACCGCACGGGTGGTCGTCCTCGCGGGTCCCAGCGGGGCGGGCAAGTCCCGTCTCGCCCAGCGGCTGCAGGCTGCGCACGGCTGGCCGATCGTACGCCTCGACGACTTCTACCGCGACGAGGACGACCCGGCCATGCCACGCAGCCAAGAGCTGGGCATCGTCGACTGGGACCACCCCGACTCGTGGGACCGCGCCGCGGCCGTCGACGCCCTGGGCACCCTCGTCGCGACGGGGTCGGTGCTCACCCCGGTCTACGACATCGCCACCAGCCGGGCCGTCGACCGGGCGACGGTGCAGGCAGGTCCGCACGACCTCGTCCTCGCCGAAGGCATCTTCGCCGCCGAGATCATCGGTGACCTGCGCGAGCGTGGCCTCCTCGCCGGGGCGTACTGCGTGCACCACCGACCGTTCGTGACCTTCGTCCGGCGGCTGGCCCGCGACCTGCGCGAGCGCCGCAAGCCCCCGTGGACCCTGGTCCGGCGCGGCCTGGCCCTCATGCGGGCCGAACCCGCCGTCGTCGCCCGCCAGGAGTTGCTCGGGGCCACCCCGGCCCGGGCCAAGGACCTCGAACCGCTGCTGTCCGCCCTCGCCCGCTGAGGCCGGCCATCTCCCCACGCCGACAGGCCCGGCTTGGTAGGTTTCGGGGGCACGCAGGGGTGGGACCCATCGACGGCTGGGAGGGGCACGACCAGCATGAGCGACACCGACGGCGGGGCCGCACCCCGGCCCGGCTCGACTCCCGCTCCTCCGGCATGGTCCGCCCCGGGCTCAGCGGGTGCCCAGACCGGTGCGACGCCCAGCTCTGCCCCCGGCCGGCCCGGCACCGCGCCCAGCACCACGCCCGGCACCGCAACCGGGTATGCCACGGGCCCCGGTCAGGCGGCATACGGACCCCCGGCGGGCTCACCCCCGGGGACCCCCATCGGCGCAGCCCTCCCCCACTGGAGCAGCGCCCTCACGGCGCACAAGCCTGGCATCATCGCGTTGCGGCCGTTGGGGTTCGGCGACATCCTCGAGGGTGCGTTCGCAGCGATGCGGCGCAACCCCAGGACCTTCTTCGGGCTCGCCCTCCTGACGTCGTTGGTGGTGCTGCTGTTCGTGGCGCTGCTGGCGGCTCTCGCCTACCTCGCGATCACCCAGCTCGGCTCGTCGGGGAGCAACGACCTGCTGCTGACGATCGGGACCCTCGGGGGCTTCACCCTTCTGACGGTCGCGAGCGCCGTCACCTCCGTGGCCCTCACCGGCATGCTCTCCTACCCCGTCGGGGAGGCCGTGCTCGGTCGAAAGCCCTCCATCGGCGAGACCTGGCGACGGACCCGCGGCATGCTCCTGCGGCTCACCGGACTGACCCTCATCCTGTTCATCCCCGTCCTCATCGTCGTCGCGGGCCTGATCGCCCTGGTCGTCGTGGCCTTCGACCGGGGCTCGAACATTGCCGGGGCGGCGGGCATCTTCGCCATGGTCGCCGCACTCGTCGCGATGGTGTTCCTGGGGGTACGGCTGGCGCTGTCGACCCCGTCCTTGGTGCTCGAGGAGCTCGGCGTGCTCCGGTCGCTGCGCCGTTCCTGGGCGTTGACCCGGGGCAGGTTCTGGCGGACCTTCGGCGTGCTGCTCGTCTCGTCGGTGATCGTCGGCGTCGTGCAGCAGGTGCTCGGGTTCGGGTTCCAGATCCTCGGAGCGGGCCTCGGCCTCGCCTTCTCCTCGACCGTCGACGGCCAAGGCTCTGAGATCGGGCTCGCCATCGTGGTCTTCGGCGTGACCGTCGTGGGCTCGCTGCTCGCCTCCCTGCTGGCCCAGCCGTTCCTGGCCGGCGTCGCGGCGCTGCTCTACACCGACGCCCGGATCCGCAAGGAGGGTTTCGACCTCGCCCTCGTTCGGGCCGCCACGGATGCACGGGTCACCGGGTGAACCCCTGCGCCGTGCTGTCCCACCTCCTGGTCGCACCGTCACGCCTGGACCCCGGCAACGACGAGGCCCGGGCCTGGTTGCGCGACGAGCTCGCGAAGCCGGCCTACCGCGACACCCGTGACCCGCTGCAGCGCGCCATGGACGCCATCGGGGAATGGCTGTCCGCACTGCTCAGCGGGGCTCGCGCCCCCACCGACCCGCTGCCCACCGTCGTCGCCGTGGTGGTGGCGCTCGCCCTCGTGGCCCTGGTCGCCTACACGTTGCGCTTCGTCCGCCGGACCGAGCGCGGCAGCGGTGGGCGCGAGGCGGTGCTCGGTGAGGAACGGCTCACCGCCGCGCAGTTCCGGGCACGGGCGGAGCAGGCACGGGCCGACCAGCGGTATGGCGACTGCGTCCTCGACGCGCTGCGCGCCATCGCCAGTGGCGCGGTCGAACGCACGCTGCTCGAGGACGCGCCCTCCCTGACCGCCCACGAGATCGCGGCCCGGCTGGGGACGACGTTCCCGGGTCAGGCGCAGGACCTGCGCGAGGCGGCTGACCGGTTCGACGCCGTCGCGTACGGCGACCAGGACGCCTCGTCCTCCGACGCCGACCGGCAGCTCGCGCTCGATCGCACCGTGGCGGCCGCCCGGCCGTTCCGCCCGCAGGTGCAGGACTCGGAGGCGCAGCCACGCAAGGACTCCGTCGGGGCACCGTCGTGACGCTGCACGTCTGGGAACGCACCGAGGCGACGGCCGGGGTCCCCGCACGCCGTCGTGCACTGTGGGTGGCGGTCCTGGTGGTCGTGCTGGTGCTCGTCGCGGCCGCCGTGGTCGTGGGGATCCGGCGCAACGCCCACCAGGGGCAGGCGCTCGACCCGCAGAACCCCGGGCGCGAAGGTGCCCAGGCACTGGCGTCCGTGCTGCGCGACCGCGGGGTGGACGTGGCGGTCGCGCGCGGGCAGGGCGACCTCCTGGGCTCCTCGGTCGGAGCCGGGACGACCGTGCTCGTCACCGAGACCCGCGAGCTCTCCGACGAGACAGCCGCCACGATGCTCGAGCACGTCGCGGGCGCCGACCGGCTGGTGCTCGTGGCCCCGGACCGCTTCCTGCTCACCTCCCTCGCGCTCCCCGTCGACACCGGCGGTCAGCCCTCCGTGCCCGAGACGGTCACTGCGGGCTGCACGTTCGACGGGTTGTCACCGGGCGACCGCGTGGTGCCCGGACCACGGACGTATGTCGTGACCGAGTCCGGCCCGACCACCTGCTTCGCGCACGACCAGTCCTTCGAGCTGGTGGCGGTCCCCGCGACCGGCGACCAGCCCGAGGTCGTCGTGCTCGGCAACAGCGACCTGCTCGCCAACAGCAAGATCACCCAGCTGGACCACGCCGGGGTGGCCTTGCGGATGCTCGGCGGTGGCGACCGGGTGGTCTGGTACCTCCCCTCCTCACTCGACATCGGCAACCAGGACACGACAGCGACCTCCGAGGTCCCCCGCGCGCTCGGACCGCTGGTGTTCCTCGCGGTCTTCGGTCTGCTGGCCCTGATGCTGTGGCGTGGGCGCCGGTTCGGGCCGCTGGTCACCGAGCCGCTCCCGGCTGTCGTCAAGGCCATCGAGACCACCCAGAGCCGTGGCCGGCTCTACCGCAAGGCGCGCGACACCGAGCGGGCCGGCACGGTGCTCCGTGCCCGCACGGCCAAACGGCTCGCCGGATACCTCGGACTGCCCACGGGCGCCGCACCGACCGCCATCGCGCAGGCCGCCGCGTCGGCCACCCACCGCGACCCCCGCGACGTCGACACCCTGTTCACTGCACCGCCCCCGACCACCGAGGCGGCCCTGGTCGCCCTCGCCAACGACCTGACCGATCTCGAGAAGGAAGTGCGCCGCGCATGACCGAGCAGCCCCAGCCCACCGGGCACCCCGAACCGCACCAGCCGCCGACCTCGCACGAGAGCGCCGACCGCAGTGCTGACGACCGGGCCCGCGCGTCCCTCATGGCGGTCCGCGCCGAGGTCGGCAAGGCCGTCGTCGGGCAGGATGCCGCCGTCGCCGGCATCCTCATCGCCCTCCTGTGCCGTGGGCACATCCTGCTCGAGGGCGTACCCGGTGTGGCCAAGACCCTGCTCGTGCGCAGCGTCGCGGCCGCCCTGGACGTGCAGACCAAGCGGGTGCAGTTCACGCCCGACCTCATGCCCGGCGACGTGACCGGCTCGCTGGTCTACGACAACGCGACGTCGGAGTTCTCCTTCCGCGAGGGTCCGGTGTTCACCAACCTGCTGCTCGCCGACGAGATCAACCGCACGCCCCCGAAGACCCAGGCGTCGCTGCTCGAGGCGATGGAGGAGCGCCAGGTCTCTGTCGAGGGCACACCCCGGCCGCTCCCCCGCCCGTTCCTCGTCGCCGCGACCCAGAACCCCGTGGAGTACGAGGGCACCTACCCCCTGCCCGAGGCCCAGCTCGACCGCTTCCTGCTCAAGGCGACCATGCCGCTGCCGCCCCGCGAGGACGAGATCGCCGTCATCACCCGGCACGCCTCCGGGTTCGACCCGCGCGACCTCGCCGCCGCGGGGCTGCGCCCGGTCGCGAGCGCCGCCGACATCGAAGCCGGGGCCGACCAGGTCCGCCACGTACAGATCTCACCCGAGGTCATGGCATACATCGTCGACATCGCCCGGGCCACGAGGAGCTCACCGTCGCTGTCCCTCGGGGTGAGTCCTCGCGGTGCCACCGCACTGCTCGCCACGAGCCGGGCGTGGGCCTGGCTCAACGGGCGCCCGTTCGTCACGCCCGACGACGTGAAGTCCCTCGCGCAGGCCACCCTGTCGCACCGGCTGTCGCTGCGACCCGAGGCCGAGCTCGAAGGGGTCGCGGTCTCCTCGGTCCTGGACGCCGCCATCGGCTCCGTCCCGGTCCCCCGCTGAGGCCACCCCCGTGATCGTCAGCGGCCGCCTGCTCGGACTCGTGCTCGCCGGAGCCGTGCCCGTGCTCGTGCGACCCCAGACGAGCACGGTGTGGCTCTGGATGGGTCTGTGCCTGGTGCTCGTCCTCGTCGACCTGCTGCTCACGGGTTCGCCGACGGCGCTCGAGCTCAGCCGGGCGCCAACGGCACAGGTGCGGCTCGGCGACGCCACCACGACCACGCTGCTCGTCGCCAACCCCGGGTCGCGCACCTTCCGCGGTCGCCTTCGCGACGCCTGGCAGCCCTCGGCCGGTGCGGGGGCGAACCGTCACCGCATCGCCCTACCGGCGGGCGAGCGACGCGCCGTCACCACCTCCTTGCGGCCGACCCGCCGTGGCGACCGGCTGGCCGACCGCGTGACGATCCGCCGCATCGGGCCGCTGGGGCTGGCAGGACGACAGAAGTCGGTCCCCGTCCCCGGTCACGTGCGGGCCCTGCCACCGTTCGCCTCGCGCAAGCACCTGCCGTCCCGGCTGGCCCGGCTGCGTCAGCTCGACGGGCGCTCGGCCGTGCGCGTCCGTGGCCAGGGCACCGAGTTCGACTCGTTGCGCGACTACGTCGAGGGCGACGACGTGCGCAGCATCGACTGGCGCGCCACCGCCCGCCGTCGGTCCACGGTGGTGCGGACGTGGCAGCCCGAGAAGGACCGCCACATCATCCTCGTGCTCGACACGTCACGGACCTCCGCCGGGCGCGTCGGTGACGTGCCTCGCCTCGACGCCGCGATGGACGCGGCCCTCCTGCTCGCGGCGCTGGCGTCCCGGGCCGGCGACCGGGTCGACCTCGTCGCCGGCGACCGGCGCGTGCACCGCAAGGTCATCGGGTCGAGCCGCACCACCCTGCTGGGCGACCTGGTCACGGCCATGGCCCCGCTCGAACCCGCGCTGCTCGAGGCCGACTGGACCCTGCTGGCCGCTGAGGTGGCGCGCGTCAGCCGCCAGCGCGGGCTCGTCATCCTGCTCACGCCGTTGGAGCCGTCGGCCATCGAGGAGTCGCTGCTCGCCCCGCTGGCCGTCCTCGCCGCCCGCCACCGGGTCGTCCTGGCCTCTGTCGCCGACCCCGCGCTCACCGCGATGCTCGACCGCACCGGGGACTCCACCCAGGTGTACGACGCGGCTGCGGCAGCACGCACCGTAGCGCTGCGCGAGCGGACCGCTGCTGCGCTGGGTCGGCTCGGCGTCGACGTCCTCGATGCCGACCCCGAGCAGCTTCCCGTCGCGCTCGCCGACCACTACCTCATGCTGAAGGCCCGCGGGCTGCTCTGACGCCTGCCCTGGCGCCTGCCCCGACGCCTGCCCCGACGCCTGCCCGGGCAGCCTCAGCCGGCGACGGGAGCCGCGTAGCCGCGGTCGGCCTCGGCGAGGTCGCCGGTCTCCCCGCGGTGGTGCGCCCAGCGGCCCAGCGTGAAGACATAGGCGAAGAAGGCGACCTCCACGAGGACGCCGAGGCCCACCCGCGCCCAGGTCGGCAGGCCAGATGGCGTCACGAACGCCTCGACCAGTCCCGTGACCAGCAGCAGGACGACGAGCCCGAGGGCCACGCCGAGCGCTGCCCGGCCCTCCTGCGCGAGCGCCTGCACCCGGGTCCGCGGCCCAGGCGACACCCACGTCCAGAACAGCCTCAACCCGACCCCTGCCGCCACGAACAGGCAGGTGAGCTCGAGCAGTCCGTGCGGCAGGATCAGGCCGAAGAACAGCCCGGCACGGTCGTAGCGCACCATGATCGAGCCGATGACCGCAAGGTTCAGCACGTTCATGAACAGCAGGTAGATGACCGGGAGGCAGAACACCCCGAGCGCGATGCACAGCGCCGACAGCCAGAAGTTGTTGGTCCAGACGCGCAGCGCGAACGACGTCGCGGCGAACTCGCTGTAGTAGCTCTCGAAGTCGTTGGTGACGAGCTGCTGGATCTGCTCCGGCGAAGCCATCGACGACTCGATGCGCGGGTGGTCGAGCAGCCACCAGCCGATCACGACGGCCAGGAGGATGTTGACGACGAGGGTCACGATCCACCACCAACGCAGGCGGTAGAGCGCGGCCGGGAAGGACACCGCGAAGAACCGGCCCACGTCCGACCACGACGCCGAGCGCGTCCCTGCCGAGCGCGAGCGGGCCCGCGCCAGCAGCATGGACAGGTAGCCGACGAGCGAGGCATCGGGGGCCGTCGACCGGATCATCGACAGGTGCGTCGCCACCCGCTGGTACCGGTCGAGGATCTCGTCGGCCTCAGCGCCGTCGAGACGTCGTTGCCGCGTCAGCGCGTCGAGCCGCTCCCAGTCCCCCCGGTGCGCTGCCACGAAGGCGTCCAGGTCCACATCGGCCACCCTAGCGCCGGGCCGCGGCTAGGGTGGCCGACATGAGCAGCAGCACCGTGGGGGTCGGTGCCGACGACCTCGTCACCGGCGAGGCGGTCGCCCTCGACCTGCCCCATGCCGGCATCGGCCTGCGCCTCGCGTCCGGCCTCATCGACCTGGTCGTCGGGTACACACTGCTGTTCGGGCTGCAGTTTGCTGCCGACTGGCTCGTTGGTGGGGCCGACGACGCACTCCAGGCAGCGGCGACGACTGCCGTGCTCGTCACCGCGCTGGTGGGGGTGCCGACGACGTTCGAGACGCTGACGCGGGGCAAGACCCTCGGACACCTCGCGATCGGGGTGCGCACCGTGCGCGACGACGCGGGCCCGATCGGTTTCCGCCAGGCCCTGACCCGGGCCCTGATCGGCGTCGTCGAGGTCTACGCCTGCTTCGGTGTCCCCGCCCTGATCAGCGCTGCCATCTCCCAGCGAGGCAAGCGCCTGGGCGACCTCCTCGCCGGCACGTACGTCGTCCGCGACCGCCACACGATCGACCTGGCCCGGCCCGCCCAGATGCCGCCGCACCTCACCGGCTGGGCGCGGACCGCGGACGTCGCACCCCTGCCCGACCAGCTCGCCGTGGCGTTGCGCCAGTTCGTGGCTCGTGCACCCACCTTCACCCCAGAGGTGCGCGAACAGCTCGGACAGCGGCTCCTCGAGGAGACCCTCCCGTATGTCGCTCCGGCACCTCCCGACGGCAACCACGCGGAGTACGTGCTCATGGCGGTCCTCGCCGAGCGCCGCACCCGCGACGCCGCCCGCCTGGAGCGGGAGAACACCCTGCGGGCGCGCATCCTGCCGCCGGACACCACCGTCTGACCGACTCGACCCCCTCGCGCACCTTCCTCGCGGGTCGAGGTGAACACGCCAGGTCTTCGTCAGCGTGTTCCCCTCGA
>JBDSKZ010000118.1:0-7627 GCA_039916625.1 Pedococcus sp.
GTCATCTCGACGACGAGACGCCCACCACCCTCGAGGGGCATGCGCAGCACGATGCCGCGACCTTCCTTGGTCACCTCGAGCGGGCCGTCGCCAGTCCTCGGCTTCATTGCCGCCATGGGTGTGTCCCTTTCCGTATGGCGTGGTCTGTTGCTGGGCACGCGGGTCCACGCCAGTGCTTGAGTTCCGCCCGTGCGTGCCAGATTTGCTCCATTATCCCGTGAACCTGCTCACAGACGAAATCCGGGTCGAGGGTGAGGCCCCGACGCCTCGGCGCGCGCAGTGCATGATGTCCGACATGACCCAGAGCCCAGCAGCGCCGCAGCCCCCACAGCAGCCCGTCGTCGTCGAGCGCGAGGCCGCCGTGGCGACGGTCCGGCTCAACCGGCCGGAGGCGATGAACTCGCTCGACACCCCCACGAAGGAGGCCCTGCTGGCCGCTCTCACCGAGGTCGCCGGGGATCCCGGGGTGCGCTGTGTCGTGCTCACCGGGACCGGTCGGGCGTTCTGCGTCGGCCAGGACCTCAAGGAGCACATCCGCCTCCAGCGCAGTGACGACCCGTCCCTGTGGCAGACCGTCCCGGAGCACTACAACCCCATCGTCGAGCTGCTGACGACGATGAACAAGCCGGTGGTCGCCGCAGTCAACGGGGTCGCGGCGGGTGCAGGTGCGGCCTTCGCCCTGGCGGCCGACTTCCGGGTCATGGTGGACACTGCAGGGTTCAACCTGGCGTTCGCCGGTATCGCGCTGTCGTGCGACTCCGGCTCGTCCTGGAGCCTGCAGCGCCTCGTGGGACCCGCTCGTGCGAAGGAGCTGCTCCTGCTCCCCCGCACCGTGCCCTCCGACGAGTGCCTGTCGTTGGGGCTGGTCACGCGCGTCGTACCGGCCGAGGAGCTCGACGCCACGGTGCGCGAGCTAGCCGCGGTGCTGGCCTCTGGCCCGACGCTGGCCTACGGCTCGATCCGCCGAGCGGTCGCCTTCAGCGCCGGGCACGGGCTGGCCGAGTCACTCGAGCGCGAGGGCGAGTACATGGCGCTCACCGGTGCCAGCAGCGACCACAAGGCTGCGGTCGCCGCCTTCCTCGCCAAGGAGAAGCCCACCTTCACCGGCGAGTAGCAGACGTCCCTCAGGGAGGGGCCGCTGCCCACGGCGTGTAGGTCAGCAGCGTGCAGGTGAACCAGAACATGCCACCGAGCAGCACCAGCGCGACGACGGCGACCCGTCGCCGCCAGTGTGGGACCACGCGCTCGCCGGTGGAGGTGCGCATGGCGACCGAGGCCACGAGCGCGGCGATCGGGAAGTCGAGCAGCACGAAGCGCCACATGCTCGTGATGGGGCGGACCACCGCGAGCAGGTAGATCGGGTAGGCCAGCGCCCAGACCCGCAGCTCGATCGCCAGCCACCGTCCGTGGCGGCCGAGGATGAGGGCGATGTAGGTCGCCACGAGCCCGACGAGGACCGTCACCCCCACGAGGCCGTGGGCGGCCCACGCCCACGCCAGCCAGAGGACGAACGGCCCTGACGCCGGCTTCTGACCCCAGGCGGCCTGCACGTCGAAGAACGCCGTCGGCAACCCGCTGGCGACGCCGACGACGACCGGCCAGGCGATCGACGAGGCGGCGGTCGCCAGCAGCATCAGGGCTGCGCTGGTGCGCTGTCCCCGCAAGGGTGGCGCGCCCGTCGCCCGGTCCTCACGCCAGCGCAGCACGAGGTGGGCGATCGCCGCACAGGCGATGGCCGGTGCAGCGGCCCGGGTGAACCCCAGCCCGATCGCCACCAGGGCCACGAAGGCGTACTGCCGTCGCATGAGCAGCAGCAGCGAGGAGGCGATGAGGACTGCGGCGAGCGCCTCGGTGTAGGGCATCACGAGGATGGCCGTGGCGGGGTAGAGGCACCAGAGGACCCCAGCCATCAGCGCCAGCCGTTCGCGGGCCGGCTGTGGAGCCGCGTGCATGGCGAAGTTGAGGCACTTCCACACGAGGATCGTGCAGACCGCCCCGAGGACGAGGTTGAGCAGCACCGCCGCGACCTCGAACGACAGCCCGGTCAGCATGAGGACGCGCACCAGCATCGGGAACGCCGGGTAGAACGCCCAGGCGCTGTAGGTCAGCAGCCCGGTTTCGGGATCCGCCGGCAGTGGCACGGGATAGCCGTCCTCGGCGACCCTGCGGTACCAGACGCTGTCCCAGCCAGCGAGGATGTCGCCGACGGACGGGTCGAGGTGACCCACCCCCGCGGGTGTCTGGAACCACGTCGCAGCCACCGCCATGGTGATGAACACGACGACGCGCGTGGCGGCATACCAGAGGAGCAGGAAGACGACGGGGCGGCGCAGCGCCCATCCGGCAGCGTCGCTGCGACCCTGCGAGGTCAGCAACGACGGGACGCTGCGGAGGTGCCCGACAGCGGTCACGGCGGGTAGTCCGAGGGCGCGTGGTAGACGAGCAGCTTCCAGATCCAGGCGGCCTGCCCGACCATCCCCGCCGCGACGAGGAAGCCGACCCGCACCGTGAGGTGCCGCGCGGCCCGCTCGAGCCAGCCGCCACCGAGGATCACCACGAGCAGCGGGAAGAGCGGGAGGGCGTAGCGGAAGATGCTCGTGAACGGGTCGAGGACGACGGCGAGGTAGGCCGGGTACACGAGGCACCAGCTCCGCAGCTCCGGGCCGAGCCTGGCCGCCCACGGGCCGCAGGTGAGCACGACGATGGTCGTGGCGAGGGCGGCGAGCCCCACCGGGCCGTAGACGGCTGCGCCGTCGAAGTCGCGGAAGGCCCACTGCGACATCCCGAGCCAGGGCTTGAGGGGAGTGAGCTCCCCGTCGGCGCGCCAGGCGGTCATGGTGTCGGTGTAGGCGGTGCGGGACCCGGTGACGCGCCAGGCGATGAGCGGCCAGAGCACCGCGCCCACAGCCGAGGCGCCGAGCGCTGCCAGCGCCGAGAGGAGCTCACTCCGGGTGACGTTCTGCTGTCGGCGGCGGCGCCAGAGGAGGTGGACGGACACCGCGACCACCAGCACGACCGGCACCGCGATCGGACGGGTCAGACCCAGCAGCAGCGACAGCCCCCCAACCAGCAGCCAGCTGCGCCGCACCAACGCCCACAGCAGGCCGCAGAGCACGAGCATCGCCAGCGACTCGGTATAGGCGAGCTGGAGCGAGACCGAGGCGGGAAACGCCGCCCACACGGCGACGGCCCCGAGGGCGACCCGGTCCCCCACCTTCTCCGCGAGCAGTCGACCCATCAGGATGCTCGCGCCGAGACCGGCCACCAGCGCCAGGGTCGAGGCCACGACGGGGAACCCCAGTCCCGTAGCGGACATGAGCATCCGGGACAGCAGGGGGAACAAGGGGTAGAACGCCCAGGCGTTCTGGGTGACGTGCCCGCTGGCCTGGTCCACGGGCAGGGGGTTGGGGTATCCCTCCTGCGCGACGTTGCGGTACCAGCTGCCGTCCCAGAGCACGGTCATGTCGATCGGCTCGACGCTAGGACCGGTCCAGTCGGGCATGACGGCTTGGTCGCGGCTCGCCAACACCAGCAGCAGCGCCGAGACCGCACGCAGCGCCAGGTAGGTCAGCGCCACCTTCACGGTCAGCGACCTCAACACGACAGCTTCCCCGTCACGATCCCTGCCTGCCCCCCTCGGGCCCGGCACCCGCACGGTGGCAACCCACGACGTGGTCGTCGACGAGGCCGCAGGCCTGCATCGCGGCATACATGGTCGTCGGGCCCACGAAGACGAAGCCTGCCTTCTTCAGGCCCTTGGCGAGCGCGATGCTCTCCGGTGAGGTCGCTCGGAAGTCCTCGGCCGAGCGCGGAGGGGCGTGTCGTGCGGGGGCGTGCGACCAGACGTAGGCGTCGAGACCGCCGTGCTGACGCAGGGCCAGGACGGCGCCGGCGTTGTGGATCGCGGCCGTGACCTTGGCCCTGTTGCGGACGATGCCGGCGTCGCCCATCAGTCGCTCGCGGTCGCTGTCGTCGAACGTCGCGACCACCTCGGCGTCGAAGCCCGCGAAGGCGGCGCGGAACGCCTGACGCTTGCGCAGGATGGTGATCCACGACAGCCCGGACTGGAACGCCTCGAGGGTGAGTCGTTCGTACAGGTGCTGCTCACCGTGGACGGGGACCCCCCACTCGGTGTCGTGGTACGCGAGGTAGTCCGGGCTGGACCCGGACCAGGCGCAGCGCGGCACCCCGTCGGATCCGACGACCAGGCCGCTCACGGGGACGACCCGGCGCCCTCGGTGGGTTCATCCGTCCCGGACCCGGCCGGGGAGGTCTCGACGGCTCGAGAGGCCTCGACGGCCCGAGAGGTCTCGACGGCCCGGGAGAGCATGGCGTCGACCGCGCGGCCGTAGAGCCACCTGCTCGCCCGGTCGAGCACCGGAGCGAAGAAGCGCTTGAAGGGCATGGGGCGCACCACGACGTCCTCGACCCAGTCGAGCCGGGCCCCCATGGCTCCAGGGGTGCTGACGTTCGGTTCGGGGGTGACGGTGATCTCGGCAAAGCCGCCGAGGAGCCGGCCCGTCTTGACGATCCGGAACACCGCTGGGGCAACGGGTCGGGTGGCTCCGGTGGCGCCCGCGGCCGGCTCCCAGCGGGTGACGAGCATGGAGTCGGAGAAGCTGAGCGGACCGACACCACTGATGCCGATGAAACCCCACCCGACACGCGGTGCGCCGTCGTCGATGGTCATCCGGGTCATCGGCATCCAGTCGCCGTACCCGGCGAACCCGCTGACGACGTCCCACACCGCCGCGGGGCTTGCGGACGTGTGGCGGGTGAGGTGGAGGGTGGCCACGACGTCAGAGCACCGCGTCCCTGGAGCTCTCCAGCTCGGCGATCCGGGCCTGCAGCCGGTCCAGGACATCGTCGACCTGGTCCATGCGGTAGCCGCGCAGGGCGGTGTCGAAGCGCACCGCCGAGATCTCGTCGGAGGCGAAGCCGTCCGACAGCGCAGGCGCGCTCTGGGTCGTCGTCGCCTCGGCCATCGGGTCGTAGCCGACCCGGCCGGTCACGAGCGCGGCGACGGCGCCGATGAGCAGTACGGCGATGACGGTGAAGAAGACCCAGATCACGCAGATGATCGTCGCACGAAGTGCTGGTAGCGACCTATTCAGCCCGGTATCGGTCGACGTGTCGCCGGCCGGCCACCCTCGGGGTGGCGCGCGGGAGAATCGGTGTCAGCCGGCCGCGTCGAACGCGCGCGCGTCCTTGTCCGCGGACCCCGGTGTGAGGGCACTGCGCGCCAGCATCTCCACCACGGCGGGGACGTCCTCGGCGAGGAGGCGCACGGTCGCCTTGCACACCGTGTCCTGCCAGATCGACAGGACGACTCGCCCGCTCTCCGGGTGACCGGAGATGCGCAGCGTCCGGCCGGCGACGTCACGGCCGACCACGACGTCACCGTGCCTCGGCAGCGGCGAGATGTTCATCGCTCCATCATCGCCGCAGACGGGCCTCGAGTCCATGGGTCACTCGGGACGCTTGGGCGCCACCGCCTGGTCGGTCGAGGTGACGATGCGGACGGCCTCGTCCACATCGTCGGTGAGGTGCAGCAGGTCGATGTCCTTCTTGCTCACGGTGCCGGCGTCCAAAACGGTGCCGCGCAGCCAGTCGAGCAGCCCGCCCCAGTACTGCGTGCCCATCAGGACGATCGGGAACGACGTGACCTTCTGGGTCTGCACGAGCGTCACCGCCTCGAACAGCTCGTCAAGGGTGCCGAACCCACCGGGCAGCACGATGAACCCCTGGGCGTACTTGACGAACATCGTCTTGCGGGCGAAGAAGTAGCGGAAGTTCACGCCGAGGTTGACGTGCTCGTTGAGCCCCTGCTCGAACGGCAGCTCGATCCCGAGCCCCACGGACGCTCCACCGGCCTCGATGGCCCCGCGGTTGGCTGCCTCCATGGCGCCCGGCCCACCGCCGGTGATCACGGCATACCCCTCCTCCACGAGGCGGCGACCCACCTCGGTGCCGAGCTCGTAGAAGGGGGTGCCGGGCTTGGTGCGGGCCGACCCGAACACGCTCACGGCGGGGCCGAGCTCGGCGAGGGCCCCGAACCCCTCGACGAACTCGCTCTGGATGCGCATCACGCGCCACGGGTCGGTGTGCACCCACTCGCTCGAGCCCCGGCTGTCGAGCAGCCGCTGGTCGGTGGTGGTCCCCGGCACTCGCGAGCCCCGCAACGTCACCGGGCCCGTGTGGTACTCGTAGTCCTTGCTGGTGGTCGTCTCGTCGCTCACGCGCCCAACCTACGCGAGCGGATGGGTGGCGCGAGCTAGGCGAGCCAGCGCAGCAGGGCGGCCTCCGCGGACACGAGCTGCGAGACGGGACAACGTTCGTCGTCGTGGTGGGCGAGGTTGGGGTCGCCCGGGCCGAAGTTCACCGCCGCGATGTCCATGGCGGAGAAGCGGGCGACATCGGTCCAGCCCTCCTTGGCGATGACGGGCAGGCCGAGCGCCTCGACGAACGCCTTGGCCGCCGGAAGGTCCAGGCCGGGGCGGGCGCCGGGGGCGTTGTCGAGCTCGATGAGCTCATGGCCCTCGAACACCTCGGCAACGTGCGCGAGCGCGGCCTCGGGGGTCTTGTCCGGGGCATAGCGGTAGTTGACCGTCACGACGCACTCGTCGGGAATGACGTTGCCGGCGATGCCGCCGCGGATCCCGGTGGCGTTGAGGGCCTCGTGGTAGTCCAGCCCGTCGACCGTCACCGTGGCCGGCTCGTATGCCGTCAGGGCGCCCAGGAGGTCGGCCGCGGCGTGGATGGCGTTGCGCCCGTTCCACGGTCGGGCCGAGTGCGCCGCGACACCACGGACGGTCACGTCGACGCGCAGGGTGCCCTTGCAGCCACCCTCCACCTGGCTCGCTGTCGGCTCGAGCAGGACCGCGAAGTCGGCGTCCGCGATGAGCTCGGGGCGCTGCTCCTGCACGTGGAGGAGGCCGTTGTGCCTGCTGTCGATCTCCTCACCCTCATAGAACACGAAGGTCAGGTCGCGGCTCGGCTCGGTGACCAGGGCGGCCTTGAGCTGGACGGCGACCCCGCCCTTCATGTCGACGGTCCCGCGGCCCACGAGGTCGTCACCGTCTCGGCGGGTCGGCAGGTTGGCGGGCTTGCGCGTCAGCGGCACGGTGTCGATGTGGCCGGCGAGGACGACCCGCTCGTCGCGACCGAGCTCGGTGCGCGCCACGAGCGTGTTGCCGATGCGGGTGACCGTCAGGTGCCCCAGGGGGGCCAGTGCTGCTTCGATGGCGTTGCAGACCTGCTGCTCGTCGAGGCTGACGGACTCGATGTCGCACAGCGCCGCGGTCAACGTCACGACGTCTGCAGACAGGTCCAGGGGGACGGGGTCGGCGAGGTGGTGGGCCATGAGCACGACCCTATCCAGCGTCCCGGGAAGCTTGCTCGCTCCCCTAGGCTTGCCACCATGAGCAGTGAGCACAGCGCCTGGGGTTTCGGACTCGCCACGACCACCAACGACGGGGTGGTCCTGGACACCTGGTACCCCCAGCCGGCCCTCGGCGCACGCCCGGCCACTGCCAGCGTCCCCGAGGAGCTGCGGGCCCTCGTCGGGGCCGACGAGCTGCGCCGGGTCCGCCGTGCGGTCGTGGGCGTCGAGGTCGACCTCGACGCC